>CP065018.1:2610551-2920735 GCA_016700415.1 Flavobacteriales bacterium
CGTTGCCGAGCTTGGCGGAAACTTTGTTGAGGTGCGCATAGTTCTTCACCGGGCTGAGCACGTAGGGCACGCAGGGCACGTCGGCCTTTTCGGCGATGCGGTTGGTGTTCACCTTGTTGTCCATGAAGGTGCGCATTTTGGCGCTCGGGAACATCACCTCGAGACCGAGCTTTTTCGCCAGCTTTTCGGTCTTCTCATCGAACATGAGGAAAAGCACTTTCCCGGCCTTGCCCTTCACCTTCCGGCTCTCGATGTAGTCCTTCACCTCGCTGTGGGTGAGCAGGTAGTTGTTGATATCCTCGATGCTTTGGAACTCCTCGTGCGGCTCCTCCTTCATCGGGCTCATCAGGTTCGGGTGCAATCCGTCGAAGCACTCGATGTAGGTGATGAACTTGAACCCTTTGATCCATTCGTCCGCGCCCAGAAGATTGAAATTGGTGGCGCTGATGAAATAGATCGGTGTCTCGTTCCGGTAGAAGAAGCGGCGAATGTCGCTGACGCCCCGGAGGACGGAAGGGCCGGCTTTCTTCTTTCGCGTGGCGGCCCTCTTTTTGGTGACCGTCCTTTTCGCCCCAGGGCGCTTTTTGGCCATGGTCTTGGTTGCCGTTTGGGTCGTCGCCTTGGCCGGCTTACGTGGCGCTACGGGCTTGGCGGGGTTCTTTTTGGCGACCGTCCTTTTCGCTACAGGACGCTTTTTGGTCACGGCCTTGGTCGCCGTTTTGGTCGCCGCCTTCTTTTTGACAGCGGCCTTCTTCTTGACGGGGGCGGCCTTTTTCTTGATCACCGCGGATCTCTTCGTCTGCTTTTTTCTCATGTTTTTTTCTTGTTATCGTTCATGACCGACCCTTGTTTTTCCTCGGGTCGTTTTTGAGGATCCGTTGCGCTGACCGGCCCTCCAGCAGGGAACGCATCTGTGAAATGGCGATCCCGTTCAATTGAACGAGTCTGTCCGGTGCATTTGATCCCTGTTTGATCAACACGGCATTGATGCTCTCCATATTGGACAATACCACCAATTGTTCGAGCGTGGCATGGTCGCGCATGTTGCCAAGAAGGCCGGAGTTTATTTGACGCCATTCCGAAGCTGTGTGCCCGAACAATGCCATGTTCAGGAGGTCGGCCTCACCGGCATAGAGCTGCGTGGCTTGCTTCCGGGTCAACACGGGCGGCAGCAAATGCTCCTTGATCGCATCGGTGTGGATGCGGTAGTTCACCTTGGCCAAGGTCCGTTGGAAACTCCAATCCAAAGACTTCGAGCTGGCCTCCTCATCCTTGAGCCGCTGGAATTCCTTGATGAGGTAAAGCTTGAATTCCGGGCTAAGCCAAGAGCCGAACTCGAAGGCGATGTCCTTATGGGCGAATGTTCCGCCGTATCGTCCTGCTCGTGCCTCAAGCCCGACGGCAGCTGTTAAGGAGACCCACTTTTTGGCGCTCAGGAAGAAGCTGTTCCTCCCGGCTTCAGTTTTAATTCCCTCGAATTCGAGGGAATTAAAACTTGGATTGTTGAGTTGTTCCCAGATGCCTAAGAACAAGATGGTGTCCTTGCCTCGCATCCATTGTTCAATGAGTGCGTTCCCTCCGTCAAAGCCCTTCACCATATCGGTGAGGGAAATGTAGTCCTGACCATGGCGTTCCACGATGGTCACAAGACTGCCCTTCACTTGGATGGATCGCTGCTTCTTCACTGTTGATGCGTGTTGCGATCACTTTTTCTCCCGCGAGCGTCCACGCTCGTGTGTCGATACCTTCTTGGCTGATGGTCCCTGCGTGCTGGCCGATGCCCCATTGCCCGATATCCGCATCCCGCCCATGGCGGTCCCGGTCCGTTGCCTTCCGAGTGCATGGCCGTTGAAGACGCGCAGGCCCAGATCCTCGCGGTAGCCGTGGATCTCCTTCACATCAATGGCGATGAGGAAATCAAGGATGTCCTTGCTCACCACCTGGCCGGGCACCAGCACGGGGAAGCCGGGCGGGTAGGGGATGACGAAGCTGGCCGAGACGAGCTCGCGCCCTTCGCGCATCTGCCCTTGGCAATCACGGATCTTCACGTATTCGCAGTTCACTTCGCTGTAGGAGAGGAAATAGGCCTTGCGGAGGTCGCCCCCGGGCACGCCGGGCACCGCGCGGAAGGAATCGTGGAAGCGGCTGAAGTCCGGTAGCGGCGGGGTCTCCTGCGTGAGCGATCGAATGCGCGCGACATGCAGTTGCTTTTCCGCATGGTTCAGTGCGTTGTTGCGCGCCTCCAGCTCGTCGGCGATGGTGAGCAGCACCTTGATCAGGTAGGCCACGGAACCGCGCGTGGTGCCGATGTTCGTCATGAACAGCACACTGTTGCGCGAGGTCTTGTTGACCTGGATGTGGTGCTTGTCCATCAGGTATTGGTTCTTGAACGTATCACCGTCCACGCCGGTCTTGCCTGTATAGAGGTTGATCTTGGTTGGGTCCACGGCGAACTCGTCATGCGCCCAGGCTTCTTCGATGCGGTTCCAGCCCTTCTCCTTGCTGTAGTACTCCTTCAGGCCTGATGGGCGGTACTTGGCGGGCACCAGGTCTTCCAATGTCACGATGTCGAAATAGCGACGCAGCTTGGGGTGGTCGTTGATCTTGTGCCGCAGCAACATACCTTGCTCGATGGCCTTCTCCACCAGCTCGTAGCCTTCGAATTCCACCTGCCTGCGGCCCACGTCCAAGCTGGCGAGGATCTGGTAGTTGGGGCTGGTGCTGGTGTGCGCCATGTAGGCTTCGTGGAAGCTGTCCTCGCTCTTGCGCTGGAAGTCCTCGTCCCAGATGTGGATCATGCTGCCCTGGCGCATGGAGGTGAGCGTTTTGTGCGTGCTCTGCGTGGCGTAGACGCGGATGCGTACCGTATCCGGGTCGGGCATGCGCGGCTCTTCACCCTTCTTCAAGGAGGCGATGTGCGCCTTGTATTCTTCGCGGTAGGCATCGCTGTGGTACTTGCGGTGCAGGCGCGCAGCGCTGAACATGGCGGTGCGCTGCTTGAAGATGTAGCTGAAGCCAGCGAATGCGAACCAGGCCTCATCCCAGAGGAAGACCATGTCCGGCTTGATGGCGAGCACCTGCTCCATCACGCGCTGCACGTTGTACACCACACCGTCGAAGGTGCAGTTGGTGAGCAGGAGCATCTTCACATGTTGGAGGCGTCCGGCGCGTTTCAGCTCCAGCAATTTCTCGCGGATGGTCTCAAGCGGTACAGCGCCGTACATGCTGAATTCCGGCAACGGGTAGCTGTCCAAGTACACGGGATAAGCACCGGAAAGCACGAGGCCATAGTGGTGGCTCTTGTGACAGTCGCGGTCGATCAGCACCATGTCGTGCGGCTCCACCAAGGCTTGAAGCACGATCTTATTACTGGTGCTTGTGCCGTTGGTGGCGAAGTAGGTGAACTGCGAGCCGAAGGCGCGCGCGGCACGTTCCTGCGCCTTCTTCAGCGGGCCGGTGGGTTGTAGCAGCGAGTCCAGTCCGCCGCTGGTGCTGGAGGTCTCCGCGAGGAAGAGGTTGCGGCCGTAGAAATCACCGAAGTCCTGGATCCATCGGCTCTTGAACACGGAGTTGCCGCGCGAGATCGGCATGGCATGGAACACGCCCATGGGCCTGCGGCTGTAGTCCATCAGCGCAGTGAAGAAGGGCGTGTCGTACTTATCCTGCACGCCACGGAGGATGGTGAGGTGCAACTCCTGGTGGTCCTCCTGCCGGTAGAATATGCGGCGGAAGTTCTGCACGGTGCTGTCCTTCAGGTCGCTCACGGGCGTGTCGGTGACATAGTAGCGGTCCACCTCTGGGCGGAACCAGCGCATGAGCTTGCCGAGCAGCGGCCCCATGTCGGCCTTGTTGCGGTCGCTGAGGTCCACCTCTTTGATGGCACGGATGTAGTCCTTGAGAAAGCCCTTGGCGCTCGGTGATGCGAAGGGCATGCCGTAGCGGATCACGCAGGCCTGGACGTTGGAGTTGAAGAGCAGCGCGATCAATGCGTCCTGCACGGTGGGCACCACGATGGCGTCGTAGGTGAAGGGGTCGTTGGGCTCACGCACCTCGGCGAGGTTCGCCTTCAGCTCGTGTTCCTCTTTTTCATTCAGGTCGTCCACGAAGAGTACTTCGAAGTACTTCGTGCGGGGGCGTTCCAAGCCGTCATCGTCATGGTCCAATGCGTGCTCTGCATGCTCGCCGGTATTCAGGCGGATCTGTCCGCTCACCAAGGTGCGCACGAGCTTCAATACGCGGGTCTCCAATGCCGCATGTTCCTTGCGCACCATCATGGCCATGAGGCCGTTCACCGCCTCGCGCCCCGGAAAGGCCCAGTACTGCTCGATCACGTACAGGTCCTGAAGCAGTGCATCCACCTCGTGCACGGCTTCCTTCTTTCCCTTCTTTGCTGCCGCCAGATCGGAGACAGCGGTTTTCAAGCGGTCCCATGTGTGGGTGCGGAGGCGTGTGGCATTAAAATGCTCTTGTGTGGGTTCGGATGTTGGCATGTGTCGCAGAATATAGGCATTCCTGAGCGAAAGGTATTTCACGCCAAGTCACGCCTTGGGACTCCAAGGAAAATATTGGCGGACCACGCCTCAGGCCGCCACCTTGTTCAAAGTCCGTAACCTAGGCGAAGGCCTTCTTCCCCAGCGCCATCAGGGCCTCGATCTCCTCCACCTCACGTGGGATGTCCTTGAACAGGTCGTCCTGGCCGTCCTTGGTCACCACGATGTTGTTCTCGATGCGGATGCCGATGTTTTCATCGGGGATGTAGATGCCGGGTTCCACGGTGAAGACCATGCCTTCAACGATCGGTTCGTGCCAGAGGCCAACGTCATGCACATCGATGCCGAGGAAGTGGCTGGTGCCGTGCATGAAGTACTTTTTGTAGAGCGGCTTTTCGGGGTCTTGCTTGGCCACTTCATCCGCCTTCAGCAGGCCAAGGCCGATCAGTTCCTTCTCCATCAGCTCGCCCACCTGCTTGTGGTAATCGCCGAGGAATACGCCGGGGATCAGCAGCTTGGTCGCTTCCTTTTGCACGTTCAGCACCGCGTTGTACACGTCGCGTTGGCGCGGGGAGAACTTGCCGTTCACCGGGATGCTGCGGCTGAGGTCGCTGGCGTAGCCGCCGTATTCACAGCCGAAGTCCATCAAGATCACATCGCCGTCCTTGCACGTATCGTCGTTGACGATGTAGTGCAGCACGCAGGCATTGTAGCCGCTGGCAATGATGGGCGTGTAGGCATGCCCGCGCGAACCGTTGCGCAGGAATTCGTGCGTGATCTCGGCTTCGATCTCGTACTCCTTCACGTTGGGCTTCACGAAGCGCAATACGCGCTGGAAGGCCTTGGCGGTGATGTTCACGGCGTTCTGGATCTGCGCGATCTCCTCCTCCGTTTTCCGCGAGCGGATGCGGTGCATGATGGGCGCGCTGCGCTTCACTTCATACAACGGGTACTTGGCGCGCAACTCCTTGTTCTTGCGTTCCTCGCGCGTCTCCACCTCGTTGCCTTGACGCAGGTGCTCGTTACTGTTGAGGTAGATGCTTTGGGCCTGCGGGAGCAAGCGCTGCAAGGTGGCCTCATAGCTGCTGGTCCAGAGCACGGTGGCGACGCCGCTTTGCTCGGTGGCCTGCTTCTGCGTCAGTTTCGCACCTTCCCAAATAGCAATGCTGGGGCTGGTCTCGCGTACGAAGAGGATCTCGCGGTCCTTCGCGTCGAAAGCGTCCGGGAAGAGCAGCAGCACGGTCTCCTCCTGATCAATACCGCTGAGGTGGAAGATGTCCGCCGCCTGGTGGAACGGCATGGAGCCGTCCGCGCTGGTGGGCATGATGTCGTTGCTGTGGAACACGGCGAGGCCGCCCTTTTCCATGGCTTTGCGGAAGCGGGCACGGTGTGTACGGTAGGTGGCGGCGGAGAGGGGTGTGTAGCGCATGATGGTGTATGCCAGAGATGGACGGCCAGATTTTGGAATGAGAACCCCAAAGCTACGGAGCGCTCAAAACTCACCCCTTGAGCCGCATCATCACCGTGTTCCCCTTCTCCTCGCGGCGGGTCTCCACCTGGTCCTTCAATGCGTTGATCAAGGAAGAGAGCGAGCCGTGGCCGTAGCTCCGCGGATCGAAGCCGGGGTCCAAACGGCGCAGGGCTTGGCCCACAAGGCTCAGGGAGGCTTCGTCCTCCTCTCCTTTGGCCACGATGAAGGCCTTGCGCAACTTTTTCATCAGCGAAGCATTGCCGGACAACGGGGCCGAGGAGGCTTTGGCTCGCGTGCCGTTCTTCTTGGCCGCTGCACGAGGTTCGTCCTGGACATCGAGGTTCTCCACATAGATGAAGCGTTCGCAGGCTTGCACGAAGGCATCGGGGGTCTTCTTCTCGCCTACGCCCATCACGTACAGGCCGGCCTCACGCAAGCGGGTGGCCAAGCGCGTGTAGTCGCTGTCGCTGCTTACGATGCAGAAGGCGTCCACCATACCGCCGTGTAGGATGTCCATGGCGTCGATGATGAGCGCACTGTCGGTGCTGTTCTTGCCCTTGGTGTAGGCGAACTGCTGCACGGGCTGGATGGCGTTGGCGTTCAGCAGGTCCTTCCAGCCGCTCATGCCGGTGGTGGTCCAGTCGCCATAGATGCGGCGGATGGTGATGGTGCCCTTTTTGGAGACCTCCTCGAGGATGGGGGCCAGGCGGCGCGGTGCCGCGTTATCGCCGTCGATGAGGAGGGCGATGGTGGTGTCGTTGATCTTTTTCACGGTGTGAAGGTAATGGGAGTGCAGCCCTGAGTCGGGAGTCTTGAGTCGAGAGTCGGACTCATGACTCCCGACTTTTCAACAGGTCTACGACCGATCACCAGCCCCGAACAAGGTCACGGCTTGCACGAAAGCGAGCTCCAACAATGCTGGCCGGTGGTGTCCACAGGGCAGGTCTCCGGGTAGTTGCGATCGGCCATTGGTTGACCGCGCTGGTCCCAGCGGTGCCAGTTGCCCACCTTGCCGCCGTTGCAGAACCGGCCTTGGCTTTCGGGTCTCCCGTTAAAATGGAAGAAGGTGAACTCGCCCTGGGGAATGCGCAATTCACGGTCGTTGAAGGCACCCTCCATCAAGAGCGTGCCGTCGGGGGCGTACACACGTGCCGCCCAACCTTCTGGTGTTTCCCGGGCGGTGCGGAGCAGGGTCATGCCTTCCAGCGCGGGGTTTGCGTTCTCGGCCACCACCATGTCGTAGTGGACCTGGCCCACCTTCAGGGAGGTTTCACCCCGTGCCCGCATCACGGCCAATTTGTTCACGTCATCACGCTGGGCGGATACCGACAAGGCGAGTGCGGCCGCGATCAATAGGAAGTTGTGTTTAAGGAGGATCATGGTTCCGGGATGGTTCCGTGCCGTGTCGCCGCCCGGAAGCTCAATTCGCTACAGCCGCTGCCGTTGCAGAAGTAGTTGACCTCCCCATAGCGATGGGTCACCTTCCTGTAAACACAGGTACGGCCTTGCTCGGTGATCCGGACCTCCTTGGCCACGTAGGTGGGCCGGATCTGCAATTCCTCGGTTCGGCCGTCTGGTTTGGATGGGTACAATGCACCCTCCATGACGACCTCCTGATGGGGCCGTGGTTCTCTGGTAGTCGCCGCAGGTGCCTCTTTGCTTCGGGCAGGGGTTTGCCTGTCGGCTTCGAACGAAAGACCCGTACCGAGCAGCGAGGTGGCCGGACCGGCCATTGACCGGTCCCGGTCAAAATCGGTTGAAGGCCCTGGCCCTGTTCCATCGGATCGCACCGCTGCGCGCGGGTCACGGCCCAATGTGGCTCGTTGACGATCACGAGCGAGGGAATAGTCCGTACCGTATCCAAAGTCCGCTTTCCCGTCCATAAAATAGATATCCCCGACCGGTTCCGCATAACGGACCACAGGGCCTTTGGGGCGTGGTTCCAATGTGACTAAGAACGGGAAGCGGAAGGGGGCCGCTTCGAGCGCCTCCTCCGGCACGTGCGTATCGATGTGCAACGATTTGCTCAGGCAGGCTTCCCGATGGAAGGTGAGCACATAAACCTGCTGAAGGTCCAGTTCCAATTGAAAACGCTTCAGGTCCTCCGTGACCACTTGAACAGTGATGCCGTTGCGCTCCACCACCAGGCGCACACCCTCGAAGGAAATGTCCTTGGTACGCACCTTGCCGTCCAGTAGCAGCACCTGCGGTCCGTTCGCGTCCAAGGTTAGCGATGACAGTACCAGTGCCAACACCGCCAAGGTCGGGATGATATGTGGGGACAGGGATCTCATGGACAGGATGCACTGGGAGCTTATCCTCTTCTTGCCATCTCAAAGGTCCGACTTTGGCCTGTCCGTATCAATACCCGGATGTGGGTATTTATCGTGCCGCGTGAGACGGTTTTTCCGTGCCCTTGGTGTCGCAATGAACCGTGAGCGTGGTCCTTCAGTTCAAATGCATCGGCACGTCGATCAGCAGCAGCTCGGCGCCCTCCGGGCCCGTGAGGATGTCCAGCGCGTCCACCCCACTGATGCCGATCGCGTCGCGCGGGGAAAGCTGTTGGCCTTGGATCACGGCACTGCCGGAAACGACCAGGACATATACACCGTTGGCCGGGCGCTTGATCGTGTAGCGTTCCGGACGTCCACCATCGAACTTGCCGAGCTGGAACCAAGCGTCCTGTCCGATCCAGGTGCCGGCGTCGTTCGGGTCCGGCGAAACGATCTGCTGGAATCGGTTGATCCCTTCCTTCGGGTCGAGCGTGATCTGGTCGTAGCGCGGGGCAGCTCCGTGCTTGCGGGGGAAGAGCCACACTTGGAATAGCTTGGTGCGATGCTCCGGGTCGGGATTGAACTCGCTGTGCTGCACGCCCGTTCCCGCGCTCATCACCTGCACGTCGCCGGCCTTGATGATGCCCTCGTTGCCCATGCTGTCCTTGTGCATCAGCGCACCTTCGGTCACGATGGTGATGATCTCCATGTTGTCGTGCGGATGCGTGCCGAAGCCTTTGCCCGCCGCGATGGTGTCGTCGTTCAGCACGCGCAAAGCGCCGAAGTGCATGCGTTCGGGGTCGTGCCAGTTGGCGAAGCTGAAGGAATGCCATGCTTTGAGCCAGCCGTGATCGGCATGGCCGCGGGTATCAGCCTTGTGCAGAACGGTCCGTGCTGTGGTCGTTGAGGTGCTCATGGTCAAATGTATTGGGATGTAAATGTATTTTACATGGTGAATATATCCAAAACAAGAAATAGACATCGTTGGAAGCCCGTAACCCAATAAACGCGGACCGGTCCCACGCCGCGCCTTCTTTGCTTTCCCCCATTCCTTGTTCAGGACCCACCGTTTCCGGGTGTGTTGCAGGTATCGGGCAAGGATCGGGATGGACCTTGCGTTCACTTCCGCCCGGCCCATGAGTCGGAGACCTCAGTTGATCATTCATGGCACACGGTTCCGGAAAACGATGTACTTGCTATGTTTGCGCCCCCCGGCTTTAGCTGTCGAGGCACCGCATAACGTATTGGACGAACAAAACCACGAGCTACCTTCAACCAAGAAACCCTCCTTACATGAGCACACGTAAATCCGGAAAGATGTCAAGCCTGTTCGTGGCTTTGGCTATACCCGTGGCCCTTGGCATCAGCATCCTGTTCTACATGTTCGTGCTGGGCGACCCGGCGAACTTCGAGGGCGGAGACCCGATCAAGGGGCACCCGGTGAATATCGACCCGAACCACACGTTCGGCCTGATCCACAAGGGTGGATTCATCGTGCCGATCCTGATCTCGATCCTGCTGATCGTGATCATCTTCTCCGTTGAGCGCTACTTCACCCTGGGCCGGGCCAAGGGGAAGGGGCGGATCGACGAGTTCCTGCACAACGTGCGCCAGCTACTGGCGGGCGACCGTGTGGACGAGGCCATTGCCGCCTGCGACGAGCAACGCGGCAGCGTGGCCAACGTAATGCGCAGCGGACTGGAGAAGTACCAGACCGTGCTCAACGACGGGAACCTTGACAAAGAGACGAAGATCAACACCGTTAAGCAGGAGATCGAGGAAGCCACCGCATTGGAGCTCCCCATGCTCAGCAAGAACCTGGTGATCATCTCCACCTGCGCTTCCATCAGTACGCTGGTGGGCCTGATCGGAACGGTGCTCGGAATGATCCGGGCCTTCAGCGCCATGGCCGTGGCCGGCACGCCTGATGCCACCGCGCTCTCCACCGGTATATCCGAGGCCCTCATCAACACCGCCTTAGGTATCACCGGCTCCTGCATCGCCATCATCATGTTCAACTACTTCAGCACCAAGATCGACGGCATCACACACGGCATCGACGAGGCCGGCTTCAGCGTCAGCCAAACCTTGGCGAACCACAAATAACAACGTACGGGTGATGCATGCATCGCCCATGCGTTGTGTAGAGAAACAGCATGTCGAAGCTCAAGATGCCCCGCTCCAGCCCTGCGCTGGACATGACACCGATGGTGGACCTCGGGTTCCTGCTGGTCACCTTCTTCATGCTCACCGCCCAGTTCCGTCCGGAAGAAGCCGTGGTGGTGGACACGCCCAGCAGCATGAGCCAGTCCCCCATCCCCACGGAGAACCTCATGACGGTGACCGTGGATAGCGGCGGGCGCGTGTTCTGGGATTTTACCGACAAGTTGGTGCGCGCCGAGGTGATCAAGGAGATGGCCAAGCGTTATAAGATCAGCTTGGATGCTGAGCAGGAGCGACGCTTCGTAAACCTCAACGATATCGGTATCCCTCTGCAGAAGCTGCCGACCTACCTCTCCTTGGACAGCCCGGTGGATCGCAAGCAATTGGACGACGTTTCACCTGGGATCCCCATCGACAGCACCGACAACCAGCTGTTGGACTGGATCCGCGTGACGCAGCTTATCTTTAGCAGCGGCTCCGGAGGAAAGAACCCGATCGTAGCCTTGAAGGGGGATGGCAATGTGAACTACTCCGTGATCAACAAGGTGATCAAGATCTTCCAGAGTCCCACAGTGAAGATCAACCGGTTCAAAATGATCACCGACCTGGAGGCAAGCCGGATCGCCACCAAGGCCGCTGAACCCCAATGATCCGCGCGTGTACCGTGTTAAATGAAAGGCGTCCACTGAGCAACGAAGCAACCACGGAAAGCCCCGCCCACCGGGGGTATCACTGAAGAGCCATGGCAGACGTACAACAAGGGGATGGCGGTGGCGGAGCACGCCACCAGAAGAAGCGGGCCAAGAAAGGCAGCACCCATATCGACATGACGCCCATGGTCGATCTGGCCTTTCTGTTGCTCACCTTCTTCATCCTCACCACTACCATGTACAAGCCGTCCACCTTGCAGCTCACCTTCCCGGTGCCGCCGGACGAGAAGGACAAGCCTGAGCTGGACAAAGTGAACAACGCCCTCACCTTGTTCCTGACCAAGGAGGACCAGATCCTGTACTACAAGGACGCTTTCAAGCCTGGCGAAACCCAGCTTACACGCACGGACTTCAGCAAGATCACCCCCTTGCTGATCGACTGGAACAAGACCACCTTCGACCGGATTCAGGAACTGGGCCGAAAGCTCAACGCCAACGAGATCAACGAGACGGCCTATGACTCGTTGAAAAACCTGGCGCAAAAGGAGAAGGAGGCCCTTTTCGTGATCATCAAACCGGACAAGGACGCCAAGTACCGCAACATGATCGACATGGTGGACGATATGGCCATCGCTGGCATTGGCAAATACGCTGTGCAGGACACGATCAAGCCTGCGGAAGAGACCGTCCTGGACGCTGAGAAACTCAAATTCTAAGCCATGACCTACGTGATCATCATAGCAGTATTGCTCCTATTGAGCATGGTGCTCACGTACGATACCTCGTGGATGAACGTGCTCCAAGACCTGCGCAACGACACCGTATTCGCCCAACGCCATAAGGACTATGGCGCATATGACCTGCGGCGCGATTACAGCCGCCGCTTCGGCTTGGCCATGGTGCTCGCTATCGCCTTCTTCGTGGTGGTCGTGGGCACCCCTTTCGTTGTCTCCAAGATCGGGACCAAGGAAAAAGAACCGGATAAGGTGAAGATCGTGGACGTGAACCTGGACCTCTTCCAGGAAGATCAGCCAGAGGAACCGCCACCCCCGCCGGAAGTCGTGCCTCCCCCCCAGCCCCAGATCGAGACCGTTCAATTTGTGGCCGTGGAAGCCGCCGACGAGCCTGTGGAGGCCCCCCCACCCACCCAGGAAGACCTGAGCGAGACAACTGCCAGCACCACCACCCAGGAAGGCCAGAAGATCGATGCGCCACCGCCTCCCCCTCCGGTGGAGGAACCCACCTACGACCTCGCCGCAGTGCAGGAGCAACCGGATTTCCCCGGAGGCATGGCCAAGATGTACGCCTACCTGCAGAAGAACACCAAGTACCCGGACATGGAGTTCGACGCGGGCATCCAGGGCAAGGTCTACGTGGAGTTCGTGGTGGAAAGGGACGGCAGCGTGGAGGATGTCAAGATCCGGCGGGGCGTAAGCCCCGGTCTGGACAAGGAGGCACTGCGCGCGGTGAAGTCCATGCCCAAGTGGAGCCCCGGCAAGATGAACGGCAAGGCCGTGAAGGTCCGCTTCACCATACCGGTGGACTTCAAGCTGAAGTAGGGTAGTTCCAGGCTGTTCGGCCGCAACCGGGACATTACGCATTCCTATTGCTCAGCCCTTCGCTCCTTCCAGAGGGGCCATACATTGAAAGTTGCTGGATACTACGTGTTGGCGCGAGCTTTCCCCCTTCTTTAATTGACCGGGCATTGGTGACACGGTATTGAAAACGGACGCACTTACGGAGGTGCCTTGAGCAACGGTCGTGACGATCGGGCCATCGGTGCAATGAACGCCGGGCCTTCCGGGTTGTACAGTTGAACGGTAACCATGTTCAACTAACAGCGCATCGTCATGATCATCACCGCAGCATTGATACTTCTCGTCCTGTTCTTTCTGGCAGTAGGCTTGGGCCGCTCGTGGAGTGACGAGACACAGACCGAACGCAATGCGCTCGTGTTCGCCGACCGCAACCGGGAATACGGGGCCTATCGACTGCGCACGGATTACGGGAAGCGCATGGGCGTGGCTTTGTTGGGCGCCATCGGCCTCTTCGGTGTTTCGGTCCTGGTACCTTCGGTGATCGCACACTTCAACTCGGTTGCAGGGCCTCAGGCCCCGCCACCCGTGGTGGTGGACGTGGACCTGGGCCAGCTGTTCGTATCTCCTCCGCAGCCCCCGAAACCCTCAACACCCCGAACAGCGACCGTAGCTCCGCCCGCGAAGCCGGACCAGCAGCGCTATGTGCAGGCGGTGGATAGCCTCGTGGAGCCGCCGGAACTACCCAAAGACACCGCCGGTCCCGGCTTAGCCCCGGGGCCTGGTCCGGGGGGGCCAGCCACGGGCGGTGGCACGGGGCTCCTTGGCACTACCGGGGGAGGTACGGGCACAGGCACCGATGATGGTACGGCAGTGTGGGACGGTTTCGAAGTGCAGGAGGTGCCGCAGTTCCCCGGCGGCGAGGCGGCCCTTGGCGAATGGGTGCGGCGCCATCTGGTTTTTCCTGCCGATGTGGAAGGAAAGGATGTTGTCTACGTGCAGTTCACCGTGGGTCTGGACGGCAGCGTGGAGGATGTGCATGCGGTGAAAGGCAAGCAAAAGAGCTACAAGAGCGCGGCCGAACGCACTGTGCGGCGCATGCCAAAGTGGAAGCCCGCCCGCATGAACGGGCATGAAGTGCGGTGCCGCCTCACATTGCCCATTAGATTTGAGACCCGATAGTGGTTCAGATCGATGAAGTATTTCGCACTAATAATGAGCGTGGTCTATGCGGTGGCCGGCTGCTTGATCCTGTTCACCAACTTCCTCTATCCGCAGGTCTCCAGATTCCGTGTCCCATTGGGGATCATCCTGCTGATATATGGTGCGGTCCGTGGATTTATGTGGCAGCGTAAGCAGGCTCAAAGCCGGGAAGAACAGTGAAACCCCGTACCCTACCGTCCGTGGCCCTCTTCGGGGCCGCCTGCGCCCTGTTACTCGCCGGGTGCGAATTCACCGCGCCCGATCCCTACAATGACGACACGCCCACCTCCGGCAAGGTGATCGTGCTGGCCGACGTGGACAGCCGGCCGGTGATCGAACAGGAGGCCGTCATTTTCCATTCCTTCTATCCAAAAGCCGAGATAGAGGTGCGCTACATGACCGAAGGCGAGCTGCTGAAGGCGATGATGAACGACAGCGTGCGCTGCGTGGTGTCCTCCGTGGCGTACGGCCCCGATCAGCAGGCCGACTTCAGGGAACGGAAATTGAGCGCCTTGCCCGTGGTGCCCATCTATACCGATGCCATCGCCGTGGTGGTGAACAAGGCGAGTCCCATCGCACGGCTGGACCTGCAGCAGATCAAGGCCATCTTGATCAGCGACACGACCGCTGTACGGGTGACGACCGATATGGAGAACTCCAGCACCATCCATCCCTTGCGGGCGGTGTTCGCCGGCAGTGGCAGCGGAGTGGCACGGATGCTGATCGATTCTTTACACTTGCAGGGTATCCGCGGTGGAGCCTTGCCGGATGTGGAGACCGTGGTCGCACAGGTCTCCAGGGACGTTCGGGCCATCGGTTTCATCCCCTTCGCGGCCATCAGCGATCTGGACAATGCGGACATGCGAACCCTGCGGGACCAGGTGAAACTGCTTCCTGTCGCATTTGCGTCGGACTCCGCTGCCATTCTCCCCAGCCAAAGCACCATCGCGGACGGCCAATACCCGCTCCGACGGACCATGAACATGCTGTTGACAGAGGGGAAAAGCGGTCTTGGCACTGGTTTTGTTTCCTTTGTCGCCAACCATAAAGGACAACGCATCATACTCAAGCTCGGTGTAGCCCCCATCACGGTGCCTCCGCGGAACATTGAGATCGTCGCCCACTAGATCAACCCTGGAATGAAGACCTTCCTGACAATAGGATCCATTTGTATCACTTTTGGTGCCTTTGCGCAATTGCCGGAAGCCATCAAGCTGACCGATAACGAGCAGTTCGAGAAAGCCACGGCCGTGTTTAAGCGTATCGTGGAAAGTTCCCCGACCAGTGGGGAGGCCTGGTTCTACTTAGGCGAGAACTACTTCGCCGAAGACCGTTCGGACAGTGCGGAAGCAGCCTATCGGAGAGGCATCCAGGTGAACCCGACGTATGCCCTGAACTACGCGGGTTTGGGCAAGGTGCTCCATGAGCAGGGGAAGGCCACCGAGGCTCAGGCCCAGTTCGCGAAAGCCACGGAAACCGCGGAGCTCAAGTCCAACAAATACAGTAAGGCACAGATCGCAGCCACCTACCGCGAAGAGGCCGAGGGTCTTGTGGCAGGCAAGCAACCGGATCACGCAGCCGCACTGGTGCTGATCAAAAAGGCCATCGACCTATACCCGAAGGACCCCGAGGCGTACATCCTGAAGGGGGACGTCCAGTTCGACCAGAACCCGCGCGATGGCTCGGCCCCGTTGGAGAACTACAAGCAGGCCATGCAGTTGGACCCCTTGAACGCGAAGCCCGTGGCGCGCAAGGCCTTCATGTACTACCGGGCGAAGAACTTCCCCAGCTCCATCGAGGAATACACCAATGCCATTACCCTGGATCCCGGCTTCGCTCCGGCCTACCGCGGCCGTGCGGAAGCCTACTTCATGGCGCGCGACTTCGACAAAGCCAATGCCGACATGCAGAAATACCTGCAGTTGAACAGCGGTAGCACCAGCGCCCGTGTGCGCAATGCGCAGTTCCTCTTTTTGGTGAAGAAGTATGACCAGAGCCTGAGCGAGATCCAAGCCTTGGAGAATGAGGGCGTGAAGAACATGGTGCTGAAGCGTCTCAAAGCGTTCGACCTCACCGAAAAGGGTGATTTCGCGGCTGCGAACACCACCATGAAGGAGTACTTCGCAGAACAACCCACCGACAAGGTGATCAGCTTGGACTATGAATACCAAGGGAAGATCTACCAAGGACTGGCCAAGGACCTCGAAAAGAACCCGCCCATCAACATCGACCCGAACGGCACCGCCCAAGTGAACGGCGATGTGGCCCACTATGCGGGTTCCACGCCGAACGCGGACGGTTCCACCACGGTGAGCTTCAAATTAGCGCCCTACGACTCCCTCGCCGCTGAGATGTACCTGAAGGCGGCCCGCATGGACAAGGCCAAGGACTATCTCTATCTGGAAGCGGCGAAAGCATTCACCGATGCCAAAGCGTACGGCAAGGCCGTTTCCGCAATGCAGGAGAAGATCAACGCTGGTAAGCCGGAGGTCAACGATTGGTACTACCTCGGCGCCATGGCGAACCGGGCCAAGATGTACCAGACCGCGGACAGTGCCTGGGCGGAGTACATCGCCAAGCAACCGAACATCTATCAGGGTTACCTCTACCGGGCACGGGCCCGGGCGGGCATGGACACGGCCGAGGTGAAGACCTGGTCCGCCAAACCCTATTACGAGGAGGTCATCCGCAAGATGAAGCCTGAGGAGCAGGACGGCCACAAGGCCGATCTGGAGGAAGCTTATAACTACATGGGCCTCTTTTACCTGTACAACGAGGCTGGCATGGACCGTGCTAAGGCCAAGTGCTGGTTCGAGAAAGTGAGCGCGTTGGGTGCGGGTACCAGCATCACCCAGCAGGTGGACGAAACCTTCCTGAAGATGAAGGAGCTCAAAAGCGTGGAACCGTCCGATTGTGAATTGTCATCGGTGCCGAAGTGAGCCTGTCAGGAAAGCCATAAGCTCTAAGCCCTAAGCCCTAAGCTTGAGGCTTAGAGCTTATGGCTTGTAGATGTTCCTCCGAACCCGCATATGGAACGCTAACAAACGATGCCGCGCTGCGTATGAGCAGCCTATTTTCGCCACAGAAACCGACCCGTCAAGAAACCGCCGCCGATGTACGAGCTCATCCGTGATTTCCCCGACCATCTTCAAGAAGCCCTTTCCATCGGCCGCAATGCCAAGCTCGGCGCTCCCGACGGACCTTACACCAATGTGGTCGTCACCGGCTTGGGCGGAAGCGGCATCGGAGGGCGGATCGCGGCGCAGGCCGTCGCGGGCGAGGGCACCTGCCCCATCGAGGTGTACAGCAACTACTACCTGCCGGCCTATGTGGGCAAGGGCAGCTTGGTGATCGCCTGCAGTTATAGTGGGAATACCGAGGAGACCTTGGCCGCCATGGATCAGGCGTTGGCCAGTGGTGCACGCGTGGTCTGCATCACCAGCGGCGGCACCATGCTGGAGTCCGCCAAGGCGAAGGGCCTCGATCATATCGTGATCCCGGGCGGCAATCCGCCGCGTACCATGTTGGCCTATTCGCTCACGCAACAGTTCTTCGTGCTGAAGCATTTCGGCATCATCAAGAGCGACTTTGAGACCTCCATCGCCCGTGCAGCGCAACAGTTGAAGTCCGGTCAGGAGGCGATCAAGGCCGAAGGCAAGGAACTGGCGGGAAAGCTCCATGGAAAGCGCGCCATCATTTACAGTGAGGCCTCCACGGAAGCGGTGAGCATCCGCTTTCGGCAGCAGCTCAACGAGAACAGCAAGGAGTTGTGCTGGCACCATGCCATCCCGGAGATGAACCATAATGAGCTGGTGGGCTGGGCTGGTGGCGACAAAAGCTTGGCCGTGACGATCTTCCGTCACAAGGACGACCACGAGCGCAGCCAGATGCGGATGGAGATCAACAAGGAGGTCTTCGCGAAGTACACGCCGCACATCTTCGAGGTGTGGAGTAAGGGCGATGACCGGCTCGGTCGTCAGTTGCACCTCATACACCTCGGCGATTGGGCCAGCTGGTACCTCGCAGAGAAGAAAGGTGTGGACGCCACGGAGATCGGGGTGATCAACATGCTGAAGGGGAAGTTGGCTGAGGTGAAATAAGCGGAACGGCCGGTGGGGTATTTACCTTGGGCCGATGCAATTCACCGCCACCCAGATCGCCGAACTTCTTCAAGGCACCGTTGAAGGCGATCCTCAAGCCACGGTCACGCGCCTGTCCAAGATCGAGGAAGGCGGCGCGGGTTCGCTTTCTTTTCTGGCCAACCCGGCCTACACGCAATACGTCTACGGCACCACGGCCTCGGTGGTGATCATCGGCAAGGATCTTCCCCTGACAGCACCGGTGAAGACCACCCTCGTGCGCGTGGCCGATGCACAAAGTGCATTCGCCAAAGTGCTGGAGATGTACGACCAGATCAAGCGCAACAAGAAGGGCGTTTCCCCGCAAGCCGTGATCTCTGAAGGTGCCACGCACGGTTCAGATTGCTACATCGGTCCACTGGCCTTCATTGGCGAGAACGCGCGGATCGGCAACAACGTGAAGATCTATCCGCAAGCTTACATCGGGGACAACGTTTCCATCGGCGACAAAACCACCGTTTATGCAGGCGTGAAGATCTATTCAGACTGCGTGGTGGGCAAGGATTGTATCATCCACAGCGGCACGGTGATCGGCAGCGACGGATTCCGGTTCGCCACAGGCCCGGACGGAGGACAGAAGATCCCGCAGATCGGCAACGTGGTGATCGAGGACAATGTGGAGATCGGCGCCAACTGTGCGATCGACCGCGCTACGCTCGGCAGCACCATCCTGCGTAAAGGCGTCAAGTTCGACAACCTGATCCACATCGCGCACAACGTGGAAGTGGGCGAGAACACGTACTACGCAGCGGGCGGCGTGGTGGCGGGCAGCACCAAGATCGGCAAGAACTGCATGTTCAGCGGGCAGGTGGGCATCATCGGCCACCTGAAGATCGCCGACGGCACCATCATCGCGGCGCAGAGCGGCATCAGCAAGGACACCAAGGCGGGCGAGAGTTACATGGGTTCACCGGCATGGGAGGCGAGCAAGTACCGCAAGAGCTACATCCATTTCCGGAATTTGGATAAGCTGGTGGAACGGGTGAAGGACCTCGAAGGAAAGGGTTGAAAAAAGCCGTTCGTTTTTATACCACGAAGGACACGAAGAACACAAAGGGGTTCCTTTAGAATGGACCGCACGCTGCGTGGCATCCATTCCTTCAGCTTGCCGACCATACCGCATCCTTCGTGTCCTTAGCGTCCTTTGTGGTACTTCTTCAATACACTATCAATCGCGGCTCGCTCATTTCCTCCATCGCGTACTTCAGCCCTTCGCGGCCCAGGCCACTGTCCTTGATGCCGCCGTAGGGCATGCTGTCGACGCGGAAGCCCGGGATGCTGTTGATGATGACACCGCCGACCTCCAGCTCCTCGTGCGCCTTTTTTACGTGGTTGAAGTTATTGGTGAACACGCCCGCCTGTAGGCCGTAGTTACTGTCGTTCACGCGGGCGATGCCTGCGGCAAAGTCCTTCACTGATTCCACGACGGCGATCGGCCCGAAGACTTCCGCGCAATCCACTTTCATGGAATGCTTGGTGTCTGTGAGCAGTGTTGCCGCGAAGACGTTGCGCTTGGGATCCACGGGCTTGCCGCCGGCCAGCAGTTTGGCACCGCCTTTCACTGCTTCGTCCAGCCAAGAACCGATGCGCTCGAAGTGGCCCTTGTCGATGATCGGTCCTACGGATACCGACGCGTCGGCGGGGTCGCCGGCCTTCAATGCTTTGTATTCTTTCACCAGCAGGTCGCGGAATTTTTCAAACTCGGGCTTCACCACGAAAATCCGCTGTGTGCTGATGCACGTTTGCCCCGCGTAGAGATTCGCGCCCATGGCCACGCTCTTGGCGGCGGCGGCGAGGTCGGTGCCTTCATCAATGATCACCGCAGCATTGCCTCCGAGCTCCAGCGCCACTTTCTTCTTTCCACAGATCGCCTTCAAGTGCCAGCCCACTTTGTCGCTTCCGGTGAAGCTGAGCATGGCCACGCGCTCATCCTTCACCAACAATTCAGCGACGGGGTTGCCGCAGAGCAGCACGCTGAAAGCGCCCTTCGGCCAGCCGATCTCCTCCATCATGGCGGCTAATGCCAATGCGCTCAGCGGCGCTTGTGGCGCTGGCTTCAGCACTACGGGGCAGCCCGTGGCCATCGCCGGTGCCACCTTATGCAGCACCAGGTTCAGCGGGAAGTTGAACGGTGTGATCGCTCCGATAACACCGATGGGAAAGCGCTTGGTGAAGGCCGTTTTTCCGGCACCTGCACCGAAGTCGATCGGTGTCATTTCGCCGGTGAACCGCAGCGCCTCTGCGGCGGCGGTGCGAACGGTGGTGATGCAGCGCGCGATCTCGCCCTTGGCATAACCGATGGGTTTTCCGGCTTCCTGCACGATCAGCATCGCGAGCTTGTCCGCGCGCTTTTCGATCAGCTTGGCCAAGGCCTCCAACTTTTCGTTGCGTTCCCCGGCGCTCAGCTTATGCACGGTGGCACGGCTGGTGTACGCGGCGGCGATGGCCTCCTCCATCTGGGCCGCGGTGGCGTGCGGGATCCGCGTCAGCTCGGTGCCGTGGTACTTGTCCACCACGGTGTTGAAGCTACCGTCACCCTCCTTCTTCCAGGTGCCATTGATGTAGTTGGCGGGAGTGAACAGCCCGTGCTGCTCAGTGGCTTTTTCCGAGGAGGTGATCGTGTTCGACATGGTGCAAATTTACCACTGCGGGGTGGGCTTAATCCGCAAAGAGCGCAAAGGGAATGCGAAGGTCGGAACCGCAACGTTCGCTACGAGCGCAACGAAGTGCAGATCCTTTCTGACCGTTCGATCCGTACGAATTCGGATCTTTGCCCCCCGAACATCATTCATGCCTACACTCCGTTTTCATTGGGATTTCCTCGGGCCGGACGCCAAACCCACGGCCGAGCACTTCTGCCATCACGTGGAAGAATTCTGCCAGACCAACGGCATTGCAGATCCGCTTACGTTCACTACCATGGTGCAAGGCCGTTGCGTGGCCTCGCTGGAATGCGACGAGAAGCACATGTTGCTGGTGCGCGACCGCCTTCTGCCGAAGCGTGCCGAACGATTAGCTCCAGCCGATTAGCTGATCATTCACATCAGCTAATTAGCGGATCGTTACTTCATTGCCCCGCGCAGCATACGCTCTTTCCAACCGGAATAGGGCGGATATTGGATGCCCGGTTCCGGCAGCGATCCGGCGCTCACAATGCCTTTGTGGTGGCTGAACAGGTCAAAGCTGCGCTTGCCGTGGTAGCGTCCCATGCCGCTGGTGCCCACGCCACCGAACGGTAGTTCCGTATTGCCGAAGTGCAGCAGGCAATGGTTGATGCACCCGCCGCCGAAGGCGATGCGTTCCGTGAAATAGCGCTGGGCCGAACGGCTCTTGCTGAAGACATATAGCGCCAGCGGCGTGGGATTCCGGCGCACGATCGCGAGCACCTCCTCCGGTTCGTTCCACGGGATCGCCGGTAGGATCGGGCCGAAGATCTCCTCCTGCATCACGGAGCTGATGAGCGAAACATCCGTGAGCACGGTGGGGGCGATGTAGCGCTCCGTTGCATCATGCTGGCCGCCAGTAATGATGCGACCATCGCCGAGGTATCCTCTCACGCGCTCAAAATTCTTGTCATTCACCAGCCGTGCGTAATGCGGGCTTTGCAGCGGCTCCTTGCCGTAAAAGTTCTCCGTGTGCTTCGCGAAGGCAGCGAGGAAAGGTTCCATCACCGAGGCATGCACCAAGGCGTGATCGGTGGCGATACAGGTCTGGCCAGCGTTGAAGAACTTGCTCCATGCGATGCGCTTCGCCGCTTGATCGATGTTGGCATTCCGGTCCACGATGGCGGGGCTTTTCCCACCGAGTTCCAAGGTGACGGGCGTAAGCTGCGGTGCGGCCTGCAACAGGATCTTCCGGCCCACGGCCGTGCTCCCGGTGAAGAAAATGTGATCAAAATTGAAGGCGTCGATCAACGGCGGGACCACCGCGCTGCCGGATCCCTGCACAACGAACACATGATCTTTCCGGAACGCCTCCGTGATCATCTGCTGCAGCACCATGGCGGTCTGCGGAGCTTCATTGCTGGGCTTCACCACGGCACAGTTCCCCGCGGCGATGGCGCCCACAAGCGGTGAAAGTGCAAGCACCACCGGATAGTTCCAGGGGGAGATGATGAGCACCACGCCCAATGGTTGTGGATGGATGGAACTGCTCGCGGGCCACAGGCTGATCGGCGTGGGAACATCCTCGGGCTGCATCCATTCGCTCAGGCTTTCCAGCGCATCGTTGATCTCCGCATATACGATCCCAATGTCGGCCATGTAAGCCTCGAAACGTGGCTTGCGCATGTCGGCGTGCATGGCATTGAGCAACGCTTCCTCGTGCTTCTTCAATGCACGCTTCAGGGCCTTCAGGGCATCGCGGCGGGCACGGTAGGGCCGTGTGGCGCCGCTGTCGAAACAGGTGCGTAGGGCGGCCAGTTCATTGGTCCGGAACGCGGATGTGGCTGATGTGGAATCCATGGTTTGGGGTCGTGCCAAGTTAACCGGTCAGCGATGCTATGCCGCCAGAATGAAATCTTCTCCCTCCACCATTCCCCGCGAAACTAGGAACTCCGCAATGCGATCACCCGTGCCGCGCTGTGAGATGAAGGAGACGATAAATGCTTTCCCGGAAGCCGGAAGTCCGCCGTGCGGGATAAATGCATAGCCCGGAACAACGCGTGATTTCACATCGGTGAAGGCGTGGACGGTGATGCCTTCCGCCTCCAGCATCCGGGCACGTTCCCGGCACATCCTGCTGGTGCCGGCGATGATGACGGAACGGTTGTTCAATTTCCGCTTCAGCCACTTGGCCAACCACTTCGCCTTGGTGGTGAAGAAAGCATCCACACTGTAGTTGGCATGCGTGCGACTGAGCCGTTGCGCATGGTCATTCCAAGTGAGCAATTCCTCGGGCAGTTTCGCGAAGCGCACTCCGGCGTTCATCCAGCGCAGCCAAAGCTCATGGTCCTCCGGCAGCGGACCGGTGTCGTAACCGCCATGCTGCTCCACCAGTTCGCGGCGGAACATCACGGTGGGATGTGCGAGCGGTGCGTCCACGAATCGTTTTACGTAATGGTCATGCGGCGTTAGGATCGCATTCTGCCACTTCGTGAACCAGCGCATGCCGCTGCTCCTTTCTACTGTTGTATTGAATGTTGTTTGAGTTCCCAACGCATCGATCTCCGGATGCGCATCCAGATAGGCCACCTGTTTCGCGAAGCGTTCAGGATGGCTGATGTCGTCGGCGTCCATCCGGGCGATGTGGCGGCCTTGTGCGTGTGCTAGCCCGGTGTTGAGCGCTTTCGCGATGCCGATGTTCAGCTCTTGGATCACGCGGATGCGATCGTCATTCGCCACCCAGCGTTTGGCGATAACGGTGCTTTCATCCGAAGAAGCATTGTCGATCAGCAACAGTTCCCACTCTGTGAAGGATTGGTCGGCAATGCTGGCGATGGCGGCATCGAGCGAGGTGGCCATATTGTAGAAGGGGAGGATCACGGAAACGCCAGGTCGCAACTTCATCCTCGATCACTCAGACACCGCCAGCCCCTTCAGCACCACCTCCGCCTTCTTCGCGCCGATCTCCGCTACCACTTCTTCACTCGCGGCTTCGCGGAGGCCCTTGATGGAGCCGAAGCGCTTGAGCAGTTTCTGTGCGGTGCCGGGGCCGATGCCGGGGATGTCCTCCAATGCGGTGCGCACGGTGCGTTTGCTGCGTTTGCCGCGGTGGTGCGTGATGCCGAAACGGTGGGCCTCGTTGCGCATGTGCTGAATGAGCCGCAGGCTGGTGCTGCGCTTGTCGATGTGCAGCGGATAGGGATCACCGGGGAAGAAGATCTCCTCGAGGTTCTTCGCGATGCCGACCAGTGCGACCTTTCCACGCAGGCCGAGGCGGTCGAAGACATTGAGGGCGGCGTGCAATTGGCCCTTGCCGCCATCGATCACCACCAATTGCGGCATTGGTTCGCCATCGGTGATCAGTCTCGCATAACGCCGTTCCACGGCCTCTTCCATGCTGGCGAAATCGTCCGGCCCTTCCACGGTGCGGATGTTGAAGTGGCGGTAATCCTTCTTACTGGGCTTGGCGTCCTTGAAGACCACGCAGGCGCTCACGGGGTCGGTGCCTTGGGTGTTGCTGTTGTCGAAGCACTCGATGTGGCGCGGCAATTCGCTGAGGCGGAGGTCCTGCTTGAGCTGTTCGAGGATGCGGTCGGTGGCGGCCTCGGGGTCCACCAGTGATTCCTGCTTCTGCTTGTCCAGCATGAAGTACTGCGCGTTGCGCGAGCTGAGGTCCAGCAGGTGCTTTTTGTCGCCGCGCTGGGGAATGGTGAAGTGCAGTTCCGGCATTTCGATGCCCGGGTCCATTGGCACGATGGCCTCGGGCGCGTTGCTGCGGTAGCGCTGGCGTAGTTCGGCGATCGCCAGTTGCAGTACCTCGTCATCGGGCTCGTCCAGCTTGCGTTTCAGCTCGATGGTGATGCCCTGGACGACGGCACCATCGATCACGCGGAGGTAGTTCACGAAGGTGCTGAACGTGTTGCGCGCCAGCCCGTACACGTCCACGTCGCCGATGTCAGGGTTCACTACGGTGCTGCGGGCCTGGTACTTCTCCAACTGCTCGAGCTGATCACGCACCTCCTCCGCTTCCTCGAATTCCAACTTTTCAGCATGGGCGTGCATTTGCTCTTTCAGGAGCCGCACCACACCGCGGATGCGCCCCTTCACCAATTGCCTGGCCTGTGCGACGTTGGCGTTGTACTCCGCTTCGTCCTGCAATCCTTCGCAAGGGGCCCTACAGTTCCCGAGGTGGTACTCCAAACAGCGCTTGTACTTGCCCTTGGCGAGGTTCGCCGGGCTGAGGTCGTAGTTGCAGGTGCGCAGTTTGTACAGCTTGTGGACGAGCTTCAGGAGAGTCCGCATGGCACGCACCGAGGCGAATGGGCCGAAATACTCGGAGCCGTCGTCCTCCGGATTGCGCATACCCTCGATGCGCGGGTAGTGCTCGTTGCGGATGCGGATCCACGGGTAGCTCTTGTCGTCGCGCAACAAGATGTTGTAGCGCGGCTGGTATTCCTTGATCAGCGAACTCTCGAGCAACAAAGCGTCGTAGGGCGTTTCCACCACGATGGTGCGCAGGTCGGTAATGTGGCTCACCAGCACCCGCGTCTTGCCGTCGTGGTGGTTCTTGACGAAGTAGCTGCCAACGCGGCTCCTTAGGCTGGTGGCCTTGCCGACGTAGAGGATCTTGCCATCGCTGTCGAAGAACTGGTACACACCGGGCTTGTTGGGAAGCAGGGAGACCTTGTCGCGGACGTTTAAAGGAGCAGGCATGGGCACCGCAAAATTACGGAGTGCCTGGTAGGCTTTTAACCGCGGAGGACGCAGAGTTTGCGGAGAAGGGCATTTGGACGCCTAGGCCTCTGCGCCCTCATGCTGCCAATGGCAGTGCGTTTCTTGATGACACATCTCTTTCTTGCATTCCTCTGCGCTCTCCGCGACCTCTGTGGTTAAATCATTTGAACCCGATCTTTGCGGTGTGAGAACGATCCATTTCAAGGACCTTGGCCCCATCGATTACGCCATTGCGTGGGACTACCAGAGGGAGCTTTTCCAAGCCACCATCGCGCGTAAGGTAGCCAATCGGGAGCTGCCTTTGGAGCAACAAACGCCAACGGATGATCACCTCCTGTTCTGCGAGCATCCGCACGTGTACACCTTGGGCAAGAGCGGCAAGGCGGCGCACCTGTTGCTGAACGAGGAGGGTTTGCGCCGAGAAGGAGTTCAGTTCTTTCCGATCGACCGCGGCGGCGACATCACCTACCACGGCCCAGGCCAGATCGTGGGCTATCCCATCTTCGACCTCGACCACCACTTCACCGATGTACACCGTTTCCTGCGCACCTTGGAAGAGGCTGTGATCGGCACGCTGGAGGCCTACAAGATCAAAGCGGGACGGATCGAAGGCCTCACCGGTGTATGGCTCGATGGCGACGACCCTGCCAAGGCGCGGAAGATCTGTGCGTTCGGCATCAAGGCCAGCCGCTGGGTCACCATGCACGGCTTCGCGTTCAATGTGAACACGGACCTGAGCTACTTCGACCACATCGTTCCCTGCGGCATCGCGGACAAAGGCGTCACCTGCATGGCGAAGGAGCTGGGCGGCCTGCTGGACATGCAAGGCGTGAAGGACCGGCTGAAGCTGGAGCTGGCGGACCTGTTCGACGTGGAGCTGGTGTGAGGTTATTTCCGCAGAACTCGCAGATACCGCCCTCCGGCTATCTTCGGACCGCAACAACCCCCCATGCGCACCATTCTTAAGATCCTCCTTTGGCTCGTCGGCATCATCGCGGTGCTGATCACCCTGTGCTACATCACCGGCAACGGCCACATCGTGAAGGGTGTGCGCTTCACCTACCTTATGGGGCGTAGCGGGCCGGAGATCGATGACCGGGATTTCTTCGCTTCCAACGTCATCCTTGCGGATGACCCGCAGCCATGGCCGAAAAGCCCACGCTATGGCAAGCTGTCACTCACCGATGCACAGCTCATCGCGCTCCAAAAGCTGAACACGGTGGGTTTCGTGGTGATCAAGGACGACAGCCTGCTCTTCGAGGATTATTTCGAGGGCTGGCGCGACGACTCCGTGAGCAACAGCTTCAGCGTGGCGAAGAGCTACATCAGCGTACTGGTGGGCATTGCGATGAAGGAGGGCAAGATCCCCGACCTGCATGCACATGTGGGCCAGTACTTGCCGGAGTTCGACACCTTCGATGAATGCCACAAGAAGATCACCTTGTGGAACCTGCTCACCATGAGCACCGGTCTGGACTGGAGCGAGAGCGGCGCCAGCCCGTTCAGTGACAACGCCAAGGGCTACTACGGGAGTGATGTGAGCCGATTAGCGATGGACCAGCCTTGCCGGGAGGAGCCGGGCCAGGAATTCGACTACATCAGCGGCAGCACGCAGATCATGTCCGATGTGTTGCAGAAGATCTACGGCATGCCGCTGAACGACCTGGTGCGGGAGAAGATCTGGAAGCCGCTCGGCGCGGAGCACGACGCCTATTGGGGCAAGGACCGCAAGGATGGCGACTTCAAGGCGTTCTGTTGCCTGTATGCCACTGCGCGCGACTTCGGCCGCATCGGGCAGTTATGGTTGGACAGCGGCATGTGGAAGGGCACCCGCATCGTTCCGGAGGAATACTGGAAGGAGTCGATCACGCCGGCGAAGCTGATGGACAAGGGCGAACCTAACGACCGCTACGGCTACTACTGGTGGCTCGCGACCGTGGACGGTATGCCGATGTACTACTGCCGAGGCTACCATGGCGAGTACGTGGTAGTGATCCCGCAGGAACGATTGATCATGGTGCGCACCGGGATGAAGTGGGAGGAGCACAACGACGTCGGGCACCCGAAGGACGTGTTCGAGTACACGGAGATCGCTCGAGCGGTGGCGGCGGAGAAACCTTGAAGGAAGTCTTGAGTCGTGAGTCATTGAGTCTTGAGTCCGAGTTCTCCATTCACCGATCACCAAAAGCATTTCTCTGCGCCTCCGCGCCTCTGCGTCCAAAATCCCATAATTTCCTCACCATGCGAGCCGATCACGTGAAAGACCTGAGCAAGATCCTCTTCTTGGACATCGAGACCGTGCCTGCCGTCCGGGAGTTCAGCGAGCTGGACGAACGCACCGCGAAGCTCTTCGGCGACAAGACACGCTTTGAACAGGAGCGTGGCGGGAAGACGGCGGAGGAGGTTTATGGCGACAGGGCAGGTATTTTTTCCGAGTTCGGGAAGATCATCTGCATCGGTGTGGGTGGGCTGAAGCGGGAGGGCGGCGGCCACGCCATGCGCGTCACCTCGTTCCATGGTGATGATGAGCGGGATGTCCTCCACCGCTTTGTGGATATGCTCAACAAGAACTACAGCACGGACGACCACTGGCTGTGCGGCCACAACGGCAGGGAGTTCGACTTCCCGTGGATCGCGCGGCGCTGCATCGTACACGGCATCAAGCTGCCGAAGCTGCTGGACGTGGGCGGCCTGAAGCCGTGGGAAGTGGGCTTTCTCGACACCATGAACATGTGGAGCTTCGGCGACCGCAAGAACTTCACCTCGCTGGCGCTGCTCACGCACATCCTCGGAATCCCCACGCCCAAGGACGACATCTCCGGTGCGGACGTGGCGCGTGTGTACTACGAGGACAAGGACCTTGAGCGCATCGCCACCTACTGCAAGAAGGACGTGGTGGCCACGGCGCAGCTGTATCTGCGGTTGCGCGGGGAAGCTGTGGTGAAGGAGAAGGATATTGCGTTGGTGTGACCTTCGTGCAGCCCTAAAGTCCACCTGTATTCCGTTTTACTTTCGCCGCGTGAAGAGCTTCCTGCGCATCATCGTGGTCCTGGCCATCCTCGTGGCCGCAGGGCTGTTGGTCTGGCAATGGATGACCTCCGCGCAACAAGGTGCCGTGAAGGACCGCGTGAAGTTGTTGATCGGCAGCAACCCGCGCAATATCAGTGG
The DNA here is from genome assembly GCA_016700415.1 of Flavobacteriales bacterium. Classification (NCBI taxonomy): domain Bacteria; kingdom Pseudomonadati; phylum Bacteroidota; class Flavobacteriia; order Flavobacteriales; species Flavobacteriales bacterium. Next base: position 2,638,981 of record CP065018.1, read on the forward strand.
TACCTTGCCTACCGCTGGCGCTGCCAGGTTGACCAAGGAAGGTGGCCTGTTCACAGGCGACGAAGCACCCTTCGCCTTTGCCGCCGGCCCATGGTCCACCGTGAAGTTCGATCTGGATGGCAGCACCGTCCGCCCCAACCTGCGTTTCGATTTCGAGGTGCCCGTCTCGGCGGATACCGTGCGTCTTTCCCGCAAGTGGTCGCATGGCGGGGAACGCTCCTACCGGATGGCCCCGGGCGATGATTATTCCCCGGCCGTGCGGCGTCGCGTGCAGGACGTGGCTACCACGTTGTCGGCCGTGGAAGTCGGGTTTTGGATGTGGTCCCCATCACCAAAAACGCTCGTCACTGCCGTGGTGTCCATTGACCGGGGGAGCAAGCAGCTCGCCTGGTTCGGGAAGGATCTGCCAGCGGACACCGGCGCAGCACAGGGCAGTAGGCTCAACTGCAGCTTCCTGATGCGCGACCTGGCCTTGGAACCTACGGACATCATCTCGGTCTACTTCTGGAAGCGCGGCGGGGAGGAGGCGTTCGTGGACGACATCGACCTCTACTTCCACAGCGCTGAAGTGCCCGGCCGGGCAGGAGGGACGGCATTTGCGCTGGATAGCATGGGCGTAGGCGGCCTTGTCCCGATGGGATATGCGACAGTGTCGGTGACGGAGGTGCCCGTGGATACGGTTCGCTTTCCGGCAGGTGGCACCGCAGTGAACACTACCGAGGCGGCTGTGCCCATCGGTGGCACGGACAAACAATGGCGCTTCGTCCCGCAGGAAGGCGTGGCCTATCTGATCGATGCGGACGGAACGCCCATCGCGATGCTCCGGCCTTGGTCACCGACATCGCGCACGGACATCACACACTTCGAACGCGTAGTGGCTGAGCGGAAACCTCATGGCGTCCTGCTCACCGGCTTCGACGTGGACAACGGGGACGGCACGGACCGGATCGCTTCTTACCCTGCACCCCAAGCCATGATCCTCGAACTAGCACCCCGCCGATGAAGGCTCTGCTCTGGCTCACACCCCTGTTGTTGCTCGGCTGCGCCGATGGTGGTCGCACAGGCCATGGCGGCGTGGACCGTTTCGAGGTGCTCACGAACTGGCATTCCGAGGGGGCGGACGGGGAGAAGGTCATCGCCATGGATTACACCGACGCGATCGACAGCGGGTTCACGATCCCTTCGGCCCATCAGGTGGAGGGCGGGCGGTTCACCTTTTCTTTCACCGTTACGGACACCCTTGGAAAGGGCCGCGCGTTCAAGTACAAGCTGTACTACCGGAACGGATCCTACAAGATGGACGAGACCTTGCCGGACGGTGGGCAGCACCCGCTGGCGGAAGAGAATTTCTATGGCAGCTGGGAGAGCGCGTCGGAAGGCTTCCGCACCACAGCGCGCACCAGCGGGCACGATGCGCTGAAGGTGGAGAACAGTTTCCGCATCCACGGCGACCCGCGTGACGAGGAGCGCTTCTTTCAGGATGGCAAGCGGCTCCGCTGGGCGCGGAACCCTCGGGTGGGTGAGTACTCCTTCCTGCTGGTGGTGGTGCCCGAAGATGCGTTCACCGCCGCCCGGATCCCGGATGCAGTGGCGCGGATTAACGAACAGGAGAACGGCCAATTCATCGAACCATACTGGTATTTCCTGCACGGCCCCGGCGCGAAACTTCCGCAAGTGACCGTGTTGGAGGCGAGGGAACGGTTGAAGGTGAGCGCGCGCCCCCCGTTGGGGGCCGGGATCTATGTCGAGGAGACGGAGGGCATTTCCAAGGGAGCGTTCAGTGATAGGTGCGGGCAGACGGAGGAGCTGCGCAAACAGGCACCTTTCAAGCAGTTCATCCATTACGTGGACCCTTCCACACGCTTCGCCAACATCCCGTTGATCGCGGATGTGCTCGGCAATGCATACACCCCGGAGGACCACGACTTCAACCGCTGCTTCTTCCCGGAGAACAGGATGGTCTCCCTGCGGCCCATGACCACCCGGATGCCCTGCGAGACCGTGCGATCGAATCCGGAAAACAATACCATCGAACTGCGGAATCCGGCTTCCACGCCCAACGACCTGCGTAAGGAGAACGTCGGTGTCCGCTCGCGCAGTGGCCTGATGTACGGCAAGTACTCCATCAAGTGCAAGCTCACGCCGTTGTTGAACGACTCGGACATGTGGGTGGGGCTCACCAACGCCATCTGGCTGATCTACCAAGGCGCGCCTGGGAACCACCGCCGCATCTGCGCCAAGGACGGTTTCCTCGAGAACTATTACGGTGGAGAACAGGACAAGCGCGTGCCGCAGGTGGACTATGCGGAGATCGACTTCGAGATCTTGAAGACGCCGCTGTACTGCCCCGATGCCACCTTCCCGCCCCTGCGCCCGCAACAGGTGGCGGTGCCCGGAAACCGCGCCAACTGGCAGCGACCGAAGGAGGGCGGCATCCCCAAGGGCATGATCACCGTGGCCTGCACCAACTGGGACATGGCCTGCCATTCCCCCATCAACTTCGCAGCGGGTTGCAGCGGGATCACGCATGACGGGCAGACCTTCCTCAGCCAGCGCTGGGACGACAACTACCGTGCGCTCACCCAGAAGATCTTCGAGCCGGACGCGGAGCTCTTCCGTGGCGACCACTACTGGTTCCAGATCGATTGGAAGCCGGAGTCCGTCACCTGGCGCATCGGGCCGGAACTGGACCAACTACGCGAAGTGGGCTACATGGACAGCACCGTCACTTCCATCAGCGATGTGCAGATGCAGCTGATCGTGACCCAGGAGTTCCACAACACTAAATGGTGGCCCGGTTCGCCCTACGACCAAGGCTACATCCCCTTCGCAGCGAAGGACTACACCGGCGTCATCCAGGACGTGATCATTGAATGAGGCAGATGAAGCATCGTGGCCTGTGGCTCACCCTGTTATTATCGACGCTCCTGTTGTTCCTGTACTTCGGTTCCGTGCTCCGCGCACCGGGCCACTACATGTTCAATACCGACGGCGACGGCATGAAGAACTACTTCAGCTTCGCTTGGCACGCTGAGCATGACACCTCGATCACCACGTTCTCCGGGATGAATTATCCGTTCGGGGAGCACATCGACTACCCGGACGCGCAACCCCTGCAAAGCAACGTCTGGCGCGCCGTATGTAAGGTGTTCCCCGGACTGCTGCCGCACACCGTGGCGTTGATCAACCTGATGATGCTGGCCAGCATCGTACTGTGTGCGCTGTTCGTTTACGGCATACTGCGCGAGCTTTCCATGCCGGAACTCTTGGCGGCGGTGTTCGCGGTGTTGATCTCCTTCTTGGCGCCGCAGGTGCTGCGTGGCACCCAGGCCCACTATGCCTTGGCTTATGGCTGTGCCATCCCAAGTGCGGCGTGGCTGATGTTGCGCCAATGGCGAAGCGCCCGTCCCGGGCGATGGGCATGGGTCATGTTGGCCCTTCTGGAATTCTGGCTGTTCACCCACGTCTACCTCGGGTTTATCGCGGCGGTGCTGGTGCTTTCATGCGGGCTTCTGGCATGGGTCTTCAAGGCCGCTCACCGGCGCGTTGCCATCGGCATGGTGTTGGCGCCGATAGGGGCCCTGTTGCTCTTTCTGCTGTGGCAAAAGCTGACCGACACGCACGTGGGGCGCACGCTCCATCCCACGGGCTTCTTCACCTACGAGATGAGCTTCTCCACGCTGCTCGCACCCGACCCGTTGTTCGCCTCCCCGCTATGGGAAAAGATCATCGGCCTGCCCGCGTTCCGGCTTGCGGAAGGTTGGTCCTACATCGGTCTGGGCACCATCTTGGTCTTCCTTGTCGTGTTGGTCCTGCTGGTGCGTATCCTGTTCGGCGGGCGGCTGCGCTCCTTCATCGCGGATGTCTTCCCGCCCAAGGTGGCGATCATGCTGGTCGCCGGCGTCTTCATGCTGGTGTTCGCCTTCGGCCTTCCGTTCGACCCTTGGTGCAAGAAATGCCTGTGGTACACGCCGGTGATCGGGCAGTTCCGCGCACCATCGCGTTTCGGATGGGCGTTCTACTTCGTCATCACCATCTGGGCGGCACGCACCACCTGGGTGCTTTGGCGGCGGGCCGGGCCGGGCAGCGTCCGGGTGGCCGCATCGGGCCTTGTCGTCATTGTGCTTTCGCTCTTCGCGATCGACGCGCACTACCTCGACCGGTACGTGGCCAAGCGCATCGTGGAGCAACCCAACTTCTTCGACATTGATCAATTGCCAACGGACATGAAGGCGGTCGTCATCGCGGCCAAGAAGGTGCAGGCCAAAGCCTTGGTGACCTTGCCCTATTTCCATAACGGAGGGGAGGAGTTCATGATCCCCGCCGATGCACCGGGACTGCTGGTGGGGCAAACGATGGCGCAGCACACGGGTTTCCCGTTGATGACCTCCTCGCTAACGCGCACGGGCTTGGGCGAGGTGCGGGAATTGATCCAAGGCATGGGGCCGGACTGGTACCCCAAGCCGATCGCCTCCCGCTTCCAGCCGAACGACACCATTTTGATGATCCTTACCGGCAGCCCGATGGACCGTTACGACCAGGCCACTGCCGCGCATGCCCACGAGCTGATGCGGAGCGGACCGTACGCCTTGCTTGCCATTACGGCAAAGGAACTTTTTGCGGACCGGGCGAAGGAACGGGTCCAACACTTCGAGGCCGCGCGCGACAGCCTCTACCGCAGCGGAGCTTGGTACTTCAGCAAGCCGGACACCTTCCTGCTCACGGACGGGTTCGAGGGTCTGCCTGCAACACATGTGCGTAGCGGCCAAGGCGCGTTCTCCGGCCTCAAGCGCGATTTCAACGTAGTGGCCCAATTACCCGCAGCGGTCATGGATACCGGCGTCACCTACCTCGCCTCGTTCTGGTACTACAACCAAGGCCCCATGCGCTGCCACGCCTTCGTCGGCATCGATGACGTCGATCCGACAACGGGCCAAGGCGCGTGGAGCTACTACACCGACCCGCGTTTTGCCCGGACCATCGTGGGCGATTGGTCCATGGTGGAGCTGCCCTTCCGGAGCGGAGGTAAGCACCACGAGCTGAAACTCTTCATCAGCGGCGAGGCCTATGACCACGACAGCATCTGGGTGGACGACCTCAGCATTCGTGTGGCCGATGTGGACCTGTACCGCATGGACAGCCTGAGCGGGAAACTCTGGTACAACGGCCATTGGATCGTGCCATGAGCACAGGAACGCGCTGGGCCTTGCCCTTGTCCATGGGCATTTTCGCACTTTGTCTACTATCCTTCTTCGGGCATGAGGCTCACCGGCTCGGGACACTGCTGACCCACGGCAGCGACGACCTCGGCTACTACCAGTTCCTGCCGGGCCTCTTTATCGACCATGACCTGCGGGGCATGCCCTGGGTCCATATTCTCGATGACGGCTCCCGGCTCAGCTTGTTCACCATCGGCGTGTCGCTGTTGCAACTGCCCTTCTTCCTGGTAGCGCATGCGGCCTGCCTCTTGGGCCTGGCCACGCCGGACGCATTTAGCTGGCCCTACGCCGTGGCGCGCGGTATGGCGGGTGCGTTCTATGCGGCCATGGGCTGCTGGTTTTTGTTGCACGCCCTGAAGCCGCGCTTCGGCAACATCGCCTCACTCGCTGCGGTGCTCCTCTTGTTCGGTTGCACGAACCTGTACTACTACGCTTCCATGGAGCCGGGCATGTCGCATGTCTACTCCTTCTTCCTGTTCGCGGCACTGTTCGCAACCACGTTGCGGATGCTCGAAGCGCCCTCCCCGAAGCGCCTGTTCCTGCTGATGGTCATCGCGACGATGATCGTGCTGGTGCGGCCCGCCAATGTGATCGCTTTGCTGGTACCCATGCTCTATGGCGCCACCGGTCCAAGGGACGTGAAGGGGCGTCTGCGCTGGCCGGCGCACTTCCCGAAGGCCTTCGCCGCGGGCGCTGTGGTGTCCGGCGCGCTGGTGCTGCCGCAGTTGGCCTATTGGAAGATGATCACCGGCAGTTGGTTCGTCTTCACCTACGGTAAGAAGGGCGAGGATTTCTTCTGGTCGCATCCGCACCTCTGGGACGTGCTTTGGCATCCTTGGAACGGCTGGTTCCTCTATTCCCCGGTGATGCTGCTGGTGATCGGCGCATTGGGGATCATGGCCGTTCGCGGGACCTCCGGTGGGCGCATCGTCCTGCTGGTATGGCTACTGGCCTGGTACCTCATCGCCTCCTGGTGGAGCTGGTGGTTGGGCGGCGCATTCGGTCACCGGGGCTTTGTGGAGTACCTGGTCTTTCTAGCGGTGCCGACGGCGTGGGGAGCCCAAGGGATCCTGCGCTCCTCACGGGCAATGCGATACACGGCACTGGTAGTGGCGCTCTTTTTCATCTACTTCAGCATCGGCCTTAGCTGGAACTACCTCCCTCCGTGGGACGGTCCGGAGTGGACCATGGCCAGCGTGTGGAGGGTGTATGGGCGGTTATTGCCGTGATGATCCCGTGTGCAATTGGCGCAGCACCACGGTGTAGCCCTTGATCCCCGCGAGGGTTTTCTCCGCCTGCTCGATCTTCAAGCGCACGTCCATCCGCACAAATTCCGCGGGCAGGGTGAACGATGCCGAGAAGGCGCCGGTCTGCATGTCCTTGCGCTGGATGTGTACCTCCCGGCCGGCATCGGTCACGGTGAGCACGAGTTGCCAATTGCCATCTTCCCCGCCGGGCATGGCGTCGCCCGAAGCAGTCAGTTCCAGTATCGGGATATTCGGCTGCTCCGGCGGTAGCGAGATCGGTGGACGCAGTTCGCGGTCGCCGTCCATCCGCACCGAACAAGACAGATGTCCGGATATTCCTTGGGCAGGTGGCCGTTGATGCCAACTTTCCGGGTCGCCAAGGTCCATTCGGAGTAGGGTGTCTGTTTCCCACCTGACGCTGGACGGTATCCGCTCGAACACCCACACGGAAAAAGGTTCGGCGGTCCCTTGCCAACCGGCGCCCTCCTCGAAAACGCGCAGCAGGGTGAGGGCGCTGTCGGACAGAATGTGCTGAAGGGGCAACGCGGTCTCGTTGGGGCCGAAGTGCGAATCCCAGACCACCAGGTCATTGGGCCTCAGATCGGCACCCGGACGCTGCCAAGGGAGCGATGTGATGTTCATGGCCTGGGTGCTGTCCCATGTGTCCAAGCCGGTGACCACGCCGAAATGGGGATGCAGATAGGCGATACGCGCATTGGGTTTCCGGACCTCCAGCACGTATTGCGCAGCCCGCTCTACTTGGTTCTGCTCGGGCACCATCACAGCCGGTATGGGCACGTGGGTCCGGGCCTCCATCCAGCCCAGCGGGAAGGCAAGCACCGCGAGCAGGGGCAAACCCAGCCAGACAATGCGCATTTGCATCAGGGATTCCGTCCCGTGGCGCACCACCTGCAGCACGAACAACACGCTGAGCGGCACGGTGGTGGCGAACACGCGCAGCAGACCGGCGGAACCCGCATCACCTTTCCACCAAGCATAGCTGTGCGCACACCAGATCAACACCACCGGCAGTAGCGCAAGGGCGAACAGGTCAAGCAACTCCCGGCGTTTTTCGGGCATTTTCCACCAGAGTAACACTCCCCAGACCGTGGCAACCAGAAGAGCGAAGAGCAATGGATAGCCCAGGATCTGCGGGGCCTGTTCCAGAAAATGGGCCCAATCGCCGGAGCCGTAGGTGGTGTTGCCGATATAGGGATCTTCGCGCACCAACCAGAACAGGTCGTGATGGGCCACTGCACCGAGCAGGCTGAAGACCACGATGCCCACGAACGCCCACGGGAGTGACCTCCCCTTGCCGCGCCACAGCGCCCAAGCCATTACCACGGGCAGTACCACGATGTATTCCGGCCGGGCCACGGGCATCAGCGAGGCGATCAACAGGCCGGTGCGTACATGGCCTGCGAACAGGGCCATAACGGCGGCGACACAGAGCAGGCCGAACAGAGGCTCGGTCATGCCCGCATAGACCATGAACAGGTATTGGGGACTGATGGCCACCAGCACCGGGGCTAACCAGCGCAGCGGCCATGCGGAGCGCGGAATGGACGCCATGATGCAGGCCGAGGTGGCCAGGAAAACCACGCCGTTGAAGAGCGTGAGGCCCCACGTGCCCATCAACGCGAATGGCGCGCCTAGGATGACATAGAGCGGTTTGGCCCACACATCAAGGAAAAGCACGGGATGCTGCCATGCGTGCAGCACCTGAACGTAATGCAATGCCCCGTCACCGATCTCCGGTTGGGCCTGCAGCAAGGCACGCAGTCCGACCAAATAAAACATGCCGAGGAGAGCGGGAAGCAGCGCACCCCATTCCCGGAACATGGATCTGGCGGCAGCCCCGTCCATCACTCAAAGCCCATATTTCATGATGCACCAGATGGCGCGGAATCCATCCTTCCAACCGATCTTCTTGCCTTCGGCGTAGGTGCGGCCATAGTAGCTGATGCCTACCTCATAGATGCGCACGCCCTTTACCCGGGCCAACTTCGCTGTCACTTCCGGCTCGAAGCCGAATCGCTTTTCCTTCAGCACAAGGCCCTTGGCAATGTCGCTGCGGATCAGTTTGTAGCAGGTCTCCATGTCCGTGAGGTTCAAATTGTTGAACACGTTGGACATTTGCGTAAGGAATTTGTTGCCGATACTGTGCCAGAAGAAAAGGATGCGGTGCGGATGGTGGCCCATGAAGCGCGAGCCGAAGACCACGTCGGCAAAGCCTTCAACCACGGGCCGCAGCAGGTCGTTGTATTCGCGCGGGTCGTATTCCAGGTCGGCGTCCTGAACGATGAGATGGTCCCCCGTGGCCTCCCGGATGCCGCGGTGGATGGCGGCACCTTTCCCCATGTTCCCGGGTTGCTCGAAAAAGCGGATGCCAAGGTCGGGATGCTCGTCCATGTAGCGCCTCACGGCCCCCGCTGTGCCATCTGTGCTGCCATCATTCACGATCACCACGTCCTTGCTGATGTTCGCGATCAACTGGACCTCCCTTACCTTGTCCAGTATCAAATGGATCGTGCGTTCCTCGTTGTATGCGGGGATGACGATGGAAAGCTTCGATACCATGTGGCGAAGATCGCACAATAAGCAAGAATCCGTATGGGGTTCCAAGCGCAAAGGGAGATCCGTAATGACCGGTAACCTTGGTCAGGGCTGCCGCCCATAGAACGCGTTCACGATGGTCCAAGCATACTGGTCCCAGTTCCAAGGGATTCTGGAGGGCATTGGAAACGAAATTGGCCGGGATCTGGAATAGCAGTTGAACGCACTGTTTGGTGTTCAGGGCTTGCTCATGGGGTGCAACCGATAAATGCTCACCCCGTCCACCACCCCGATCTGGTCGTGCAGGTAGGGGCCGGTTTGTGGGTCCCAGGTCCATTTGGGGTCTACGCAAAGGAAGTACTTAGCACCGTTCGCGATCAACATGTCCATCCAGCCGGGTTCGTTCAGGTGGTTGCCATAGTTGTTCCACCCACGGTTGCCCATGAACAGGAAGGAGGCGTTGATCGTCGGGTCGTCCGCGAAGATCACCCGGTCGTCCGGCTGGATCCCCAAGGCGCGCAAATCCGGCCGGATATGCACGACCGGTTCCAAGCTCCAGTAGTTCAGCCCGTTCCAATGGGCAAGCTCCGCTTCGTGGTAAATGGGCCACAGGTCTTGGGCCGTCATGGTGCCTGAGGTGTCGTAGCGCATCCGCATGTTCTGCGCCGTGTAGGCCACATTGAACGCCAGGAGGGCGACCATGGCCCAGCGGCTCCAGCGGGCCTGCAAGAGCTCGGGATAATGCTGCTTGAGCATCCACAGGAAGCTGACCAAGAGCACCGCCAACGTGATCATTGGATTGATGAAGTAGTAGTCATGATTGTTCAGGGCTTGGAACCAGAACAGGATGTAGAGCACGGATCCCAAGAGCAGGAAGAAATTGAGCAGGATCAGCTGCCATGGGAGCTTCCGGACGTTGGCGACCAGGGCCGTGAAGGCGACGCCGATCAATACCCAGACCGAGGTGTCGAACACTTGGAAGACCAGGATCCGGCGACCGACATCCCACGCTACCTGCCTTGTAGCGGGGTCCATTCCCCAGATCGGCCAGAGGTCGTTGAAGGTGTAATGCCCCCCGTGCTGGCCGTTGTACCAGGCGGCATAGGCGTACCATGCGTACACGGCCACCAGGCCCATCACCAATGTCGCCCATTCACGGCGGTCACCCTTGAACAGGGACCATGAATTGGGGACGCGCTTTCTGAAAACCGTGTGGAAGAAGAGGACCCCGGCCAAGGCGACCAGGCTCATGCCCGCGGACACCTTGAGGAGCATGGCGAGCGTGAAGAAGAACACCGCCCATCCCCAATGCCTGCTCCGGCCTTCGGTGGTGTAGCGCACAGTGAACCACCAGCCGATCAACGCGAATTCGAAGGCGGGGACATCCGGCAGGAAGCCGATCCCGAAATAGACGATCGTAGGCGAGGCATAAAAAATGAGCGCGATACAGACGGCCCAAAATCCGCTCGCAAGGATCCGGCGCACGGAGGCGAAGAGCGCCAAGCTGCCTATGAAGTGGAGCGAAAACCCGATCAAGCGGTAGATGAACAGGTCCGGCCCGGTGATCCGCCAGATCATGCCCACGATGTAGTAGAGGATGGGGAATTCCCCGGCGGTCTTGCCGGAGGTATAGTCGTCAGAGAACAAGTTGTGGATCGTGGGCTGGAAGAAGTTCCACGTGGTGTCGTAGTAGTTCCACGCCAGCGAGATGCAATCGGACTGGCGCCACACGTGGTGGGGCTGTGGAAGCAGATGGAGGACGCGACCGGCCTCGTAGGCGCAGGACATCCCGATGAACAGGGCGACGAGCCACCACACGGCATCCATGCGCTGGAGGAAGGTGCGGACCTTGCCCATGGCCGACCGATCAGATCGCCATTTCCGGCACCTCGCCCTCAACCACCAGCCGTCCTTCGGTCTTGGACTGGATCTCCTCCACGCTCACGCCCGGCGCTCGCTCGGTGAGCTTGAAGCCGTCCTTGGTCACCTCGAACATGCCGAGGTCGGTGATGATGCGCTTCACGCAGCCTACGCCGGTGAGCGGCAGGGAGCACTTCTTCAGCAGCTTGCTATCGCCGTGCTTGTTGGTATGCATCATGCAGACGATGATGTTCTGCGCGCTGGCCACCAGGTCCATGGCGCCGCCCATGCCCTTCACCATCTTGCCGGGGATCTTCCAACTGGCGATGTCGCCGTTGTCCGACACCTCCATGGCGCCGAGCACGGTGAGGTTCACCTTTTGGGCGCGGATCATCGCAAAGCTCATGGCGCTGTCGAAGATGGCCGAGCCGGGCAACAGCGTCACGGTCTGCTTCCCCGCATTGATCAGGTCGGCGTCCTCTTCGCCTTCAAAGGGGAAGGGGCCCATGCCGAGGAGTCCGTTCTCGCTCTGCAGCGTCACGTTGATGCCCGGCGGGATGTGGTTGGCCACCAGCGTGGGGATGCCGATGCCGAGGTTCACGTAGTATCCGTCCTGTAGTTCGCGGGCGATGCGCTTCGCGATCTGGTTCTTGTCCAAGGCCATTTGTCAATGCGTTTATCGAGCGCTAAGATGGGCATCCCACGCGGGTTTTCCCTATCGGTCGCCCTCCGGAAGGATCTCATGGACCTTGATGCGGGCGTTCAGGTTGATCGGGACCTTATCGGGATTGTACAGATACACTGCGGCCTGTCCGGTGTTCGGCGGCAGGCGGGGTACGCGGATGCCGAGGTGCGGTCCGCCGCCATCGGTCACGCAGTATCGGTCAACAGGAATACCGTTGTAGACGAGGTGCTGCTGGAGCGTATCGGAAACATCGGACACCAAGGTCACGCGGCTGTTCCTCACAAGGCCGGTGAATTGCGCATCTATTTCCACCCACGCCGCACGCCCACGCCAACTGTCCGGGTGGGCGCGCCACAGTTCAATGAATTCGTCCGGACCGCCGTTGCGTTCCACCATCGTGTCCAGCACATGCCGCATGCGCAACGGTGCGATGCGCTCCATGAGGCTGTTCTCTCCGGTGCTCGTGACGGCGATCGTACGGAACCCCGGTGGCGGGGTGGAACGGGCGGTATCGATGATGAGCAGGTCGCATTCGGCTTGCGGGAAGCCTAACGGATCCAGCGCGATGCTGTAAGACCCGCGCGCCGCGGCACCTAGGCTCCATGCTTCGCGGATGAGATCTTCACCACCAAGGACCAAGGGTCGGCCCAGTTCCCGTTGTCGGGCCTCCACCAACGCATGGAAGCGTTCCGGAATGGAATTGTCGCCCCAGATCAGCGTGCTGTCCAAGTCGGCTGTTGTGATCGACCGCAACGGCAGGAACAGCAAGGGCAGCGCGGCGAAGGCAAGGAGCGGCCGCATTCCCGCCAAGCGGTCCACGGCGCAAGCGACCAGCACGATGGACAAGGGCAGCAGGTGCAGCGCGCCCCGGTCGATCGGGAACAGCGCATGGGTGGTGAGGAAGAGGAACTCGCGACCCAGCACGTCCGCGATCAGCAGGAAGGCGGCCGTTCGGGCCAGTTCCTCACGCACGGAACGTTGCCCCGGTGAAGGCCACAACGCAAAGACCGCTGCCGCCGCCACGGCCAAGCAGATCACAAGGCGCCAAGCCCCGCCTGCCGTGCCGATCACGAAGATGGAGAGCGAGCGCACCGTGCCTTCGAAGAAGCCCGCGTCAGTACCGGAGTAGAGCAGGTCCCGGGACTTGAGCCCCCAGAGAAAGGCGGCGGCCAGCAGCAGGGGCAGCACGCCCAGCAACATGCACCAGCCCAAGCGCCCGGCACGTGCGGTAACGTTCCGGCCGCGGATCACTTTGTATGTCAAGGCCACCAGCACGGCGGCCCAAACGATGATCAGGGAAAGCATGGCCGATCCCGCAAGGGCCATGGCGGCCAGCGCGAGCAGGAGGTCCGGGCGGCGCTCCTCGCGGATGAAACGCGCGGCGTGGAAAAGGGCGACGGCGAGCAGGCCCATGGCCAAGCCGTAGCCTCGGAAGAGCGAAAAGAAGTCGAGGAGCAGAGGGCAGGCGAGGAACGCGGTCCAGAAGCACCAGCGCACCAAGCGGATCTTCAGCCAAGCACCCATGCGCCATGCGTACCAAGCGTATGCGATGAAGGCCAGCACGCTCCAGATGCGCAACGCAAGCGGCGCAGTGCCACCGATGCGCCAGCTCACTTGGGCCAGTACCGAGAGCAGCGGATGGTTGGCCGCGTCCCAGGTGGCACGGAAGGGCAGAAAACCGCCCGAGAGCACGTACATGTAGAATGCCCGTGCCTCATCGTTCACAAAGGGCACGGTCCATGCCCGCACCACCACGTATGCAACGGCCAGCAAGGCCAGCAACGCAAACGCCGCACGCTCCTTGCCGGTGATCGGCGCTCCCTCACGCTCCATCCCGGACAAGGTAAATGCGCATGCGGCCCGAACAAGCATACCACTGCAGAGACGGGTTCCAGAGATAGACCACGACGCGTTCGGCATCCATGGGAACGTGCGGGATATGGCGCACGGTGCGGATGCTATCACTGCGTGGCGGGTCGCGCATGAACTGGAAGAGCACATGGTCCGTGTGTTGCACCGTGCCCCCGGCATTGGTCTCCAACACGAAGTCGCCGGTCATGGGTTCGCGGTCCGGCCGCAGCGCCATCTCCAGTTCCACCAAGAAGGTGCCGCCACGCACAGTTCCGATGGCCGGATGCCAGAGCTCCTTGTACTCCGCGTCCGAGCGCTCGCCGGTGAAGGTGGTGTCCAACAGGAGCGTAGTGTTCACCGGTGTCTCGCGGGCGTACAACGCGATATGGCCGCCGGGAGCCAACTCCACGGCTCGGTAGTCCGACGGTACCGAGTCGCGGTGCGGGTCGATCAGGAGCAGGGCTTCACCCCCGTTCGGGAATGCGCTCACGTCCACCGCGTTCAGCGCCAGTCCGCGTTGCCGGAGACCGAAGCCCCAGCAGGCGGGCATCTGGTGGTAGGCGCCGATGGTGAGCAGGCGCGGGGAGACTTGCTGTTCGCGTTCCGCCGCGCGGAAGATGGAGGAGGGGATGGCTTGCTCGGGCCAGAAGCTTGTGGTGCGCAGGTTGGCGGTGGAAAGTGTGCGGAGGGGCAAGAGCAACAGCCCCAGCGCGAGCCACTTCAGCCTTGGTGCGGTCTTCGCCAGCCGGTCCAACGCGAAAGCGAAAAGCAGCACGAAGAGCAGCACCCATTGCAAGGCCGTGCGGTCCTCGGGGAAGAGCGTTCCGTTCCACGCGAAGAGCAGTTCGCGCCCCAGCACATCGGCCCAGACCAAGCCCGCGGTGCCGATCAACGCCCACGCGCCGAAGCTGCGATCGCGCTCGCGGAACGCCCGCCACGCCACCACAATTCCGGCCACCGTGATCAGCACCACCACCGCCACCGCCAGCATGTTCGATCCGCCGAACATCGCCTTCAGCAGGGAGGGCACCGTACCGCGGAACATGCCGGTATCGGTACCGTAGTAGAGCGCCCCGCGCAGTCCAAGCTGGTAGGCATACGCGGCGGCAAAAGTGAACGGGAAAGCGCCGAGCAACAGCCAGCCCGCGAGCATCCCGCGCTGCACCGGCTTTCGCAACGCAACGAACAGTGTGACGGCGAGCACGGCGGCCCAGAGCGTCAACAGGCTCAACGAGCTGAACGCCGCGCAGGCCGAGGCCAACAGCACAAGCAGAAGCCGCTTGGTGCTGCGCTTTTCAAGCAAGGAGCAGCCTTCGTACAGCGCCATCGACCAGAAGGCCATGGCCAGGCCATAGCCGCGGAAGAGCGAGAAGAGATCCAGTAGGAAGGGCATGCCTAACAGTGCGGCCCACAGGCCCCAACGGACCATCGGCCCGTGCAGCCGCGTGCCCCATTTCCAAGCGTATGCCGTGTAGAGAATGAACGCCAGCACGCTCGGCAGGCGCAAGGCCCAAGCGGAGAAGCCGAAAGCCGACCAGCCCAGCCAAGCCAAAGCGGTGCAGAGCAAGTGGTTACCCGCGTCCCAGTGCGCGCGGAAGGGCAGGAAGTTGCCCGTTTCCACGTAGACGAAAAAGGTCATCGCTTCGTCGTGGATCACCGGCACCAGCACGGCGCGGGCGGCCACGTACACGAAGACAAGTGCGGCCAATGCCGCGAACGCAATGCGCTCTACACGGGTGGTCGCGCCCGCTTGCATAGGAGCCTATGCCCGCTTGCGTACCGTCAGTTGCTCGATGCGCTTCTCGTAGTCCTTCCCTTGGAAGATGCGGTGGACGAAAATGCCCGGCGTATGCACGTGGTCCGGCTCGATCTCGCCCGGCTCCACCAAGTGCTCCACCTCCGCGATGGTGATGGTGCCCGCCATGGCCATCATGGGGTTGAAGTTGCGCGCGGTGTTGCGGTAGACGAGGTTACCCTCGGTGTCGCCCTTCCAGGCTTTCACGAGGCTGTAGTCGGCGCGGAGCCAGCGCTCCATCACGTACATCTTGCCGTCGAACTCGCGGGTCTCTTTGCCCTCGGCCACCTCGGTGCCGTAGCCGGCCGGGGTGAAGAACGCCGGGATGCCGGCACCGCCCGCGCGGCAGCGTTCAGCCAGCGTGCCTTGTGGAATGAGGTCCACCTCCAGCTCGCCGCTCAGCATCTGGCGTTCGAACTCCGCGTTCTCGCCCACGTAGCTGGCGATCATCTTTTTGATCTGCTTCGTCTTCAGCAAAAGCCCGAGGCCGAAGTCGTCCACCCCGGCGTTGTTGCTGATGCAGGTCAGGTTCTTCACGCCGCTGCTCGCCAAGGCCGCGATCAGGTTCTCCGGGATGCCGCAGAGGCCGAAGCCGCCCGCCATCAAGGTCATGCCGTCTTTGAGCCCCTCCAGGGCCGCATCCGCATCGGTAACTCGCTTGTCCATGTTCATTCGCCGTAGTTTCAATGAAGGCGATGTGGCGAAGATAATGGGCTCACCACAGGTCTAGTAAGGTTTAACCGCGGAGGGCGCGGAGAACGCGGAGAGAAGCCCTCACCCCCGGCCCCTCTCCCGAGGAGAGGGGTGACTCACTTTGCTCGTCTGAAGAAACTTGCTTGTTCGGTGCTTTCTAACCCCACGGGTTGAACGGCACATCACCTCCGGCGCATCATCTGCGTCCATCTGTGTTCATCTGTGGTTAAAGCCGGAGAGAGACCTCCGGCACCCGCATGTCTCAGCGCCTTGGCGCCTCTGCGGTTATTCCTCCCTCTGTGGTCCCTGTGAGGACCCTCCTTCCAGGTACAGATCAAACCCAGCACGCACCATCGCCCTATTGGCTGAATCCACCGCGATCGGATGCGCGTTCGGTGGATGCACCGGCACCGGGGTGGTCTGTTCCAGCCGCTCCAGTAGATCCGCCGTCTGTTCTTTGGTGAGCGCCTCGCAGATGTCATACATCCCTCCCGGGGCTTCCTCCAACAGGTCGTGTTTTTCCAAGATGTACCGCACGGCCGCGATAACCGCGGCGTTCGGCGGCACCACCATCAATGCGGTCAGTGCGCCGTGATCGAGGCGGAGCTTTGCGGCAAGCGGTATGGGTTCGCCCCCATTGGCCTCCTTCGCCGCTAGGAAGAGGATCTTCTCCTCCATCTTGATGTGCGTGAGCAGACCGACACGGAACGCATGGTAGGGTTCCTCTTGGATCGCCTTCGGGTCCTTGGATGCTTGGTCCAGCAGGTCCTCCAAGCGGCGGTGGTCCTGCGTGAAATAGGCGTGGATAGGCTTATTCATTCGATGTGGTGAAGGTAGCGGATGCATGCGCTCGGGGTCCGTCGCGGACGTTGCGGTGGAAAACCACCATCACTTCCGGCACACCATCTGCGTCCATCTGCGACATCTGCGGTTAACCGAAGAGGCACCTTCAGGAAATCCGTATTTCTCCGCGCCTCTGCGGCAACCTCCTTAGATCAGCGCCGGCCAAACACCCAGCACCAGCACCGCCACCGCGCACATGCTCACCACCAGCCAATTCAGCGGTGATACGGTGAAGCGCACCGGCTCTTCCGGCGTCACGAAGACTTCGCGCACCACCATGATGTAGTAGTAAATGCCGAGCAGCGCCATGAGCACGCCGAAGAGCATCACCTTCAACCAGCCCGCGCCGATGGCGAGCAGGAAGACCTGGTACTTCGCGATGAAGCCTGCGGTGAGCGGGATGCCCGCGAGTGAGAGGAACATCGCCAGTGCGCACAGCGCCAGCCACGGTTTTGCGGCGAAGAGGCCTTGGAAGATGCCGTTGTGCTCCGCGCCGTTGTTCGCGCGCTTTGCGATGGTGAAGAGGATGAAGAGGCCCGTGGTGGCCAGCGAATACGTGAAGGTGTAGTAGAGCAGCGTATGTCCCACCGCCGCGCCGTGACCGATCGCGTGACCGTGGTCCGTCAACAGGGCCAGCAGGAGGAAGCCGCTGTGGGCCACACTGCTGTAGGCCATCAGGCGCTTGAAGTTCGTTTGGCGCAGCGCGATCACGTTGCCCACTAACAAGGTGGCGATGGTGAGCAGCACCATGATCCGCGCCAGCGCATCCGGCATGCCGGTGATGTCGATGAAGCGGAAGAACGCGGCGAAGCCCGCCATTTTCACCACGGTGGACATGAAGATGGTGACCAGCGTGGGCGCGCCGTGGTACACGTCCGGCACCCAGAAGTGGAAGGGCACTGCGCCCACCTTGAACGCCAGGCCGACGACCACGAAGAAGAGGCCGAAATTCTGCACCATGTCGCCGTTGTCGGCCTTGGCCATGTGCTCGGCCAGCACGTCCATGTGGAAGGAGCCGGTGAGGCCGTAGAGCAGGGTGATGCCCATCAGCAGGAAGGCCGTGCTGAAGGAACCCAGCAGGAAATACTTGAACGAGGCCTCGTTGCTGCGCAGGCTGTGCTTCTTGCCGCCGGCGAGGATGTATAGCGGGATGCTCAGGATCTCAATGCCCACGAAGAGCATGAGCATGTTCGTGTAGGAGGTGAGGACAAAGCCGCCCACGAGCGAGAAGAGCATCAGCGCGTATTGCTCCGCCACGTGGTGCTCCTGGCGCGCATAGTAGTCGGAGCCGAAGAGGAAGATCAGCGCGGTGATCACCGCCATGCCGATGTTGAAGCCGATGCTGAAGCGGCTGAACTCCACCATGCCGCCGAGGAGCGCATGATCGATGTGGAAGCCGGTGGCGAAGAGCGCGATCGCGCCCACCAGCCCAAGGATGGCCACGGGCGCCAACCAGCTCTTCTTGCCGAACAGGCCGAGGTACAGGACCAGCACGCCCAGCACGGAGATCAGGATCAGCGCGCTCATCTCAAGGCAGGGAGGTGAAGGAGTTCAACACTTGCTGCACGGGGCCGTCCACCAAGTGCAGGATCACGTTCGGGAACACGCCGAGCAGCAGCGTGATGGCGATCAGCGGGACCAGGAAGAAGTGTTCCTCATCGTCCGCGTCGGTCACGTCGATCTCGCGGTCCGGGCCGAGCATCACGCGCTGGTACGCGTAGAGCATGTAGATGGCACCGAGCACGATCAGCACCACGCCCGCGAAGGCCGTCCAGTTGTTCCACTGCCACAGGCCGTTGTAGATCAGCCATTCGCCCACGAAGCTCTGCGTGAGCGGCAGCGCGATGGCGTTCGCGGTGACGAACATGAAGAGCAGTGCGAAACGCGGCATCCTCGTCTTCAGCCCGCCCATGCTGGAAAAGTCGGTGCTGCCGGTGCGTTGCGAAACGGCACCCACGATGTAGAAGAGGCAGATCATCAGCACGCCGTGCGCGAGCGTCTGGTACAGCGTGCCGCTGATGCCGTAAGCGTTCCAAGTGAAGAGCGCGGCGCACATCAGGCCGAAGTGGCTCATGGACGAATACGCGATCATGCGCTTGAGGTCGTTCTGGCGGAAGGCGATCACCGCGGCGTAGAGCGCGCCGAACAGGCTGAGGCCGATCACCACCGAGCTCCAGTGCTGCGCACCTTCCGGCACGATGGCGAAGAGGAAGACGATGATGCCGTAGAGGCCCATCTTGCCCATCACGGCGCTCAGCACCATCGTGCCCTGCGTGGGCGCCATGGTGTACGTCTCCGGCTGCCAGCTATGGAAAGGGAAGATCGGCATCTTGATCGCGAAGGCCAGGAACATCGTCCAGAAGAGCCACACTTGTGTGTGCATCGGCAGGTGCAGGGCGGCCAGCGCGGTGAAGTCGGCGCTGTGCGGCGCCGGCGTCTGCAAGGTGACGTAGGCGATGGAGAAGAGCAGCGCCAACCCGCCGAGCAGCGTGTAGAGGAAGAAGCGGATGGTGATGGCGCGCTTGTGTTCGCCGCCCCAGAACATCAGCAGGAAGAAGATCGGGATCAGCGTGAGCTCGAAGAAGATGTAGAAGAGGAAAGCGTTCTGCGCGAGGAAGACGCCGAAGAGCGCGGACTGCGTGAAGAGCAGCAAGGCATTCACCAGGGCGGGATCGCCCATGGGCTGCTTGTAACCGGTGCCGATGATGAAGGGGAAGAGCAGGCCGGTGAGGATCAGCATCAGCAGGCCGATACCGCCGTAGCCCAGCACGAAGCGCATGCCCCAAGCGGGCACCCAATCGTGCGAGATGCCCGTAACGGCAACGCCGGTCCACGTGTACCAGAGCCAGCCCACCAGCGCCAGTGACAGCAGCGTGGACACCAGCGCAATGCCGCGCGCCATCGCGGTGGGGCGGGCGAAGAGCAGCAACGTGCCGGCCAGCAGGGGGATGAGGATCAGCGCGAGGAGTTGCATGCTACACGCCGAATAAGGTGATGATCAAGAGAACGACCACGCCCACCATCATGCCGAAGAGGTAGAAGCTCGTGTTGCCGGTCTGCACTTTGCGCAGCCATTCGCCGAGGCCCAGCGCGGCCTTGCCGGTACCGACGGTGGCGGGCACGGCGATCTTCTCCTCGCCGATGCCGAAGAAGTGCCTGCTGATCCAGCTGTAAGGTTTCTCGAACAGCCAGGCGTAGAGTTCGTCCAGCATCCAGCGCTTCGCGATCAGGCGTTTCAAGAAAGGCATGTCGGCGGGCTCGCCGTCCAGCGTGGTCTTCTTGCCGAAGAGCGTCCACGTGTACCAGATGGTCAGCAGCACCAGCGACGTGCTCAGTGCCATCAGCATCCATTCCGTGCTGGCGGAAAGCTCCAAGCGCTCCATGCCGATGCCGTCAGCGGCGGTGGCGAGGAAGGTCTTCAGCCAGTCGTGGCCGCCAAAGATGTGCGGGATGTTCAGCGCTCCGCCGATCACGCTCAGCACCGCCAGCACCATTAGCGGCACTGTCATCACCTTCGGGCTTTCATGCGGACCTGCCTGTCCGGCAGGCAGGTGTGCCGTGCCGCGGTAGGTGCCGAAGAAGGTGAGGAACAACAGGCGGAACATGTAGAACGCGGTGAGCATCGCGGCGAAAACGAGGACGCCGTATGCCAACGGACTTTCCGCGAACGTGCTCGCCAAAATGCCGTCCTTGCTGAAGAAGCCGCTCAACGGCGGGATGCCCGCGATGGCCACGGTGGCCACGAGGAAGGTCATGTACGTGGTCTTCGTCACGCCCTTCAGCCCGCCCATCTTGCGGATGTCCTGCTCGCCGCCCAGCGCGTGGATCACGCTGCCCGCGCCCAAGAAGAGCAGCGCCTTGAAGAACGCGTGCGTGGTGACGTGGAACATGCCGGCACTGTACGCGCCCACGCCCAGCGCGGCGAACATGTAGCCCAACTGGCTCACGGTGGAATAGGCGAGCACCTTCTTGATGTCGTTCTGGAACAAGCCCACCGTGGCACCGAACAGCGCCGTGGCCACGCCCACCCACAGAATGATGTCTTGCGTGTAAGGTGCGAGTTGGAAAAGCACCGAGCTGCGCACCACCAGGAAAATGCCGGCCGTCACCATGGTAGCGGCGTGGATCAGCGCGCTAACCGGCGTGGGACCGGCCATGGCATCGGGCAGCCAGGTGAGCAGCGGCAACTGCGCGCTTTTGCCGGTGGCACCGAGGAAGAGCAGCAGCGTAGCGGTAACGATCAGCGGATTGCCGGTGGCCATCATGCCGCCCTGCTTCATCACGTCCACATAGTTCAGCGTGCCGAACTGATAGAACATCAGCGCCATCGCCAGCACCATGCCGATGTCGCCGATACGGTTCATCACGAAGGCCTTCCGCCCCGCGTAGTTGAACTCAGGGGTGGTGTACCAGAAGCCGATCAGCAGGTAGCTGCACAGGCCCACGCCTTCCCAGCCGATGAAGGTGACCAGGAAGTTCGACCCCATCACCAGCAGCAGCATGCTGAAGCTGAAGAGGTTGAGCTGTGCGAAGAAGGTGGCCACGCGCGGATCGTCGTGCATGTAGCCGATGGAGTAGATGTGGATCAGCGTGCCGATGCCGGTGACGATCAGCATCATCCACAGCGAGAGCGCATCGAGTTGGAAGGCGAAGGGAATGTCCATCGCGCCCACGTGGATCCAGTTGAAGAGCGTGGTGATGTGCGTCGGCTCATCCGCGCCGCGATGCAGGAAGAGGATGGCGCTGACAACGAATGATAAGGCGATCAATGCCGTCCCGAGGATGCCCGCCGTGTTGCCCTTCAGCTTGCGGCGCATCGCACCGATCACCACCGCGCCGAGCAGCGGGAAGGCCGGGACCATCAGCACATGCAGATCCAGTGCGCTCACCATTTCAGGCGGTTCAATTGGTTCATGTCCACGCCGTTGGTGTTGCGTTTCAGCAACACCAAAATAGCCAAGCCCACCGTGACTTCCGCCGCGGCCACCAGCATGATGAAGAACACCATGATCTGTCCGCCGGGGTCGCTGTGGTAGGCGCTGAAGGCCACCAGCAGCAGGTTCACGCTGTTGAGCATCAGCTCCAGGCACATGATCACGATGATGATGTTCCGCCGCACCAAGGCCCCGACCATCCCGATGCTGAACAGCAGGAAGCTGAGGATCAGGTAGTGGTCCAGCGGCACCAAGCGGATGGCGGTCATCACGTTCTCCATCATGCGGCCTTCTCGTTAGGTCCTGCCTGCCGTAGGTCAGGCTCGCTGCTGGGCGGGCGGTTCACGTTGGAGGGGTCGTCCTTCTTGGCCAGCATCATCGCCCCGGCCATGGCCGAAAGGAAGAGGACGCTGCTCAGCTCGAAAGGCAGGAGGAAATCCTGGAAGAGGGACATGCCGATGCGCTTCACCAGCCCGATGCCGGGGTCGAAGCCTTCGGGCACCGGCGTGCTCAGTCCGGAGCGCGTAGCCGCCAAAAGCACCAAGAAGAAGAGGCCGCCCGTCACCACCGCGAGGATCCGCGTCACCATCGGCTTGCGCACCTCCACGATCGTGTTCATGTTCAGCAGCATGATCACAAAGAGCATCAGCACCAGGATGGCGCCGGTGTAGACGATCACATGCACCATGGCGAGGAACTGCGCGTTCAGCAGGATGTAGTGCGCCGCGATGCTCAGGAAACACACCACCAGCGCGATCACGCTATTGATCGGGCTTTTCGCCGACACCACCACCAACGCGGCAATGACCGAGATAGCAGCGAAGAAGTAGAAGAGGTATAGCATAGCGGCCCGGAAGGGGTTCCGATACGTATCGGACGGCGGCGAAAGTAAACGCTCCGTTTGGATTGGCGAGCATGGGTGGTGGTTAGTTGTTCGGAGGGGAGTGTTATGCCCTCACCCCGGCCCCCCGCTGCTGCGGGACTGGGAAGCTCTCCGAGGGAGAGGGGAGTTGATACCTACAGTGCTTATCGCCCAATAACGGTCCGCCGGGCTCCAGCCCGGCAGCTAGCCAACCGGGCTCCAGCCCGGCCCAGCGCCTCATAACCAGATCCCGACCCATATCTTCGGAACTTACCGAGTTCCTTCAACTCCCACGAGCCGACACATGCCCACCGACAACGACAAAGACGATCCCAACAAGCAAGGCACCGGACGCTTAAAGGATGGTCTGGACGCAGCGGGAAAGCTGCGTCCAGGAGCGCACATCTGGTGGGACCGCGACTACCTCCCTCACGTGGAAAGCACGGACCTCGTCCAACATGTCTGTTTCCGCCTCGAGGACAGCCTCCCACGCCAGGTAGTGCAACAAATGGAAGCGGAGCTGATGAGCCTGCCGCCAAGCCTGCGCAGCCCCGAGCAAGAGAAGCGTGTGAACGCCTACCTCGACGCGGGCCATGGAAGCTGCATCCTGCGCGATCCGTTCATCGCGGAGCTGATCGATTCAACCCTGCTGCATTTCCACGGCGACCGCTACACGCTCTATGCGTGGTGCATCATGCCCAACCATGTCCATGTGCTGTTCCAGCCGGAAGCGGGTTGGACGATGAGCAAGATCGTGGCGTCCTGGAAATCGTTCACTGGCAGGAGGATCAGTGCGCATCGGAAAGAGCTGTTGGCATCAACGGCCGGGCTGGAGCCCGGCGGACCAAAATTGGGGGCGGCCGGCCCCGTGTGGCAGCGCGAATACTTTGACCGCTTCATGCGCGACAGCGCGCATTTTGCCAACACCGTCAACTACATCCACATGAACCCGGTAAAAGCTCGACTGGTACAAAAGCCGGAGGACTGGCCCTTCTCCTCCGCCTCAAAGAGCGACGATCCGCCCACCCCATAACCCCGGTCCGCCGGGCTCCAGCCCGGCCATGACCATAACCATAACCTCCGGCCACGGCATTCCACCATCTGATCACCTGATCAAGCTCAACTTCCAGCCCACCACCCGCGGCTATCTTGCAGCACCATCCCATCCATGAAGCACATCTTCCATCCCACCGACCTTGGCCACGGTAGCACCACGGCCTTCCTGATCGCCCTGCGCCTCGCCGCCACGACCAAAAGCGCGCTCACCATCATGCACGTGGACGGCACCGGTGAAGGTGAGTGGTCCGACCTGCCCGGCGTGCGCAAGACCTTGAGCCGCTGGGGCATGCTGAAGGATGAGCACGACCTCGAAGAGTTCGAGCAGATGGGCATCCGTGTGAACAAGCAGATGATGAAGGGCGATCGCCCGGTGAGCAATTGCTTGGACTACCTGAGCGAGCATCGGTCCGACCTCATCGTGCTGGCCACCCACCAAGGCAGTGGCAACAACTGGCGCAAGCGCAAGGTGGCCGAGCCGCTCGCACGCGGTGCCGGCGAACCCACCCTCTTCGTCCCCGAGAACGCCAAGGGCTTGGTGGATGCCGACACCGGCAAGGTCAACCTGCGGAGCATCCTCGTGCCGGTAACGGTGGACCCCGACCCGCAGCGCGCCATCGACATGGCCGTAAGCACCGCGAAAGCGCTGGCGGACGGGCGCGTGCGCTTCAATTTTTTGCATGTAGGCGGGGAATACAAGGCACCCGTGGTCACCGTTCCGGAACATCCGAACTGGACCACCGAGCACATGCTCCGGCTGGGCGACCCCGTGGAAACCATTGTGAACGTGGCCGACGCGACCAGCGCGGACCTGGTGGTGATGTCCACCAAAGGCCACGATGGCTTCCTCGACATGCTCCGCGGGAGCAAGACCGAGCGCGTGTTGCGCGCGGTGCGTTGCCCCATAATGGCGGTGCCGACGTAGGGCATCCCCCCAATTTCAGTCCGCCGGCCTCCAGCCTCCCCAATTTTGGTCCGCCGGGCCCGGCCCGGCAGATGCCCTATCGGGCTCCGGCCCGGCCCATAATGCCAAGCACGCTTGGCGCGCTCACAGCCGGGACAAACTGTCCATCAGCTCCTGCTTCTTCCTGCGGGAGACCGCCACATTGGTGCCATCGTTCATGATCACCTCGCCACCTTCCCCGCGGATGTACTTCTTCACATGCCGCGTGTTGATCAGGTAGGAGTGGTGTACGCGCACGAAACCCTGCCCGCCCAGCATGTCCTCGAACTGCTTCAGCGTCCGCGTGATCAGCAGGCGCTTCTGGTCCTGCTGATGCACGATGGTGTAGTTGCTGTCGGATTCGCAATAGAGGATGTTCCGCGGGTCCACCATCTCCAGTCCGTCCGCCACCGGCAACGCGATCTTGGACGGCCCGTTCGCGGCACCGGAGAGGTTGTGCAGTAACGCCCGGAACAGCTCCGGGTCCTGCGGGATGCGTGTGGCTTGCTTCACCTTGCCCAAGGCCTCCGTCAGCTCGTCGGGGTCCACGGGCTTCAAGAGATAGTCCAAGGCACTGAAGCGGATCGCCTTCACGGCGTAGCCCTCATGCGCGGTCTGGAAGATCACGTGCGGCCGGTCGGGACCCAGCGCTTCAAGCAGCTCGAAGCCGGTGCGGTCACCGATCTCGATATCTAAAAAGAGGATATCGGGGGTGGTGCGGCCCAGCAGTTCCAGCCCCTCCTCCACACTACTGGCGATACCCAGCAGTTCGACCTCCGGATGGTTGCGTTTCAGCACCCCGGACAAAGCGTCCTGACAGTGCTTCTCATCGTCCACGATCACGGCCGTCTGTGCTGGCATGGGGAAGGTTTAAGCGCTGGAAGATAGGCCAATTATTATCCAGTCCAATTATGGTCCGCCGGGCTTCAACCCGGCCCACAAGGGCCTCCGGTCCGACCCGGCACAAGACCGCCGATGCCGGCACCAAGGGCCCCAACGCAAAAAGCCGTCGATGGACGGCCATTGCTCGTTCGATCGGAACGTTCTCAACGCTGCGTGGAGGCGACGGAGTTCTGTTCGAGCTGGAACTGTGTCTGCTCCCAGGTCAACCCGGTATAGACGCGTTCGGCCAAGGTGGTCCCATGGGCGTCGAAGCGTAGCCAGAGCCCCGTCTTGATGCCCATTGCGTAGGAACCTTGGGCGCTGACCTGGCCATTGCCGTAGTAGTAGGTGAAGGGCCCGTTCTGCACCAGGCACTCCGGGTCGCTGTAGCTGCCTTCCATCATCAGGGTGCCGTCGGGCGCGGTGACCTGTACCGTGAACTTGCCATCCGCCCCGGCGCTGACCACGCGCTGCAAAGTGTTCACCGTGTCGGTGGTGGGCATGAAGAACATGTCCACGGGCTCGATGCGCAGGACGTTCACCGCGCCCGAGACCCCTTCAGGTGCTCCGTCCATGGCGTTGGCGTGGAGGGAGCAGCAGCAGATGATGGCGGCGGCGATGGCGGCGGAGAGGAGGGTGCGTTTTGCGGTGTTCATAGTGTTCGGGGTTTTTTTGGTTCGTTATCGTTGATGACGGGTCAAAAGTCCCCTGACCTGAAGCGGTTTTCATGCGCCCCGGAGCAAGTGGCGGGGTCCACTGAGCAAGTGGCGGGGGGTGACGCCCAATAATGGTGCGCCGGGCTCCAGCCCTCCCGCCGGCGCCTGCGGTGCAGGCTTGCTCGATCAACCGCAACGCGGGGCAGCGATGGTTATTAACCGCAACGCATGCAACGAACGCAACGCGGATCGGTGGTGTTTTTTAACCGCAACGCCCGCAATGAGGAGGGTGACACAGCGTCGGTTCCATGCTCTCGCATTTCGTTGCGGTCGTTGCGGTTCCCCTTTGCATTGCCGGCACACCTGATAATGGTCCGCCGGGCTCCTCCAGCCCGGCATATGGACCACCAAGTGTGCGCCTTGGGGGCAAGTCCAAGTCCTCATAATGGATGCCACCGTGCTGCTTCCGCACCAAGCGCGAGCGGCTGTGGGTGATGGCCGTGCCCAAAGAGTTCTTCTTGGGGACTGGACCATCACCGGAGGACGGGGTCCGGTGATGCTGGCCGGGTCCCAACGCAAAAAGCCGTCGATGGACGGCCTTTGCACGAGCGATATGGGCTTGCCGATCTCCGAGGCACGTTCAAGGCTACTTGGCGGCCAGGGCGATCTTCCGTGCATCGAAGTGCATCCAGGTCCCCGTCTTGGTGCCCATCTCGTAGTAACCCCGGTCGCTGACCTGGCCATTGCCGTAGTAGTAGGTGAAAAGCCCGTTCTGCACCAAGCACTCCACATCGCTGTAGCTGCCTTCCATCATCAGGGTGCCGTCGGCCGCGGTCACCTGTACATGGAACTGGCCATCGGCACCGGCGCGGACCGTGCGATGCGAAGTGTTCACCGTGTCAATGGTGGGCATGAGGAACATGTCCACGGGCTCGATGCGCAGGACGTTCACCGCGCCCGAGACCCCTTCAGGTGCTCCGTCCATGGCGTTGGCATGGAGGGAGCAGCAGCAGATGAGGGCGGCGGCGATGGCGGCGGAGAGGAGGGTGCGTTTTGCGGTGTTCATGGTCGTTCGGGTTTTTGGTTGTCGTTGATGACGGGTCAAAAGTCCCCTGACCGGAAGCGCTTTTCATGCGCCCCGGAGCAAGTGGCGGGGTACACTGAGCAAGTGGCGGTCGATGACCGCCCAATATCAGTCCGCCGGGCTCTAAGCCCGGCACACTAAGGCCTTCCGCCCGTCTCTTTCTCCTTCTTGGTATGTCACCTGCGCCAGTGGCGCAGCCAGGATCGGTTTGTTTCCGGCTTGCTCCGGATCCGATGGGATCCCAAAGGCGACCACCCTGAGCCGTGAAAAGCGCTTTGCCATACAAATCACTGGCGTCCGGGGAAAAATGACAAACAACGGCTGCGACCCTTTCAGGGTCGTTGTCGACCTAACTCCCAGTGCAACAGGCTGTGACCCTTTCAGGGTCAAAAGCCTCGTTGCTGCCGGGTTTCGACCCCGAAGGGGTCGCAGCATTTTGTATTCATGGACAAGAGGATATTCGACCCTGAAGGGGTCGCAGCCGGTGTTTATTTCCGAATGCGATAGGTGGGGCCCTTGTCGGTGATATGGACGATCAACCGTACAGGATGGACATTCCGGGACGTTGCTGGAAAATTTCCCGGACGCCAGTGCATACAAATACAAAATACCCATTTCCGGGTATTGCGGACGGCAGCCTGCCAGCTAAGATTTGACGTGCAATTCAAGCCGATGCCCACCCATCGCACCACAGCATCCGTACTTCGGCTTCGCGAAGGACCGAGTACCGAACACGCCATCATCGGTCGCCTACCCCAACACACCGCGCTGGACCTCCTACAAGGACCAACCAAAGGGTGGGCACGGGTTCGGGCGAAACTCCGCGACGGTGAACTGATCGGTTGGGTAAGCACAAGCTACATCGAACCCGTCGCCACCGCGCCACCGATCGATGACCCGAGCTGGTTGAAGGCCGCCCGTGCGGAGATCGGCACCAAGGAATATCCAGGGCCGAGCCAGAACCCGCGCATCCTGGAGTACTTCCAAACCTGTTCTTACAAGGCCACCACCGACGAAACGCCGTGGTGTTCCGCTTTCGTGAATTGGTGTATGGCCCAAGCGAAGATCAATGGCACCAAGAGTGCCGCGGCTCGCAGTTGGAATAAATGGGGCCGCGAATTGAGCACACCCGAACACGGCTGTATAGTGGTCTTCGACCGCAGTGACCCCACGAACAACCAAGCAGCGCACGTGGCCTTCTACTTGGAAACACGCGGCACAGGAATTTTGGTCTTGGGCGGCAATCAGAGCAACTCCGTCAGCATCACAAGCTACTCAGCAAGCAGGGTCCTCGGTTATCGAGGGAAACCTTGACAGAGCAACAAGACCACCATCCGATGCTTGAGAACCCCTACCTCGATATGATTGCTGGCTTGGTGCTGGTGTATGTGCTCTTGAGTGCTTTGGTCAGTGCTGCAGGTACTTCGCGTGGGGATCAAGTAGCACCGCAACTTCTAGCAAAGAGAACAGATCACAACACACCAAATACCAACCACCATGGCCAAGTCAGCTGCACTGGCATTCGCGAACAATGATGTGATCACCATCGCATGGACACACGGCAAGAAGTTGCCCGGTTGCATGGGCTACGCGATTTACCGCATCGACAAGAACGGCAAGAAGGAGGCCCTGCCTGCCAAGGCAACATTCAAAGGGCATCCTTGGAAGAAGGGCCAAACCTGCGAGGATGCTCCGTACCAAAAGTTCTATTGGAAGGATGTGTATGCCCGCTTGATCAAGGAGCATAGCAAAGGGGATCTGGACACGTTCAGCTACCGCATCGTAGCCTTGGAGGGTAAGCCCGGCAAGCTGAAGCCCATGAACGTGGAGGAATTGGCAACAAACAAGGTCACCATCGGTGCCGAGGTCTCCCCTAAGATGAAAGCCTACTTCAACCGGGGCCTTATCAGTACACAACGCATTTCCCGTGCGCTGGATGGCAAGCCCGCCAAGGGCAAACTGCTGGCGCGTGTTGCGGACGTAAAGGACGATCTGCGCGCGAGTCTGAGCGGAGATATGGTTGAGGCCCTCACGGAATTCATGCGGCGCACAGGAACGGATGGGCACATCTATGCCGCTTTGTACGAATTGAATGATGAGGAACTGGAGGGGCTGCTCATGCATCTGGGCGATCGGCTACATATCGTGTTGAGCAACCCTTCGTCTGATGACAAGGAGACCGGGGGCATGGCGGATGGGAACAAGGTTTCGCGCGGCCGCCTGAAACGGGGCGGGGCAGATATGTACGATCGCCTGTTAAAGAAAGGACAGATCGGCCACAACAAGTTCCTGGTGCATGTGGACAAGAACGGTAAGGCCCAAGCGGTGCTCTGCGGATCCACGAACTGGACCTTCACTGGCTTGTGTACCCAAACGAACAATACGGTAGTGATCGACAACCCCCAGGTTGCGGAACGCTATCTGACGTACTGGGAAGAACTGAAGAAGGATACCAAAGCGGCCAAGAAGGATGCGACCAAGTTGCAAGCCAAAGCGCTCCGCGACCTCAACGCGAAGAGCAAGACCATCGACCTTGGGAAAGACGGAACGTGGACCAGTTGGTTCTCGCCGAACACGCCGAAACTGAGGGCCTCGAATACAAAGAACGAAAAGACACCGCCCGATATGCAGGAAGTGCAAAAGCTGATGCATGAGGCCAAGGAGGCCGTGCTCATGCTCGCCTTTTATCCTGGATCACCATGCCTTACGAACTGGGCAGCGGATGTGCAGAAGAGCAAGCCGGACGTGTTCGTGCGCGGGTGCGTTACACACATTAGCGCCGCCGAGGGCTTCTACTACCAGTTGCACGGCATGACGCCACCGAAGTTGACGAAAGAAGAAAAGGACAAGGGAGTGAAGAAGGTGTACAAGCAGGATGGCCGCGTGTTCGCCGCTAGGGCGCTTGATGAGAAGACCGTCCCGGAGGGCTGGATCGAAGAGATCCTCTCCGCCGGCTTTGCGGTGATCCACGATAAGATCGTAGTTATCGACCCGTTCAGCGATGATTGCGTCGTGATCATGGGCAGCCACAATCTTGGGCACAGGGCGTCATACAATAACGATGAGAACCTCGCCATCATCCGTGGCAACCGCAAATTGGCCGAGGCCTATGCATCCCATGTGCTTGATGTTTACGATCACTTTGCTTGGCGCTACCGGCTCTCACAAGGCAAGGTAGATCCGAACGCGGGCTACTTGAAAACGGATCCAAACGCTTGGCAGGATGTCTATTTTGATGCGGACGGGAAGATCAAGGTGGCGCAATTACGTTTCTGGTTGAACGCCGCCAAAGGATGAACAAACTGGCCTTCATCATCAACTACGACATCAAGTTCACTAGAGACACTAAAGATCAAGTGACGGCAGAAGGCACATTCTGAATAGAACAACCAACCAACAAACAAGACCATGAAAAAGCTTTTGACGATGCTCGTGCTGACGTTATGTATGGCCATGGCCGTTCAAGCACAGAAACAACCGGCCGCTAAGACCGATGGGATCGAAACAAGGGGATTGGATGAGGTCGTGCAGGAGGTTAATATCGGTATTGGCCTTGCCAGGGAGGATCTGAAAGCGAACGGACTGGAAATTTCAACGGCTGAAGTGACGCTCAAAACCATACGGAGCACCGATGCGGGTGGGGGGTTCAAGATCTTCGTTAAGGCTTCCAAGAAGTGGCAATTGGAAAAGGCGAGCAGCGTCAAGTACTCCTATGCGAAGATGGAATCTTTGGTGGCCATGGACAGTACCAAGGGCAAGGAGAAACTCCACGAAGCATTGCGCAAGGCGATTTCTGCATCAGCGGCGCAGTGGAAGAGAGCGAGTTCTGCCATCCAAGGCTTGGAAAAGAATTCCTTCACGATCGAGATTTCGTTCGGGGTGACAAAGTCAACGAGCGGTGGGGTCGAGTTCGAGGTCTGGGGTGTTGGTTTGGATTTGGAAGGGAGCAAGGAGCTGACCGCATCCCACAGCATATCGTTAACATTCAAGAGTGAGACTCGATAGCCGAAAACAGCGCCAATGAGCTAACCGGGCATTTGGCCTCTTGGCTTTGGCTCAGGCATGGGCTGAAGCCTTTCAGGCCTCTTCGGCTGCGTTCGGGTGTTCAGGTGTATTTCGATCGTTTGGTCGGGGTCAGGCGTATTGGGTTTCTTGGCTTTGGGCTTGCTTTAGGCGCATTCATGCATTGGGCCTTTAACTCAGGGTGGGGGTTACGCGTCGGCTTGGCATTTGTCTTCTTGGTATTCAAGGCGCATTCAGTTCTTCGGCCGTTTGGCGGGTTCAGGCTCAGGCGGTTCTCACGGTTTGTGGAATTAGGTACTTTGAGCGCCCTTTAGCCTTCTATCCCTTCCTTATCCACCCATGGACCACGCCCTCCACACCCGCATCGTTTCCTTCATCTGGGGCATAGCCGACGATGTACTACGCGACCTCTATGTACGCGGCAAGTATCGCGACGTCATCCTGCCCATGACCGTGCTGCGTCGCTTGGACGCGGTATTGGAACCCACCAAAAAGGATGTGCTCGACCTGAAGAAGACCTTGGACAAGCAAGGCATCGTGAACCAGGACGAGGCCCTGCGCGCCGCTGCGCAGCAGGCTTTTTACAACACCAGCGCCTTTACCCTGCGCGACCTGAAGAACCGCAGCAACGCGCAAACGCTACAGGCCGACTTCCTCGATTACCTCGACGGCTTCAGTCCCAATGTGCAAGAGATCTTCGTCAACTTCTCCTTCCGCATCCAAGTGCCGAAGTTGGTGAAAGCCGACGCGCTCGGCTACCTCATCGAGAAATACTTGGACCCTACCATCAACTTCAGCCCGAAGCCCGTGGGCCAATTGCCGGGGTTGGACAACCACAGCATGGGCACCATCTTCGAGGAGCTGGTGCGCAAGTTCAACGAGGAGAATAACGAGGAGGCCGGTGAGCACTGGACCCCGCGCGACGTGGTGAAGGTGATGACCAAGCTGATGTTCATGCCCATCGCCGACCAGATCGAGAGCGGCACCTACCTGCTCTATGACTGCGCATGCGGCACCGGCGGCATGCTCACCGTGGCGGAGGAGACGCTCAAAGAGATCGGCGCGAAACAGAACAAGCAGATCGCCACGCACCTCTACGGACAGGAGATCAACGACGAAACATACGCCATCTGCAAAGCCGAC
Source organism: Flavobacteriales bacterium (assembly GCA_016700415.1). Taxonomy (NCBI): domain Bacteria; kingdom Pseudomonadati; phylum Bacteroidota; class Flavobacteriia; order Flavobacteriales; species Flavobacteriales bacterium. Next base: position 2,671,313 of record CP065018.1, read on the forward strand.
ATGCTGATGAAGGGCGAGGGGGACGGCGCCGACAATATCGTGGGCGGCGGTGAGCGCAGCACACTGAGCAACGATGCCTTCCCGGGCCGCGAATTCGACTTCATGCTCGCCAACCCGCCCTATGGCAAAAGCTGGAAGAAGGACCTGGAGCGCATGGGCGGCAAGAGTGACATGAAGGACCCGCGCTTCGTTATCGAGCATGACGGCAATCCTGAGTATTCGCTGATCACGCGCAGCAGCGATGGCCAGATGCTCTTCCTGGCCAATATGCTCAGCAAGATGAAGCGGAACACGCCGCTGGGCAGCCGCATCGCCGAGGTACACAACGGCAGCTCGCTCTTCACGGGCGATGCCGGGCAGGGCGAAAGCAACATCCGCCGCTGGATCATTGAGAACGATTGGCTGGACGCCATCGTGGCCCTGCCGCTCAACATCTTCTACAACACCGGCATCGCCACCTACATCTGGGTGCTCAGCAACCGCAAGGCGGAGCACCGCAAAGGCAAGGTGCAGCTGATCGATGCCACGCAATGGTATAAGCCCCTGCGGAAGAACCTCGGCAGCAAGAACTGCGAGCTGGGCGAGGAGGATATCCAGCGCATTGTGGACACCTTCCTCGATTTCAAGGAGACCGAGCAGAGCAAGATCTTCCCGAACAAGGCTTTTGGCTATTGGAAGGTGAAGGTGGAACGGCCGCTGAAGTTGCGCGCCAAGTTCACCCGGCAAGTGGTGGAGGAATTGCGCTTCGCCAGTGGTGATGCGGAACTGCGCATGGCCCTGTACGAGGAATTCGGTGATGCGCTCGGCGAGGACTTCGCAAAACTGCGCAAGCCCATGGAAGCTTGGTTGGACGAGCAAAGCAAAGGCAGCGACGACGAGGACGGTGACGAAGATGCACCCAAGGCAAAGGCCATCCCCGAGAAGAAGCGCAAGAAGCTGCTCGATGCCAAGACCTGGGAGCGTGACCTGCGCTTGGCCGACATCGGTGGTGAGCTGCTGAAGCGTTTTGGCACCACCGTCTTCAACGACCTGATCGAACTGGACAAGGCGCTGGATGCGGCCGAGAAGGAATTGAAGTTCAGCCTCAGCAAGCCCGAACGCAAACTGCTCGTGAACGCGGTGAGTTACCGCGATGAGGCCGCACCGCCCGTGATCAAAAAGGTCCACAAGCCAGGGAAAGCAAAGGCCGATCCGCTACACGGCTTGTTCGAGGCGGTAGTTGATGGCAAGAACTGCGTGATCGAATGCGAGCCGGACGGCGAGCTACGCGACTATGAACAGATCCCCTTGCTCGAAGGGGGCGGTATTGAAGCATTCATCCGCCGCGAGGTGTTGCCTTATGCGCCGGAAGCATGGATCGATGAAGAAGCCACCAAGATCGGTTACGAAGTGAGCTTCAACCGGTACTTCTACAAGCCCCAGCCACTGCGCAGCTTGGAGGAGATCCGGTCTGACATTGTGACACTTGAGAAGGAGACGGAAGGTTTGTTGAATGAAATTATATCAGCCTGATGAACAGTTGGTTGAACAGGTACGTACCACCCAGTTACGCACAGTTACACAATCTGCCAATTGTGGATAAGTTGTTAATAGGCTTGTGTATCAATGGTCTATGTACGTACGTTTGCAGCAACAGTAGCCGCCACGCTTCCCATCAGAACAGCGCACCAGGGCGGCTCTTTTTTTGCACCCAAGCCAACTGAGCCATGGGTGTGGAATTTGCAAAGGAGCCACTGACGCTCGATAAGCAGATCGACCTGCTCCGAGAGCGAGGCATGGTGATCAGCGATGAGGCCAAGGCCCGGACCTACCTTACCAATATCAGCTACTACCGGCTTAGTGCCTACTGGTACATTTTCTTGGAACTGCCGCAAGCGGCCCACAAATTCAAGGAAGGCACCGAGTTCCATCGTGTGGTGGACACTTACGTCTTCGACCGCAAGCTGCGCATGTTACTGTTTGATGAGATCGAGCGCATTGAGATCTCCATCAAGACCCGATTGATCCAGGAATTCTGTGAGACCAAAGGGAAGAACTGGTATGAGGACCCTGCGCTTTACACGAAGCCCTATCACCAGCAGAAGTTCCTCGAGTGTGTGGACGATGAGATCAAACGCACCAGTGAGGTCTTTATCAAGCATTATCGGCAGAAGTATAACAATGGGGTTAGACCACCTGCTTGGATGGTGTTTCAATTGGTCTCGTTCGGCCAAGTGAGCCGCCTTATGAAGAATCTTCGCTCTTGCCCTGAATTAAAGGCTGTGGCGGACCATTATGGTGTGGACGCACAAGTGCTCTTGTCCTGGATGGAGAGTCTTTCCTTCGTACGGAACACTGCGGCCCATCACGCCCGGCTCTGGAACAGACGGATCCCCAAGGCACCCGTACTTCCCAACAACCCCCAGCATGCTTGGTTGAAGGCGGTTCCTGGCCCGGGAGAGGAACGCAAGCTCTATGCGGTGTTGGCTGTGGTCCGCTACTTATTGGCCCGCTTCATACCCAGTACATCATTCAGCACGAAGTTGAACAAACTGCTTGCCGACCATCCAGAGGTGCTAGAGTCCTATATGGGGTTCACACCGAACTGGAGGGACGAACCACTTTGGAAGAATTGAGTATTCAACGAACATGAGAGAGATTCTAGGAAAGGCCAAGACCGTTCGCGAATTGCTCAAGGAGGTCAAGTACTCCATTGACTACTACCAGCGGGAATACAAATGGCATGAGAAGCAGATCCGCGAGCTTGTGGATGACCTGAGCGACAAGTTCTTGGAGGAGTACCAGCCGGGACATCCACGGGCCAAGGTCGCCGAATACCCGCATTACTTCTTGGGTTCGATCATCATCAGCAAGAAGGAGAATGTCGGTTACATCGTGGATGGCCAGCAGCGCCTTACGAGCTTGACGTTGCTGCTGATCCTCTTGCGTAACCTACAGAAGGGGCGGGAGAAACAAGTGAAGGTGGACGAGCTCATCTTCTCGGAGAAGTTCGACCAGAAGTCGTACAACCTGCATGTGGATGAACGCACACCAGCGATGGATGCACTATACGAGGGGCTTCCTTTCGACGTGACCGACCGACCGGAATCTGTGCAGAATTTGGTACAGCGTTATCGCGATCTTGAGAGCTGCTTCCCTGAGGAATTGCGTGATGATGCCCTTCCTTACTTCATTGATTGGCTGTTGGAGAACGTTCACTTGGTGGAGATCACGGCCTACTCCGATGATGATGCTTACACCATCTTCGAGACGATGAACGACCGGGGGCTTTCATTGAGCCCGACGGATATGTTGAAGGGCTATCTACTTGCGAATATTGACGAGAACAAAAGGACCGCAGCGAACACGAAGTGGCGTGATCGCATTCGTGTCCTGAATGAGGCTGGAAAGGAGGTGGAGTCGGACTTCTTCAAAACTTGGTTGCGTAGCCAGTATGCAACCAAGATCAGGGAACGCAAGAAGAATGCAAGGCCAGAGGATTTCGATCGGATCGGAACCGAGTTCCACCGATGGTTGCGGGATACGTCGGACGTTGTCGGTCTCAAACAAAGCGCAGACTTCTATCGCTTCATCGATCGCGATTTCGAATTCTATAGCCGACAGTATCTCCGGTTGATCGACGCAGGCAAGCGGCCTGTTCCGGGCCTTGAACACGTGCTATACAATGCGCAACATGGCTTCACGCTGCAATACATGTTGTTGATGTCGCCACTTGATCCGGATGATAGCGATGAGGTCGTGGTGCGAAAAGCAGGACTTGTCGCCCGTTACTTGGACATTCTGTTGACATGGCGATTATGGAATTTCCGCACGATCTCCTATTCAGGAATGCAGTATGCCATGTTCCTCGTCATGCGAGATATTCGCGGGCTCGCCGTTGATGCCCTGTCCCAGAAACTTCACGACCTTCTGACCAAGGAGAGCGAGAATTTCACGAGCAACGACCGGCTGCGCGTTCACCAGCAGAACCGCTATTACATCCATCGACTCTTGGCGCGGATCACGGACTTCGTGGAGACCAGTTCAGGACAACCGTCACGCTACTTGGATTATGTCAGCGAAGGAAAGACACGCTGTGAGGTGGAACACATTTGGGCGGACCATGCTGAACGACACACCGATGAGTTCGACCACCCGGCTGACTTCGCTGAGTACCGCAACCGGATCGGGGGCCTCCTTCTCTTGCCGAAGAGTTTCAACGCGAGTTACGGGGATCTGACATACATAGAGAAGCTGCCGCATTACAACACGCAGAACCTGTTGGCCCGTTCACTGCACCCACAGTGTTACCAACACAACCCAGGGTTCATCCGGTTCAAAAGCGAAAGCGAGATCCCGTTCGCTCCAATGCCAGCGTTCAAGAAGACAGAACTTGAAGCACGCGGAGATCTCTATCGGCAGTTGGCCGAGAAGATCTGGGACCCCGCACATCTTCTACAAGGAGTGCCAGCATGAGCAACACCACCCTCAACCCCTACCCCGCCTACAAGCCCGCAGGCGTACCCTGGCTCCAGCAGGTGCCGGAGCATTGGGCGTTGCTGCGCACAAAGAACTTTCTGCGCGAAGTGAACGTGCGGAGCAAGACCGGCAAGGAAGACCTGCTTTCGGTTTCACAATACACGGGCATCACACGGCGCAAGGATTCAATGCGCGGTGGCTCGGGTTTGGTGACTACCGCGAAGACATTGGTCGGCTACAAGCTTGTTGAGCCCGGTGATCTGGTCATGAATATCATGCTCGCTTGGCGTGGAAGTCAGGCGGTTTCTCCGATCGCAGGCATAACAAGTCCGGCATACAGCGTCTTCCGTGTCACGACCGACCAGGTCATCCCGCAATACCTGCATTACATCTACCGCACGGATCTGTATAATGGCCTGTTCAAGACCGTTTCAACAGGTGTAATGGATAGTCGGCTGCGCTTGTATCCCGAGGTGTTCTTTAGGCTACCAACGCTATTGCCGCCCCCCGACGAACAACACCTCATCGTCCGCTACCTGCAGGCCTTGGATGCCAAGGTGAAGCGCTACATCCGCACCAAGCGCACCCTCATTGCGCGCTTGCAGGAGCAAAAGCAGGCCATCATCCAGCGGGCCGTTACGCGCGGGCTGGACCCCAACGTGAAACTGAAACCCAGCGGCGTGGAGTGGCTGGGGGAGGTGCCGGAGCATTGGGAGGTGAAGCAGCTGAAACAAGCGGCTACAATTCTGCGCGGAAAGTTCTCGCATCGGCCAAGGAATGACCCAAGGTTCTATGGTGGGTCGTATCCCTTCATACAGACCGGTTCAATTGCACGCGCGAACAAGTTCATCACCGAGTACAAGCAAACGCTGAATGAGAAAGGTCTTTCGGTTAGCAAACTGTTTCCGAAGGGTACGCTCGTTATGGCCATTGCAGCCAACATTGGTGACGTGGCGGTTCTCTCCTTCGATTCTTGTGCGCCGGACAGCGTTATAGGCTTTCTACCATTTGCACAAACGAATCAAGACTATCTGTATCTGACTCTCACGGCGATGAAACCTGAGCTTCTTGCCGAAGCACCGGTCAATACACAAGGCAATCTGAGCATCGCACGAGTGGGAAGCATGGCAATGCCCTACCCGCCAATTGAGGAACAAGGAATCATTGCTGATCACATCAACCAACATGTAACGCATATCGACCAGAACATCTCGCTAATGCTTCGGACCATTCAACAAGTACACGAGTACCACACGCGCCTGATCGCGAATGTGGTAACGGGTGCGGTGGATGTAAGAGCAGCCGCACAAGCCTTGCCCACTGATCAGACAATTGGTGGATCAGACGATCAGACAATGGAGGAGGAGGAAATGGAGGTGGAAGAGGAGGCTGGAGAAGAGTAGAAAGAGCGATAACCGAACTTTGTGGTACTTGGCCCAATGGATCTCACCCTACAACCCAGCCTCTTGCAGTGGGCGCGCGAACGCGCGCGGCTCACGCGGGATGACCTTGCCCAGAAGATGGGCCTGGTGCCCAAGCGCGTGGAAGAGTGGGAGGAGACCGGTGTGATCAAAGCGGATTGGGCGCAACGCCTGGCGGACAAGACCCACGCTCCGTACGGCTACCTCTTCCTGAAGGAACCGCCCGAGGTAAAGCTGGACATACCGGACTTCCGCACCTTGGGCGACCAGCGTGTGCGCCGCGCAAGCACGGAGCTAGTGGATACGGTGGACATCGCGATCCTGCGCCAGGATTGGTACAGGGAATACCTGATCGCCGAGGGCGAAGAGCCCCTGGCCTTCGTGGGCAGCATCACCCCATCCATGTCCATCGCGAAGGCCGCAGCGCTCATCCGCGATACCATGGCCATCGGTACCGAAGTGCGCCGCCAGGAAAGCACTTGGGAGGACGCCTTGCGCGTAATGGTCGCGCACATCGAGGAGCGCGACGTACTGGTGATGCGCAACGGCGTGGTGGGCAACAACACCTCCCGTCCCCTCAGTGTGGAGGAGTTCCGGGGTTTCGCCATCGCGGACGAGTTCGCCCCGCTCATCTTTATCAATGGCGCGGACTACCTGAGCGCCCAGATGTTCACGCTTGCGCACGAACTGGTACACGTCTTTGTGAAGGCTTCGGGCATTTCCAACCTGCACGACACTTTTCCTTCGGACCATGTGATCGAACGCTTCTGCAACCAGGTTGCGGCGGAGTTGCTGGTACCCGAAGAGGAACTGCGTGCCCTGCATGCGGCCATCGGCAGCAACGGCGACCCGGCGGACCGGCTGGCACGCCACTTCAAGGTCAGCGCCATGGTGATGCTGCGCCGCCTGCTGGACCTTGGCCTGATCACGAAGCCGGACTTCATCGCCCGCATCAGCGCCATCAAAGCGCAGTTCGATGCGCAACGCGCGCAGCGTCCGTCCGGCGGCAGTTTCTACAACACCTACAAGACACGCACCAGTGGCCGTTTCGCACGTGCCATCATCGCCAGCACATTGGAAGGTCGCACCTCCTACCGCGAAGGCCTGAAATTGTTGGGCCTGGCCAAGTACGAGACCTTCCAGAAAGTGGCCCGCGAATTCAACTTCCAAGTCTGATGGCCTATTGCTTGGACGCCGATTCGCTCATCGACGCGAAGAACCACTACTACGGAATGGACTTCTGTCCGGCCTTTTGGCAATGGTTGGACGTGCAAGCGCAGGCGGGTCAAGTGTTGAGCATCGTGCAAGTGGCCGATGAACTGGAGCCCTACGGTGGTCCCTTGAAAGCCTGGGGCGAAGCACGAAAGGGACCCCTGTTCAAGGGCCTCGACGCCGGGGTGACCAAATGGCTCGCAGAACTGGCCGAGTGGACCATGCGGCAGCCGTATCTGGAGTCTGCGAAGAATGAATTCCTCTCGTCCACCGACCTGAAGTTGATCGCCTACGCGAAGGCGCACGGGCATACCGTCGTGACCCGCGAAGTACACGAGGATGGGAAGAAGAAGGTCAAGATCCCCACGGTGTGCAAAGCCTTCGACGTGGACATTGCACGCACCCATGACATGCTGCGGACGCTGAAAGCCCGCTTTGTACTCGAAGCCGCATGAGCAGTACCAACACCAGCGAAGCCGGCCTTGAGGCCCTGATCGTGGCGGACATGACCGGCAACGGGGCCGCGAAGACCAAGGGCCACGAAGCCAAGGACCTTGCTGCCGCCGTGGCCGACCCCGCTGGGACCTATGGCCAGTGCTGGCTGCCCGGCGATGCCAGCGACTACGACCGCGCCCATGCCGTGGACCTGCGCCAATTGCGCCTCTTTCTGGAAGCCACCCAGCCAAAGCTGGCCGAAGAACTGGACCTGGCCAACGACAGCCACCGGCGCCGCAGCTTCTTGGCCCGCCTGCAAGGCGTGATCGCCAAAGAGGGTGTGGTGCATGCCCTGCGCAAAGGCATCGATGACGGTCCGCTGCACATTGACCTGTATTACCCCACACCCACACCGGGCAACGCAACGGCCTCGCTGCACTATGCCGCGAACCGCTTCACCGTAACCCGCCAACTGCACTTCAGTCCCGACCAAACGAAACTCTCGTTGGACCTGTGCTGCTTCCTGAACGGCCTGCCCATCTTCACCTTCGAACTGAAGAACAGCCTGACCAAGCAGACCGTGGAAGATGCCGTGGAGCAGTACCGCCGCGACCGCGACCCCAAGGAACTGCTCTTCCAGTTCGGTCGCTGCGTGGCGCACTTCGCGGTGGACGATGCGCTGGTGAAATTCTGCACTGACCTGAAAGGCAAGGCCAGTTGGTTCCTGCCCTTCGACCAAGGGTGGAACGATGGTGCGGGCAATCCGCCCAACCCCAATGGCCTGAAGACCGACTACCTGTGGAAGCGGGTGCTGGCACCGATGAGCCTGAGCAACATCCTGGAGAGCTACGCGCAGGTGGTGGAGTTCAAGGATGACAAGACCGGCCGCAAGAAGCAGACGCAGATCTACCCGCGCTACCATCAGTTGAGCGTGGTGCGCGCCCTGTTGAAGCACGCACGCGACAACGGTGCAGGGCAGAAATACCTGGTGCAGCACAGCGCGGGCAGCGGCAAGAGCAACAGCATCGCGTGGCTCGCGCACCAGCTCACCGGCTTGGAGCACGAAGACAAGGTGCTCTTCGATAGCATCATCGTCGTTACCGATCGTCGCAACTTGGACAAGCAGATCAGCGAGACCATCAAGCAATTCACGCAAGTGCGTGCCGTGGTGGGCCACGCGGACCGCAGCGGCAACCTTCGCGAGATGATCGAGGGTGGCAAGAAGATCATCATCAGCACCATCCAGAAGTTCCCGCACATCCTGGACGAGATCGGCAGCGCGCATGCCGGTCGTCGCTTCGCCATCATCATCGATGAGGCGCACAGCAGTCAGGGCGGCAAGGCCAGCGCCGCATTGAACACTGCATTGAGCGGCGAAGAGGAGGAGGAGGAAACGATGGAGGACAAGATCAACGCCTTGATCGAGGCGAAGAAACTCTTGCCTAATGCCAGCTACTTTGCCTTCACCGCTACGCCGAAGCACAAGACGCTGGAGCTGTTCGGTGTGCCGTATGAGCACGACGGCCGCACGAAGTTCAAGCCCTTCCACAGCTACACCATGAAGCAAGCCATCCAGGAAGGCTTCATCATGGATGTGCTGAAGTACTACACGCCGGTGGATAGCTTCTACAAGCTGGTGAAGCGCGTGGAGGAGGATCCGGAATTCGATACCAGCCGCGCCAACAAGAAACTGCGCCGCTATGTGGAAGGGCACGACCATGCCATCCGCATGAAGGCCGAGATCATGGTCGATCACTTCCATGAGCAGGTCCTCGCGCAGAACAAGGTGGGTGGCAAGGCCCGCGCGATGCTGGTGACCAACGGCATCGACCGAGCCATGCAATACTTCGCAGCCTTCAACGCCTACTTGGCGGAGCGCAAGAGTCCGTACAAGGCCATCATCGCCTTTAGCGGCGAACAGGAGTTGGATGGCCACAAGGTGACCGAGGCCAGCATGAACGGTTTTCCGAGCAACAAGATCGAAGAAGAGATAGAGCAGGACCCCTACCGCTTCCTCATCTGTGCGGACAAGTTCCAGACGGGCTACGACCAGCCCTTGATGCACACGATGTACGTGGACAAGACGCTCAACGGCATCAAGGCCGTGCAGACGCTGAGCCGCCTGAACCGTGCGCACCCGCAGAAGCACGACGTGTTCGTCCTCGACTTCATGAACGACGTGGACACCATCCAACAATCCTTCGCCGACTTCTATCGCACCACCATCCTCAGCGAAGGCACCGACCCGAACATCCTGCACGACTTGAACGGTGCGTTGGACGGACACGGGTTGTATGACACTTCGCTCATCGACGATTTCGTTGCCAAGTACTTGGGCGGTGCCTCACGCGACACGCTCGACCCCGCACTCGACATCACCGTGGCGCATTACGTGGCCGACCTCGATGAAGACCAGCAGGTAGCCTTCAAGGGCAGCGCCAAGGCCTTCTGCCGCACCTACGGTTTCCTCAGCGGCATACTGCCCTACAAGAAACCGGAATGGGAGAAGCTCAGCATCTTCCTCAATTTCCTGATCCCTAAGTTGCCCGCACCGGTGGAAGAGGATCTTGCACGCGGCATTCTCGAGGCCATCGACATGGACAGCTACCGCGTGGAGAAAAAGGCCATGCAGGCCATCGACCTGCCGGACGCCGACAGCGAGATAGCGCCCATCCCCGGCACCGCCGGTGGCCGCAAACCGGAACCGGAGCTGGACCATCTGAGCAACATCATCAAGGTCTTCAACGAGCACTGGGGCAACATCCCGTGGGAGGACAAGGACCGCATCACCGAGCGCCTAACGAAGGAGATTCCAGCCAAGGTCGCCGCCGACAGCGCCTACCAGAATGCCATCAAGAACAGCGACAAGCAGAACGCCCGCATCGAGATGGACAAGGCCCTGCTCCGCGTAATGATAGGCCTGATGAAGGACGAGACGCAGCTCTTCAAGGAATTCAGCGATAACCCTGGCTTCAAGCGGTGGCTGGGGGATAGTGTGTTTGGGCAGACGTATTTGGAGCGCTGAGATTCCTGTGCTCTCCGATAGCAGGTCGCCTTAAGCGTTTGCTCGCTTCGCTTTCCATGCTTTGGAGCGTTCCGCGCGCATGGCCCACTCTGCCTTTTGCCAAGTCTTTGGATCGTAGCAATTGCGCAAAGGCGTCTCGCTGAATATGGCCTGAATGTATGCATCACCCGAGGTGAACAGACTGAGTTGCTTCAGGAAATGCGCTTCGAGTTCCTTCCGGCTCATCGACCTAGCGCGAGGAACATGTGGACCCGCAATTTCATATCCGAGTGATCGACCATGCAGATCATCATGGCAATCCTTACAAAGCAGTTGAAGGTTCTCAAGCGCACTGGACGATCCCTTCGCATGATGGATCTCAGTCCCGCGGTTCCCGCATAGTTCGCACTTATTATGGCTTCTCTTGTGTACAGCTTTGCGTACTATGATCGATACGCTCCTGGCCTTCAAATTGTATCCTCCATTTGAAATGCTTTTCACGCGGGTATATATGGCATCAAGGATGTCAGATCTCCAAAAGATGCCTTCCCGCAACTTGGCCCTTCCATAGCGTATGGCCGCTGCCTTTTGCCGACACAGGTAGCCGCAATAGGCACTGGGTTGGTCAACGGTAACTCCGCAGTTGGCGCATTGCAATGAATGGGCGAAGCGGAACAATGCGATAGGAAGTTCGTCGGCTTTGGTTGCAGAGGCAACACGGAGAACGCTCGTATTCAGGATCGACTGAGGGTAAGGATGGTAACCGCGCACGGGTGCGCTTTCACGTCGTGTGTGATCGTTAAGGGATTGAAGGTGGCTCATGGTGGCTGAGTTTTTGGTGCTCTATTCTATTATCGTGCCAAGCACTTAAGGGTTGATTGCATCCGGTCCAATTCCTACTGTGGCCGATGCCGGGAGCTTATTGCCGTAGGGCCTGATCCGCCAGAAAACCTGAACCCGCCAAATACCTGAGCCGAAGGCCAAGAAGCAAGGGACCTGAAAAACATAGAGTCCGAATGCGCATGAAGGCCTGAAGCCGCCTAGAGGCCTGAAACCAAGAAACCGAATGCGCTTAAAATGCCAGAAGGCCAACTAGCCTAAAGAGGCCTGAAGCCGCTGAACCTTGCATTTGTTCCACCCCTCGATATATTGCGTTGCTGATCAACTTGACTTGACCTATTCCATTCCATGGCCCTCTCCACCTTCTCCCAAAACAGCATCAAAGGCCGCGTGGCCGAGACCATCATCCAAGAGCTCTTCTTGGCGCACGACTTCAATGTCTTCCACTACGGCATGGAACGCAGTATACCGGGCATCGCGCAGTTGACGCGCAAGACCTTCGGCGCTGTGAAGCAGCAGATCCGCAGCATGCCGGACTTCGTGGTGCAGGACCCGCGTAACAACAAGCTGCACTTCGTGGAGGTGAAGTACCGCGCCAGCGGCACCTTCAGCATCGAGGACATCAAGGGCGAGTACCCGTGGCCGCACGCCTTCTTCATCGTGGTGAGCAAGAAGCATATCAAGTGTCTCACCTACAAGCAGCTCGCGGCGGGCAAGGCCATCACGCCGGAGTGCAACAACCTGCTCATCGTCCGCAAGGACCTCGATCTGGACCGTAAGCTGATCGTGGAGTTCGGGCAGATGGCGCAGAAGTTCTTTACGGGGGTGTGAGGGATGGCGATGACCGTCAATTGCCGTCATCGCGCGCGGTAACCCGCGCACGATCCCGCATCGGCGCCCGCGACCGACACGCTGACAAGATCGTACCTGCTTCGCTGCGGTTCACCTGCTCACCACCAAGCGAGCGCTCCGTGGCGCCTGCCCTTCCACACGGACCATCACCAGGTACAAGCCCTCTTTCCGATCGCTCGATAGTTCGAGCTCTTGCAACACCTTCAGCGATGCGACCTGCTCCGCCTGTACGCGCTTGCCGGTGGCATCGAACACTTCGATCACACCGCGTTTGCCGAAGAGGTCCGCACCGCACACGATGTTCACCCGATCGTGCGCGGGGTTCGGGAACGCTGTAAGGATAACCGCATCATCCGGCGCGGATATCCCCGTGCTGATCCCGCTACTTGGATCGATACGCGTACCGTGGATGTTGTTGCCCTGCGTGGCCCAGAAGATGACGGCATTGCCATCGGAAGTGGGAAGCATGCGCACGTCACCGTAGAACGGAGCGTAGCTCGCTTCCGTCATCTTGTAGGCCGGGTCCCATACCGGTACACCGGAGCTGTTGAGCAGCATCGCCTTGAAGCCCCCGCTCGCCTTGTGTACCACGTACGCGCCACCGTCAGGTGTTGGCGCAATGCGGGCATGTGGGATGTAGGTGTTTTCCCGGATGGCCAATACGCCATCCACGGTCCAGAGCGGATCGCCGTTCAGGTCCATCTTCTGCGCGAAGAGGTCGGTGTTGTTCGCCGGTGGGCGCGCATCGGACCATGCGAAATAAAGGTGACCTCCCTGCGCGACAACGGTGGGCCGCCGCTGTGTATTGGACTGCACGCACACCGGCTTGATCGCGGGGCTCCAGGTGAGCGCACCACTGATATCGACCCGGCTCATGAGCACATCACCATTATTGTTCCACACCACCACAAGACCGTCCGTGCCGTCGTACACTGCGGTGTACTCGCCATCGGAGATCCCCGCGGACCCAGTGGTCGGCGCCACATTGCCGACCCATTGAAGATCGCCGTTGGCGTCCACGCGCCGCACACGGATCCCTGCGCCGAGCGCATTCGCGGTGGCCCAATGGATGAACATGCCGCCGCTGCCGTCCGGGTTGACGCCGTTCACCGCATAGCCGCTGCTGGGGATGTAGATCCCATTGAAACCGTGCATCACTCCACCTGCTCCATCGACCACGTTATAGGCCACGACGGCATTCGAGCCCTGATGGTCAGCCATCCAGGTGACGAACGCGCCGTTGCCCCGTGCGAGCACACGTGGCGCTGCGATGTTGTACGCATTGGCATTCAAGCGGCCCGCAACAAGGGCGGGCTGGGGCCAGGTGGAAGCACCGGCTGCGTCCAGCAACTGCGCCTTCAGTGTATCGGTGCCATGGACCCATGCGATGAAAAGCGAGCCTGCATCGGTCAGGCATACAGCGAAGTCGCCGACCTTCTTCACCGGATCGGCGATCAGCTGCCTGCCGTCCGCTTCCCAGAGCGCCACGCCGTCGGCATTCACGTGTTGGCCATACACTTCATCCTTTGTGTTGCTCACGCGGCCATCGAGCCAGAGCACATACCAGCCATCCGCCCCATCGCTCACGGCCTTCACGGCGTTCTGCTCGTTCGCTGCTGCGCAGATCGCCAGCGGTGGGTCCGGGAAGTTCGTCCATTGGGCGTTCGCGGCGAATGCCATGGTCATACAGGCGAGCAGGGCTGAAATGGTCTTCATGATGATGGGTTATTGGCCACCAAGTGAAGGTCTTTCGCCACGGCATGAAAGAACTTCCGAGGGAACGGTAAGGGATCGAGGGAACGGTCCAGTTCCCGACCGGTCGGGAACTGGACCGGGACCCCCTCAATGGATCACCACGCGCACCACCCAACGTTGATCGGCGCTTTCCAGGATCACGAGATACGCGCCGACCCCGCATACGGAGCGATCGAACCTGACCTCTCGCTGATCCACGGGAATGCGTTGCTCCAATACGCCTCGACCCAGCACATCGGCTACCCGGAGCATCACAGTGCTTGCGGCAAGCTCCTGGACCGCTCCGGGAAGCACGACGCTGAAGCCAGCTGCATCAGCGCGCACAACGAGCTCGTCGCTCGCATCACTCGCAGCGTTGGCATTCTTTGCGGAGAAGACCGGTGCGGTGAAACGGGCCACGAACTTGCTGTAGTTGTTCGGGGATGCGTTGGATGTGGTCTGGAACGCACCCGAGGTGGCGATGCCTGTCGAGGATTCCGTGTAACCGACCAACGCGAAGTCGGTTCCCGAGACGGCCATGCCCAGCGCGCTCTCGCCGTCCTCGCCACCGTAATACGTGCCCCATACGCGCGAGCCGGAATTGGTGAACCCCACCGCCATCGCATCCGACGGGCCGGAAAGTGCGGTGCTCCATGCATCAAGGGTGGCGATGCCGGAAGTGGACGTCGTTCCGCCCGAAACGAACACCCGCGAGAACGAGCCCACGGCAACGCTCGCGATGCCGTCGGTGCCCGACCCGCCGAGATACGTGCCCCATTGCCGGGTGCATGCACTGTTGAACTTGACCAGGAAACCGTCCTGTCCCCCCGAAAGGAACTGCTGATGTGAACCCCCCGTCGCGATGCCGCTTGTCGAAGTCGACTGTCCCGCCAAGTAAACATTGCCCGTGCCTGTTTCAGCGAAGCAGCTATTACCCGCGTCAGTGCCGGTGCTGCCATAGTAGGTGCCCCACACCTTCTGCCCGGACCCGCTGTATTTCACCAAGTAGGCATCAAAGCCGGAACCGCTGTAGGTGGCATCGTGCGCGGTACCCGATGCGATCCCGGATGCCGACATCGTGGTCCCCGCAAGGAAGAAAATGGTTCCATCACACGTTACGGAATTGCCCACATCCGTTCCGGTCCCTCCCAAGTAAGTGGACCATTGGCGCACACCCGATGCGTTGAATTTTGCGAGGAACGCATCGTTGCCGCCCCCGAGCGTGCCATCGGCCGCACCACCGGTCGCAATGCCACTGGTCGATGAAGTGGTGCCTGCGATCGCCGGGTTCCCGGCACCGTCGATCACGATCGAGTTCGCACGGTCCGAGGAGGAGCCGCCCATGTACGTGCCCCACACCCGTGTTCCTTGCGGCGTGAACTTCACCAGGAAAGCATCGGTCTGTCCGGCCTGCGTCATTTGGTGGGAGAAGAGCGTGGCGATGCCGCTCGTGCTCCAAGAATCGCCTGTTAGGTAGATGTTGCCATTGGCATCCACCGCCACGCCGTTGCCGAAGTCGTGATCGTTACCACCGTAGTACGTGGCCCAAATACGCTGTCCGTTCGCATCGAACTTCACCAGTAGGGCATCCCCACTGCCGGAAAGGGTTTGGTCATGCGTCCCTGCTGTTGCCATGCCGGTCAGTCCGATCGTACCCGCAGCGAACGTGTTCCCGCTCGCATCGATGGCCACCGCGTTCATGCTGCCATGGTGGTCGGCATTGCCGTAGTAGGTGCCCCACTCCAGGTCCGGGACCGGGTCG
The DNA here is from genome assembly GCA_016700415.1 of Flavobacteriales bacterium. Classification (NCBI taxonomy): domain Bacteria; kingdom Pseudomonadati; phylum Bacteroidota; class Flavobacteriia; order Flavobacteriales; species Flavobacteriales bacterium. The sequence goes on from CP065018.1 coordinate 2,687,031, forward strand.
ATCACCAAGGTGCGGTCCTCCGTCCACGGCGCCGTGGCGTCCTTTAATTGAAAGGTGAACACGTTCGGTTCCACTTCGAACAGCGATACGGATGCATGCTGCTGTTCCGCACGGGTCTGCCAATAGCTCTTCGGCACGCGATCGTGCAGCACGCCTTCATCCCACGCCAGCGATATGGCCGGTGATGTTGCGTTCAAAGCTGCCGTGGCACCGCGATAGCGCATGCGGATCATCGCCGGATCACCACCGCGGCGCACGATGAAGTCGTATTTCACGCCGCTATGATCATCCGTGGTCCGGAACTCCAGATCGATGAAGGGATAGATGTTGCGGCACAGCACGCGTCGGTAATGATGCACCCCCGTGACCCCTTCCTCAGCCGTCCCGGTGGTGTAGTAGTTCAGCACATCAAGTGAAGCATCGAAGGCCTCCCAACGCGCAGCGGGATCACTGCTCCCCAGATCGATGTCGATACGGTGCATGCGGACATCGTGCTTTTCGCCGGATCCATCCGCTGCCTCCGATACCTCTTGCCACGTGTCGTATGAGAAACCACCTTGCCGCAACTGCACATTCAGGCCGTCGCCCTGGAACAGGAACAGGGCCTCTGCATTGGGCTTCCCTTGCTGATCGACCAATTGGCCCCGGTTCGGGATGAAGCCCGTGGGCGAGTATGCCACATCTCCCTGACGGGCTGTAGCGGGAAGCATGGCGACCATCAGCGCGGCGGCTGTGGTCAAGCGGGATGGGATCAAGCACATGGGTCGGGGAGTTTCCAACGAAGGAACAGGTTCCGCGCCAACAGGGCCGGAAGTACCGAGGGAACGGCAAGGGATCGAGGGAACGGTCAACTCCCGCCAAGCCGGGATCACTTGGCCCGCAGCTCGCGCGTCACTTCCTCCAGCCGCCTCCGGCTGATCTCCACACGTGTACCGTTGCGCAGCCGCACGCGCCCTTCGCCATCGATGCCCTCCACATGGCGGCGGTTCACCAGCGCGCTCTTGTGTACGCGGATGAAACCGAGCGGTGAAAGCATCCGGTCATAGTCCATCAACGTGCGGGCGGCGACCAAACGGCGCTCATCGGCGAGGTGCAGCGCGGTATAGTTGTCATCGGCCTGGCACCAGGCGATGTCGGCGGGGTCGATGGCCAGTGTGCGATCACCGCTGGTGATGCTCAACTTCATGGTGCGCTCATCGGGCTGCGCGATGTTGTGGAGCAAGTGGGCCTGCACATCTGGATCCGTCGGGCGCTTAGCGATGTGCCGATCGATCGCTGCGCGCAATTCATCACCGAGCACTGGCTTCATCAAGTAGTCGAGCGCGCTGTAGCGGATGGCTTGGATGGCGTGTTGGCTGCTGCCGGTGGTGAAGACCACATCGAAGTCCCAGTGGCCGAGATGCTTCAGGAGTTCGAAGCCATCGCCGCCGGGCATCTGCACATCGAGGAAGAGCAGATCGGGTTTGTGTTCGGCGATCAATGCCTTGGCTTCCGCCATGGAGGATCCTTCCGCCAGGATCTCGACGTCCGATGCACAGCGATGCAACATGGCGCGGAGCACGTCGCGTGCTTCCTCCTCATCGTCCACGATCACCGCTCGCACCATGGGCACAAGTTATCACGCACCGCTACAATTTCAGGCTGACCCGCGTGCCGGTCGGTGCTCCTTGCCCGTCCTTGAGGTCCACCACGTGGAAGGCCCCTTCGTTATCGAGGCGTTCGGTGAGCAACTGCAAGCGTTCACTCGTGAGCTGCAGGCCCAGGGACCGTCTTCCGGGTGTGGGCACCTTGTCGGTCCGGCCCATGCCGTTGTCCTCCACGGTACAGGTGATCGCACCGTCTTTTTCCGCGAAGAAGACTTCCAATCGTTTGGGGCCGGACCTTGGTGCCAAGCCATGCCAGATCGCGTTCTCCACGAAGGGCTGCACCATCAGGGACGGGATCAGCGGCTCATCATCGATCAGGGCTTGGTCCGCGGTGATCGACCACGTGAAGTCATCACCCAAGCGCAGTTGTTCCAGCTTCACGTAGTCCTCAAGGAAGGCGATCTCTTCCTCCAACGTGATGCGGTCGCGCACGCTGTGCTCCAGCACGGTACGGAGCAACCGCGCGAAGCCTTCGAGGTATTCATCGGCACGTTCGTGGTCGCCTTTCAGGGAGAGCGCACGGATCGCGTTCAGGCAATTGTGGATGAAGTGGGGATCCATCTGCGTGCGCAACACCTTCATGCGTAGCAGGGCGTTGATCTCCTCGATGCGCGAACGTTGTTCCTTCAGCTCGCTGTTCAGCTGTTCCAGCACCACCGAATAGCGGCGTTTCTGTCGCAGGCTGCGCCACACGAGCACTACTGCGGCCAAGGCAAGCAATGCGAGCGCGAGGCTTCCATACAGCTGGATGTTGCGCAGCCGAAGTCGTTCCTCCTGTGCGTGCGCCTGCGCATCGAGCCGTTGGATCTCCTCTTCCTTCAGCTTCGTCCCGAAGCGTGTCTCCAGTTCGAGCAACTGTTCGTTCATGGAGCGGTCGAACAAGGTGTCCTGCAGGTCGCGCGCCTGCTTGATCAGCTTGAAAGCGCCGGCATTGTCGCCCATGGCTTCCAGGATGTCCGCCCGCACTTCCGCAAGTTCGATGGCCAGGTCCAGTGCGCCGCCGCTCGTGTTGTTCAGGGAATCACTTTCATTCAGCACGTTCAATGCCTCTTTGTACCGCTGTGCATGCATCAAGGACTGCCCCAGGTTGTTCAGTGCCCATGCCCTGTTGCGCAGATCGGCACTGTCCAGTTCCGCCGCAACTTGTTGCAGCAGCAATGCCGCTTCATGATGATCGCCCTGTGCACTGAGCACACTGGCCAGGTTGCCCATGAGGGCCTGTTTCACCGGATGCTTGCGGTCACCAAGCAAATGCAACCCCTCGCGGTAGAAGTAGATCTCCGAGTCGGGTTTTTCCAGTCGACTGTACATGCTGCCCATGCTGTTTAGGGCGAGCGCAAGTTGGATGGTGTCCTTACCGTAGGCTTGAGCAGTTGCCAGGTGCTCGCGTCGATGGCGGTCCGCTTCCTCGTAGTGCCGCCCTTCCACGTTGAACTTGGTGAGCTGGTAGAGCGAACCGAGCATGCGGCTGGAGTCGCGTAACGCATACGCGATCAATAAGCCCTGCTGCGCGTGCGATATGGCGCCCAAGGCATCGTTGTTGGCGCTCAATGCGAATGCCAACTGCCACTCCGCTTCGTAGCGCGGAATGCCCGGCCCCGGCGGAAGTTGCTTGAGCAGGTCGATGGCCACCTGCTGCAAGGAATCCATCTCACCGGCGGCCCGCAAGCTCGCCATCCGTTCCACGGCAGTGCCTGTATCCTGGGCGCGCGCGGCACCGAGAAGCAATACGAGCCATACGAACGTCCAGCGGCGCATGGGGTGAAGATCGTCACGATCCGTGCATAGGACGCGAGAAGCGCTCCTCGATCATCGCATCGGCACCTGCGGCCGACCCTCCCTTCGATGGTCCCATGTCCCTCACTCCCGCCAAGTCAAATAAGCGGAGACTAACCAATGATTGAGTTCATTGGCCTTGCCGTCCCATTGCTGGGCCTCCGGAATGGCGATGGACAACACGTGTTCTCCGGGTCCCAGGTCATGCAGCTCCATCACTACGGGGTCTGCCATGCTTCCCGGGCACCATCCCGAGCGGGACAGGTCCGAGGAGGCCAGTGATTGTTCCTCCGGCTTTCCGTGGTAATCCTTGGTCTTCACCCGCCACACCCCTGAGGTGGGATTGAAGCGGCGGAAACTTGCACAATCGTCACGCCATGGGGTGAAGGCCTTGACCAGGCTGTCGTCCAACGAGATCCTGTTCTCCTTCCGGACGAATTCATCCCCACCCTCATGGCCACCATGGCCGGTGGTGATGTAGTGCAGTTGGACGTCCTTGGCGGAGTCGGGCAGGTTGAAGGGGACGTCCAGCGGCCCATCGTGAAAGGCTGCGTACGCCCTTTGCGGATGCACGTACCTGACGGTGTTGCACAGTGGGAGCACCTGTTGCTTTTTCACCAGGTCACCTGCGATATCACTCTCATCGAAGGTCAGTTCAACGGTGATCGAAAAGCCTTCCTTGGTCCAAGTGTCGATGTAACAGCCCAGCCAGACCTCGCCTTCCAACGCGCTGAGCAAGGGAGTGATGTCCGCCTCCCAGGTGACGCTCTTCTCCCATTGCGGCACATAGATCGGCGGCCTTACCCGTGCCGTATCGCTGAAATGCCCGATGCCAAAGGGTGTCATGAAGCGGAGGAGCTCGATCGCCGGTGCATAGCCGGCTTGCGCCACCACGCCCGGGTATCCGGTGGTATCCATCGGAAGGGTCCCGTTCTCCACCTGCTGGAAAAGGGGAAGGTCCGCACCGGGCAAGATGAAGAGCGAACCGGCTTTGTCCCACGGGTCACCGAGCGAGACCAAGCGCATGCGGAGATGTACGTCCACCCGTTTATCGAAATGAGGGACGGTGATCTTGGTCATCACGACCCTTCCCGCATCCAGCCGGAGCAGTCCGTAGGTATCCGGCGCCTCGCCTTTCTTCCAGGCCGTGTCGAACCGCACGTGGCAGGTATCGAAAACAGAGATCACCACATCGCCGTTCGACACCGGGCCTTTCGGAGCAGGAGTGGTGCATGCTGAAGTACCGAGCAGCAGGAGAGCTATGAACGAGCAGTAGGTGGAATGCATCGTGTTCATCGCTTGGCGCGATAGCCGTCCGTTGTGTTCCGGCAATTTGCCATGAGGAGGCAAAGGTCGGAGATGGTGGGGTCGGTGCTGCTGAGGATGCCGGGCTTCAACGTGCTTTGAGGAACTCCTCCACATCAACTTCCGCTTACTTGAGTATGGCGCGCAACGTTCCTTCCGGCATGTCACCGGTGTGGTGGGTATTGTGGTATACCGTTTCGTTTGTTCACAATACCAGATCTCATGACTTCCCGCCGCTTGGCGGTGGAAGATGAATCCGAAGCGCTTCAACCGGGAAATGATCTCACGGTAGCGGAAACCGCCGAGCCGACCCATCAGAACCCGATCACTAAGGGGTGATCGAAGTTGTCGCCGAACTCGACCGCTTTAATGTCGGTGTCCGGTTCACTGGATTCGATGAGCTTCTTCGCTACATCACGTGCGATCTCCAAGGTCTCGGCTATGGTACGCCCTTGCGCCACCAAGCCCTGCAACGAATCGGAAGTGGCGAGATAGAAGCCTTCCGGCAGCTTCTCTATGTGCAGAATGATCTTGCGTTCCAAGCATCTAAGTTAATTGATCATAGTGACAATGGCATTTCCGACCCCGGCGCGCGGCTTAACGATAACCTCACGGCTCTGCCCTGTGCCCGGCACTTGATCCGCCATTGGCGGGTTCCGCCAATGGTCCATGTGTCCGCTCTCTTTCAGGTGGTCCGCAGCGCACATCTTGAAGGTTTATACATGATGTGTGGAGATGCGTTGAAGATGGCCGGAGGCCGCAAGGGATGGGCACTCGGGAACCCCGGATGAGGCACCGGGGCCGAGCGCCGGTGTGGGGAGGTGGTTGCCATAGGAGAGCTTCGGGGAGCAGTGATCACCCCTTCGCCTGCTTCGGAAACTTCTGCAGTAACCACTTCAGCACATCCAACTGGTCCTTGGCCGGAGCACGTCGCACCTGTGCGATCAGTTTGATCGCATCCGGTCGGTTCAAGGTCAGGTTCGAGGCCCCTTCGTTACACACAGAACAGATCGCACGCAAGTTGTTCGGGCTGTCATCCCCGCCCATTGACTTGTCGATGATGTGGCCCAAGTGTAGACGGGTCTTGCGCCCGTTGTCATAAGGATGTGGTTCCCCGGCAGCAGCGCCACACATCTGACATGTGAAGCCATTCCGGTCCAATACGTGGGCGCGGGTCTCTTTCGAGATATTGCGCTCAAAGGCAGGCTTGGGTTTGGCGGAAAGCAAAATGTATTGCCCTGGCTTCAGGTCACTGCGGTCGTTGTGGGTTTGGATATCGTAGCCCTCTTCATTCCGCAATTCACGGATCCGTCGACCGAACTCATTGGTGCCTCCCGAAACTTCGAATAGCGTTGCAGAGTCGAGTACCTCGCCGACATTCTCCAGAAAGTATCGGCGTAGTTTGGATCTTGCCCCTTCGCCACGTTTCGCCTTCGCCATCACGCCACCATAACGGTCCGTTGTGCCGCCAACTCGAACATCCGTGCAATGCTCCTTCCGACTGCTTCAGCCACCGGTGGAGGAAATGCATTGCCCACCTGTCGGTAAGCTGCCGTCTTCCTTCCTGTGAAATGCCAATCGTCCGGGAAGCCTTGGATGCGGGCCACCATGCGAACGGTTAGCCGTGGGTTGCCGACGAAGCCGCGCTCGGGTGCTTCTTCCGCGATCGTCCGACCTTCCACACCCAACTGTGCCCATGCCATTCGGGCACGTGTCGGGCCGAGGTCCGGACCGCCGTGCTTCTTGGATCCGCCTACGATCGTGGGTGCAATGGACTGCGCACCAGCCGCCCATTGTTCTGCCTTCTTCCAACCGTTCGCGGCCATCAGGTCAACAAGCGTATCACCGACGGTGCGAACAGATGTGTTCAATTTCTCTGGCCAAGTGAAGTGATCGGCATCATCGGAACGCAAGGCGACGATCACCACGCGTGGGCGTAGTTGCGGAACGCCATGGTCCGAGGCATGGAACAGTTTGATGTCCGGCACGTAGCCCAGCTTCCGGAAGTTCTTGAAGAGCTTGGTCCTGTAGTCCGCGAACGAGGGGTCAAGGAAGCCGCGGACGTTCTCCAGCAGCACGGCACGTGGCCGCATCTCGTCCGTTAGGCGCAGCGCTTCGGGGAATAGGTCGCGCTCATCCTTGGCCCCTAACTGTTTGCCGGCCACCGAGAACGGCGGACAAGGAACACCGCCCGCAAGCAGATCGATACCCTTGTACGGTCGGCCATCGAACTGCGTGACATCGCCGTGCAGCACATTCCACTCCGGGCGGTTGCTCCGCAACGTCGCGCAGCAGGCATCATCGATCTCCACCAAGGCCTCATGCCCAAAGCCAGCCCGCTCCAACCCCAGGGACTGGCCTCCCGCACCGGCACAGATCTCTACACTTGTCATCTTCTTCGCTTGACGGGATAGCCGTCAGTTGTGTTTCGGCAACTTAATCACGCGAGGGCAAAGATCAGACATTGTGAGGTGGGCAAGTTGTACACAACGAAGGCGCAGATCTCAGATACGGACCAGTGATTGAACAGCTTCGTTTTCCATAGCTGTTAAACGCTCCACCCCCGGCGCTCGGCTTTACAATAACCTCACGGCTCTGCCCTGTGCCCGGCGCTTGATCCGCCTCGGGCGGGCTCCGCCAATGGTCCATTCGTCCGCTCTCTTTCAGGTGGTCCGCAGCGCACATCTTGAAGGTTTATACATGATGTGTGGAGATGCGTTGAAGATGGCCGGAGGCCGGAAGGGATGGGCACTTGGGAAACCCCGAGCGCCAGTATAGGACCTGTCCCGCCTTGGTGCGAACTGCGGGAGGGGGGTACATTCGCCAGCTGTGACGCAGTGGCTTAACAATTTGAACGAATGACTCTTCTCGTTTCATGGATTGGAGTAGATTATAGGAAGATTTCCTCCCTCTACATCGCAAGTGATAGTCGAATTTCTTGGTCGTCTTCTGCGAACTACGATAGAGGACGAAAAGTGTTTGGTTGTGCCAAAGAGCCAATTGTGGTGGGTTACTGTGGAGATGTGCTTTTCCCTTCACAAGTGTTAGGTCAGGTTGTAGAAGCAGCGGACTGTGGTGTCCTTTTCTCGGAAACCAGCTCCAACGATACTCGACTCGATGCTGTTGAAAGCATGATCAAGTGCTGCTTACAGGAGTATATTCTAGGGGCTTCAAGACTTGCAGGTGACTCTGTGGAATTCTTGTTGGCCTCAAGAGCAAGTGAATCCGACTTTCTCTGTCGCACACTAAGATGGACAAGTAAGACGAATGCATGGGAAATGAAGACTGAAGTCTTCAAGCCTCACTCGTACACTTTAGCCGTCCTTGGATCAGGAGCTGCTATTTTCAGAAGGAGGTTCGAAGAGTACCAAAGTGGGAATGACCGGAAGACAAGTCGGGCGGCTTATCAGTGCCTATGTCATGCATTGGCCGATGAGATGGATAATTTCTGCGGTGGGGCACCTCAACTAGTTGGTTTGTACAACAGAGGTCCCGCACGAAGGTTCGGGATAGTTCACCAAGGCCGTCGGTTCTTGCATGGCGTTGAGATACCGGAGAATGCTGATATTAACTTTGATGGAGTGGAATGGAGGAATGACCTTTTTGAACGCTGCGATCCACGAACAAAGATGATTTTGGAAGGGGCACAACGACAACCCAATCCTTTGAGATATTGAAGAGGCGATTCCCTGGGCGTCCACTGGTCTTTGACCATCCAGATTGGGCGTGCTAGTGCTTGGTAGGGTTGGCGGGAAACTGCCAGCCCTATCTACCGGGGTTGGGTCCATCAGTTACCCCAAGTGGATTGCCCATTCGGTAGGATTGAATGCCATTGACACCCCTCTCGATGCAGACCACCACTTTGTACAATGAAGGCGAGCCCGTCCAAAGCCATTCACCAATCATAGAAGCCTTGCCGGGAATGGTTGCGATATTAGCCTCTTCTCGAACTTCATCTGGTTCGCGAAGGCCATCAAGAAGACTACCGACGGTGCCAGCTGCGAGATCTGGTATCGCAGTGAACGAGGTACCCACGGGATGTAAGTGATCAAATGTCAAGTTCACAGCGCTTCTTCTTGTTGATCCCGTGAACCCATGGAGAGTATTCTGAAAAGTGTGTCAAGGATAGTTTGACAAACCATTCAGAAACTTGCCCCATGAAAAAGAGAAAAGTTGAAAAAGAGAAGGCGTTCGACTACGCCAAGTTCGAGCAAGAAGCCATCCAAGGATTGACAGAAGGCAAGGGCCTGATCGGAGAACACGGTGTGCTCACGGGCATGATCGGCCGCCTGCTTTCCGCCGCCTTCGAAGGGGAGATGGACGCGCATTTGGACCAGGAGAAGAAGCGGAGCAATAGGCGCAACGGCTACACCGACAAGACCGTGAGAACGGCACTGGGTCCCGTTTCGGTCAGGCCTCCGCGAGACCGCAACGGCAGTTTTGAGCCGACGATCATCAAGAAGTGGGACCGGTCGCTGGCCCCCGAACTGGAGAACCAGATCCCCGCATCTGTACGGCAAGGGCACCAGCTACGAGGACATTGGGGACCATCTAAAGAAGATGTACGGGGTGAGCTACTCCCCATCGTTCATCAGCTCGATCACCGACCGGGTGTTCGAGGAGATCGAGACATGGCGCAACCGCCCGCTGGAAGAGGTGTACGTGGTCATTTATCTCGATGCGGTCCACTACAAGGTCCGGGAGAATAGAAAGGTGTTGACCAAAGCCGTTTACTCGGTATACGGGGTGAGGATGGACGGGGAACGTGATGTTCTCGGCTTGTTCATCGGCGATGCGGAAGGAGCACGCCATTGGGCGCGCGTTCTGGAGAACATCAAGGACCGCGGGGTAAAGGACGTGCTGTTCTTCAGCGTGGACGGCCTGAACGGCTTCAGCGAGGCGATCCAAGGCGTATTCACGCGAGCGGTCGTACAGCGCTGCATCGTCCATATGGTGCGCACCAGCTTGAAGTTCGTCTCTTGGAAGGACTACAAGACAGTTTGCCAAGGACTGCGTTCGATCTACCAGCAGGATAGTCCCGAAGCGGCCTGGGAAAAGCTCCAGGAGTTCAAGCGGGAATGGGTAGGGAGATATCCGGAGATCGCGGCCAAGTGGGAGAAAGACTGGTGCGAGCTAAGCCCGTTCTTTGATCATCCCGATGCCATACGCAGGGTGATCTACACCACGAACCCGGTGGAGGCCCTGCACCGCATTCTTCGCAAGGCCACCAAGACCAAGGGTGCGTTCATCAGCGAAAGTGCCTTGGAGAAGCAATTATATTTGACACTTAAGCACAACGAGAAAAGCTGGAAGAGAAAGGTCCGCAGCTGGCCGCAGATCCTTCAGTCGTTGAGCAACATGTACCCCGAAAGATTGGCCCATGTGCTGGTCTGAGGATCCGGCACGGAGACATTCTCCTTTGGCTTGGGGCCAGGAGAATGTCACCGTGCCTCAGTGCAGATTGACACACATTTCGGAATACTCCCGAACCCATGCCAAGAACTTAGTGCCGTATTGAAATCCATGCGTTGATTTTCATTCCCCAAGAGGTCATCATCATTGTCGAAGAAGACCAAATTGCGATCGTCATCGGCAACGAACGCGCCTAAAAGCAGGTTTAGATTGTCAGCAACAACAAACGATTTCCACAGGTTTGTCGTCTTCCACTTGTGATGAAACGTACTTCCTATAAGCAGCTCGAAGTCGTGGCGGTGATGTTCAACCCAGTGGGCGATAACAGCTTTCTCAATCGCGATGGTGATGCACACTCCCCGTAGTTCATGAGCAGCCTGCAACAGCGGTAACAAGCCCTTCTGACGCACCTTGTCGTTGAGCTTCGAGTACTTTATCACTCTTCCTTTCGTGATGTCGAGAATCGAGGTCTGCCTTTGGCGCCAGACATGAAAGGAAGTACTATCAACACACAGGAACGAATCGATGTGATAGTGTTTGTTGTGACCGGCATCCCAAGCGATAAAGCTTGCGGGACCTGTACTCACCTGCAATTGGGCCTCCCTTAGGACACGCTTCAGGTATGAACTCCAACCAAAGATGCCAGAGGGTTTGACTTCGTGCAGATTGGAATCCATGACATCGATTTACACTATTGAGCAAGGTGAGAGTTATCGCGTCAGAGCTCCGCGTGACGGATTGAAGCGTAAAGCCCGCAAGCGAGGAGGAACGACGAGTGCGGACTTGCAGCGAAAAGCCGGACCCCGCCTGCATTTGAGGCGGGGGCACGCCCTAATACTTCAAGCATTTAAGCTAATCTCCCCCGCCTTCCTCAAATGCCCTTTCTTCGCCTTCCGTATCCGGCAACTCACCACCTTATACTCCGGGCATAGCGCCTCACTATCGTGTACATCACTGGTGATGATGTTGAGCATGATCTCCGGGAAGTGGAAGGTGCTGCTGAGGATGCCGGGCTTCACTTCGTCGGTGATCTTGGCCTTGATGTCCACCTTGCCGCGCGGGCTTTCCACGCAGACCATGTCGCCATCGGCGAGGTTGTTCTTGGCGGCATCGTCCGGGTGGATCAGCAGCACATCTTCGGTAAGGATGTCGCTGTTGAGCGTGCGGCGCGTCATGGTGCCGCAGTTGTAGTGCTCCAGTTCGCGGTTGGTGGTGATGATGTAGGGGTAGTCTTTGCCGTGCTCGCTCACCTCCTTGCTCTCGATCCAGTCCGGCGCGAAGAACCGGCCCAGGCCGCGCTTGAAGGTGGCGCCGTGCAGGATCTGCGTGTCGGTACCATCCTCGGCCACGGGCCATTGCTTGCCATTTTCGCCGAGGTTCTCCCAGCGGATGCCTTTGAAGAACGGCACGATGCGGCTGATCTCCTCCAGCACCCAGCTCGGGTGGTAGTCCGGCTGCTTGAAGCCCATGCGGTTCATGATGTCCACGATGATCTGGCCATCGGGCTTGGTGCCGGACAATGGTTCCACTGCCGCGTTCACGCGTTGCACACGGCGCTCGCCATTGGTGAAGGTGCCGCTCTTTTCCAGGAAGCTGGCACCGGGCAGGATCACATCGGCGTACTGGGCGGTCTCGGTCATGAAGAGCTCTTGCACCACCAGCAACTCCAAGCTTTCCATGGCCTTGATCACCTTGTTGGTGTTCGGGTCCGTCTGCACCACGTCCTCTCCGATCAGCCACAGCGCCTTCAGGCTGCCATCGATCGCGGCGTTGAACATCTCGGGGATCTTGTAGCCGATGTGTGATGGAACAGGCACGCCGTAGTGGGCTTCGTACAGTTTGTTGATCTCGGCATCATCGACCTCGAAATAGCCAGCGCCTTGGTGCGGTTGCGCGCCCATGTCCGCCGCGCCCTGCACGTTGTTCTGTCCGCGCAACGGGTTCACGCCCACACCGCGTCTGCCGATGTTGCCGGTCATCATCGCCAGGTCGGCGATCTGCATCACGGTGAAGGTGCCTTGCGAATGTTCGGTGACGCCCAGGCCGTGGAAGCTCATGGCGGCGGGGCTCTTCGCGTAGGTCATCGCAGCGGCGCGCACCTGCTCACGCGGCACGCCGGTAACAGCTTCCATTTTGTCGATGTCCAGTGCCAGCAGGTGGTCGCGGAACTCCGTATAGCCCTCCGTGCGGCTGTCGATGAACTTCTGATCCACCAATCCTTCCTTGATGATGTAGTGCATCATCATGTTCAGCAGGGCCACATTGGTGCCGGGCTTCAGCTGCAGGTGGTGTTGCGCGTACTTGGCCAAGTGGATGCGCCGTGGATCGATCACGATCAGCGTCTTGCCCTTCATGGCCTGCTGCTTGATCTTGGCACCGGTCACGGGGTGCGCATCGGTGGGGTTGGCACCGATCACCATGATCGTGTCCGTGTCGTTGAGGTCGTCGATGCTGTTGGTGGCCGCGCCCGTGCCATAGGTGTACTGCATGCCCAAGGCCGTGGGGCTGTGGCATACGCGCGCGCAGCAGTCGATGTTGTTGGTGCCGATCACCGCCCGCATGAATTTCTGCATGAGGTAGTTCTCCTCGTTCGGGCAGCGCGCACTGCTGATCCCCGCTATGCTGTCGGGTCCGTGGTCCTTCTTCAACTGCGTGAATTTGTGTACGATGAAGTCGTAGGCCTCGTCCCAGGTGGCCGGAACGAACTTGCCATCCTTCTTCAGGAGCGGCGTGCGGATGCGGTCCGGATGGTCATAGAAGCTGAAAGCGTAGCGGCCCTTCAAGCAGGTGTGCCCTTGGTTCGCTTCGGCATCATAGGGCGCGCGGATGGCCACGACCTTCTCGTCCTTCACGCGAACGTCCAGGTTGCAGCCCACGCCGCAGTAGGTGCATACGGTGCGCACGATGCGGTCGGCCTCGGTCTCCTTGCTGCGGAACACGTCGGTGATGGCGCTGGTGGGGCAGGCCTGCGCACAGGCGCCGCAGCTCACGCAATCGCTCTCCATGAAGCTCTCGCCCGTGCCCTTCGCGATCCAGCTGTCGAAGCCGCGACCGGCCATGGTCAACACCATTTCACCCTGCACCTCATCGCAGGCCCGCACGCAGCGGTAGCAGTTGATGCAGCTGTCGAGGTTGCTCACCATATACGGGTGCGTGGTGTCCTTCGCGAAGGCGCGATCGGCACCGGCGGCATCCAACGGAAGCGCGCCTTTCGGGTAGCGCACGTTGTCCACGTCGAAGCCGATCTTCTGCACCACGTTGTAGAGTTCGTTGGCGCCGTGGTCCTCGGTCTTCAGCTGCTCCACCGGGTAGTTGGTGAGCACCAGCTCCACGATGTTCTTGCGCAGGCGCTTCATGCGCTCGCTGTGCGTGGTGATGTACTGCCCTTGCGCCACGGGCGAATGGCAGCTGGCCATCACTTTCGTCGGTCCGTCCTCCTTCAACGCCACTTCCACGCTGCACACGCGGCAAGATCCGAAGGGTTCCAGGTTCGGTGCATCACAGAGCGTGGGCACGGGGTCCGGGCCCATGGAGCGGCGCAGGAAGGCGAGCATGGTTTCGCCCTCCACGATGGGGTGCGCCTTCCCGTTGATGAACGCCACCTTGGTATCGGTCGGCGCGGACTTCGGACCGGAATGAGCTGTGGTTGTGGTGTTTGCCATGGAAGCGGACGTCGGATTCATTGGGGATGTACGAAGGTAATGAACGGTGCAGGCCAAGGCCTAAGTGCCGCCGCTTGCCACGCGGTGCACCACATGGTCATGGCCTTCTACGGGCAGGCTGGCCACCACTTGAAAAGGGAAGCAGACCGCCACGGTGAACGCCTCCGGGTGCTGTGGCAGGAAGGTGTCGTAGTACCCGGCGCCGTAGCCCAGCCGGTGGCCCTTGGCGGTGAAGGCCAGCCCCGGGACGATGATCAGGTCGAAGGTTCCGGTATAGGCATCGCCCGCCGGATGCCGTGTGCCGAAGACACCGGGCACCAGGTCTTGCTGACCCGTGTAACGGTAGTTCTCCATCACGCGGCCCTTCAAGGACTTCGGCGCGTAGACTGCAATGCCCTTCGCCACGGCGCGGTCCAGCAGCGGAAAGAGGTCCACCTCCGAGCCCATCGGCAGGAAGCTGTGCAGCACCTTCACCTTGCGCACGCGCATCACCGCTTCGATCTCGGTGATGATGCATGCGCTCAATGCGGCACGTTCGGCAGGGTCGCAGGCATCGCGCAGGGCGGACATGCGTTGGCGCAGGGCTTTCTTTTCGGCAGCGATCATTCCGGCTCAGGCCTTGAAGTAGGCCTTCAGCTCTTCATCGAAATACTGAAGTGCGTTCTTGATGCCGAGCGGCAGGCCGCCACCGAGCGCACAGAGGCTGCCGATCTCCAGGGTCTCCAACAGGTCGTCGAAGAGCGCGCGGTCGATCTTGTTGCCGTTGGTCTGCGCTTGATGCAGCAGTTCCTCGCCGCGCTTGCTGCCGATGCGGCAGGGGAAGCATTTGCCGCAGCTCTCCACGGCGGTGAATTGGAAGAGGTGATCGAGGTATTCCACCATCGGGAAATCTTCGGGGATGCTCAACACGCCGGCATGGCCGAGCAGGAAGCCCTCCTGCTGGAAGCTCTCGAAATCGATGCTCAGCTTGTCGATCTTGCTCAAGGGCACGATGCCGCCGAGCGGTCCGCCGATGTGCAGGGCCTTCACCTTTTTCCTGAAGCCCTGTCCGAGCTCGTCGATCACTTTGCGCAATGGCGTGCCGCATTCCACCTCGTACAGACCGGGCCGGTTGAAGGCGCTGTCCATGCTCACGAGTTTGGTGCCGTTGCTTTTTTCGGTGCCGAGCTTCGCGAAGGCTTCACCACCATTGGCGATGATCCACGGGACGCAAGCCAGGGTCTCCACGTTGTTCACCAAGGTGGGGCGGTTGAACAGGCCTTGTTGCGCGGGGTAGGGTGGACGCGTGCGCACTTCGCCACGCTTGCCTTCGATGCTGTTGAGCAGGGCGGTCTCTTCGCCGCACACGTATGCACCGGCGGCCATGATCACCTTGAAGCGGTAGTTGAAACCGCTGCCCTTGATGTTCTTTCCGATCCAGCCTTTCGCTTCCAATTCCGCAACGGCCTCCTTCACGATCTGCACAGCTTCGGGATACTCGGCGCGTATGTACAGCACACCCGTATCGGCCCCCGCGCAGTACCCGGCGATCATCATGCCTAACAGCACGAGGTGCGGTCGTTGCTCCAGCAGATAGCGATCGCTGAACGCGGCGGGATCGCCTTCGTCGGCGTTGCACACGATGTACTTGCGCGGTGTGCCATTGCCCGTCCTGTCCTCCGCATCGCGACAGGCCTGCAGCTTGAAGCCCATCGGGAAGCCCGCACCGCCGCGGCCGCGGATCGTCGCGACCTTGATCTCGTTGAGGACGTCGGCGGGGTCGGCCTTCAGCACGCGTTCCCAGATGGCGTAGAAGTCGCCGAGCGCAGGCATCGGTGCCGTAAGGACCGGCTTCTCCATCGAAGTGCCGACATAGTGCTTGCCGTTCGCTTCGGCTTTGCCGCTCTTCATGAGATCACCGAGATGATCGACACTATCGCCGCTGTAGTTCCGGCCGCCGATGTTGAACGCACTGTTCTCGTGGCAGCGTCCCAGGCAGCACATGTGGCCGATCTCCTCCGCCTTGAAATGCTTGCTCAGTTCCTGGTGGACATGATCCTGCGTGCCGGCCACCAAGCAGGTGCTGCCGTTGCACACGTAGGCCTTCACGCCCTTGTTCTCCCGCTTCAAAAAATCGTAGAAACTGCTGGTGCCGTAGGTGTTCGCCTCGCCCACGAGGAAGTCATCACCCACTTCAGTGAGCGCTTCCACGGAAGGTGATCCGCCGTTCGATCGGGCGCGGTCCTGCAGTCGTTCCCATAGTGCGTCGTCGAGCTCCTTGCCGTCGCGGCCGCTGAGCGATGTGATGTTCTTGGACATGCGTAGTTGGATCCTTTTCCGGACGTGCCAAGGTAGGAAGAGAAGCGATTTGGATGAACGCACGCAGGATCGGAGTGATCGTTAAGGCATCCGTCGGCAGCCTGACAACTGACAACGAACAACTGACAACTACATGTCGCCTAGCCCCCACCTTAATGGCCTCTGGTCCAGCGCTGTGCTTGTGTTCCAAGTCTTTGCGTGTAGGACGAGCCGGGTCCCTTTCGACCTTTCCGGCACCGCTCATCGCGAGCTTCAGATAGACGTCGGCCCTGTAGTTGTCGGACCATGTCCATATCGATCGGGATCGAAATGCCGTTACCATACCATCATGAAAGCCGGGTTCCGTGCATTGTCCTTTGCCAATCTATCGGTGCTCACGGCGCCGGCACTGCTCGCGCAGGACTGCTCCATCCCCTTCACCGAGCCGATGTTCGGGGTGCAACAGGAGATGGACATCCTCTACGGTTCGAGCGTTCGGTACAACGGCACCACGCAGGAGCTGCGGTTGAACCTTTTTAAGCCCGTGGACGACGAGCAGACGCAACGGCCGTTGATCATCCTGATCCCCGGCGGCGGCTTCTTCGACGGGGACCGCAGCGACCTCAACGCGATGTGCCGTGATCTGGCGAGCAAGGGCTGGGCCGCGGCCACCATCAGCTATCGGCTGGGCTTCTATGCTCCGTGGCCGCTCAGCTCGCCGTTCGCCTATGACCCGGCAGAGATCGTGCGTGCGGCGTACAGGGCCCAGCAGGATGCGCGCGGGGCCATCCGCTTTCTGAAAGCCCGCAGCGCGATCGACAGCACCAGCACCGTGAATGTGATGCTGATGGGCTTCAGCGCCGGCGCCATCACCGCCTTGCATGCCGCGTATGTGGACGACCCCTCGAAGAAGCCGGCCGCATGCGAGGCCATCGGCCCGGTGACGCGCTTCACCAGCACCTATCCCCGGCCGGACCTCGGGCCGATCGAGGGCACCTTGAACCTGAACGGCCAGAACGAAAAGGTGTTGGCCGTGGCCTCGAACTACGGCGGATTGCTGGACACGTCGCTCATCTCCGGACCGCTGGATCCTGCTTTGTACATGTACCATCAGACGGGCGACCCCGTGGTGGGCTGCGGCTACCAGCAAGGGCTCTGGGGCCTGCCCTTGGGCGTAGGCGACAACTTCCCCTGGCTCTATGGATCGTGCGTTACCGACATCAGGATCCAGCACCTCGACCCGGCACCGGGCCGCTACCTCCTCCATCTCTATGCCGGCAACGAACACGGTGTGCATGACCCGGACGCGATCCTATTGGAGACGGAACTCTTCCTGCGGGACCTTTTCTGCAGCCCGGTCACGGGGGTGAACCTCGCCGCACGCGTTTTTCTGGACGGCCCGTACGATGCTTCGACAGGTCTGATGGACGATCAGCTCCGCAGCTTAGGCGGCTTTCCTATGATCGAACCCTACACCGCATTGGGCTATTCACATGCTGGTGGCGGCGACGAGTTCATCCAGCCCGCCGTGCTCATGGTCACCGGCAACGACGCCATTGTGGACTGGGTGGTGCTGGAGCTGCGCGATGCGATGGACCCCGCAGTGGTATCGGCCACGCGCAGTGCCTTGCTCCAACGTGACGGCGACATCGTGGACGTCGACGGCAACTCCCCGGTCCACTTCAACGCGGCCCCCGCGATGTACAATGTGGCAGTGCTGCACCGCAACCATTTGGGCGCGATGACCCTGGACCCTGTGATCTTGGATGCCACACCTACTCCGGTGGATCTCACCAATGCGGCCACTTCCACCTATGGCACCGAGGCACGTAAAAGCGTCTGGGGAGCCTTCCCGGTCAAAGCGCTCTGGGCGGGCGACGTGAACTTCGACGGGGCGGTGAAGTACACCGGTGCGGACAACGACCGTGATGTTGTCCTGCAGAGCATCGGCGGCAGCTCACCCACAGAGATCGCCACGGGCTACCTGCCCACCGATGTGAACATGAACGGCGTGGTGCAGTACACCGGCGCGGCCAACGACCGCGATATCATTCTACAGAGTGTTGGCGGCAGCTCGCCCACGGGTACGCGGACGGAACAGCTGCCGTAGAGCGCATTGCGGAAGGAAAGGTTGAAGTTGGCCGGAGGCCACAAGGGATCGGTGCGCGAAAAAAAACGAGCGCCGGCGCTGGAGGCTAATGCTGGGCATGGCGGTCATTGTTGAGCGGCCGGATCAGAGGTCCGCGCTAGTCATCTTCCGCTTCAAGCGGCCCTGTCGAAGTTCGTGCCTATCATATCAGGCGTTGTCATCGTTCATCGCTCGTGAAGAGCATGTCCTCGACCGGCATGCGCAGCGAGCGCACTTCCGTGGCACCGGCGAGGGTCAGCTTCATCATGAGCGCTGGCTGAAGTCCCTGCACGTTGAACAGGGAGCGTATCTCCTGGAGCAATGCGCGGCACTTCTGTGCTTGCGCATCACCCAGCACACGCAGTGATGGGTGCTCGGCAAGATGCCCAAAAAAGATGGAGGCCGATACCGGGTGGACCGCCACACCCATCGCCGTGGCCTTCAACCATACCCGCTGGGCAGCACGTCCGGCCAGCAGGCGCCCGCGCAGGTCCAGTTGTGGCACGGCCACCAGTACCACCGCGGCCGCGTTCCGCACGGCATCGGCGGTCGGGCGCTCCAATGCGCGGCTACCGCTCCGCCGCAGCAGATCGATGAACCAGGGCTTGGCCGCAAGGCGCAGGGCCATGCGCCCGGCCGCTGGCAACCCGAGGGTCCGCACATCCAGCCCGTCGCGGGTGCGGGCCGCTTCCGCAGCGGTCCAACGCACCTCGCGCCCGAAGAATTCGGCATGTCCATGCGGGTCCAGCAGCCGGATCTGTTCCGCCGTTCCGCAGATGCCGCCTACCCGGGCCAGCGCATCGCGGTCCTCGACCGCCAGCAGGCGTGCCCCCTCCACCGCTGCCAGGGCCTCCTGCAATGCTGCGATCGTTCCTTGAGGCAGGTCCGTGCCCAGGGAGGGGCCCCGGTTGGTATGCCGGGCAGCGAGCTGTTCCGCCCACGCGTAGGACTCCGGGCGTGGCGTTCCCTCGACGCGTTCGAACCAGGCGATCGGACCCGGGCCGACTGCTTCGGCCATGCGGACGTCGAGCTGCACGCCGGATGCACCGGCTTGCTGGAGCACGTTCTCAATGAACATCCCGAGCGCGATGTGCGGGATCATTCGTTCGGGGTCGTGGACGGAGTAGGACCGCTCGGCGTCGTGGAACAAGAGCAGGCGGCCGCCGTGCAACAGCAATTTCCATGGCTGATCATTGCCTGCCGAGGGTGCCAGAGCGCCTGCGGACACGAGTTTTTGGGCTAGATCGGCACTGATGGTCAGGCGTGGCGTCGCAAGGCCGAGCCGCGATGCTTGCGAGATCATTTCCTCAGGTTGCAGAGGTGCTGGTCGGTTCGTATCCATGGGCGATCAGCAATATTAGCTCAACAGGGCCATGCTGATCATGACCAATGTTATTTGTTCCGGGTCGATGCCTGAAAGCGGCCCTTTGTTGGTATGGACCGGTCATGAGTCCCAATGTGACGCGACCTCTGGGATTATTGCAAATCGGATACCCTAACGATGGATGTGGATATTGTCGGCAGCATTCACGCTCAGGCCTTCCGCCCAGCTTCGCCCTTCGGTGCTCCGCACCCATTGCACCTCGCCGAGCGTGTTCACCTTGATCAAGAAGGTACTGTCGGTTTCCGCTTCGAAGCACCTAGAGGCTATCGGGGGTGGCGATGCTGATCTCGCCGAGGTAGCTGCCGTACCGGATAATGCTGCTGTCCGACTGCATGCCCACACAGGCAGCGCCCGCTTTCCGGCATGAGGGTCAGGTTGTCCGTGCCTCGTGGACCGATGAACTATTTTGGCGTTCCGCACTAGGAGGAGGCCGTCTGGCCATGCCGGCCTTCATGCATGAGCACAAGCAGCAGCCCGTTGCGGCAGGCAAGCCCGTCTTCGAAATGCGCGTGGGCATCCACACCGGCCCGGTCGTCGCGGGTATCGTAGGCGTGAAGAAGTTCCAGTACGACATCTGGGGCGACACGGTGAACACCGCCAGCCGTATGGAGAGCAGCGGTGAAGTGGGGCAGGTGAACATCAGCGAGGCGACGTATGTACTGGTGAAAGATGTGAATAGCGAATGGTCATTGGCGAATAGTGAGCAACCCATTCACCATTCACCAACTCCCATTCACCGACCTGCATTCACCTTCACCCCGCGCGGCAAAGTGCAAGCAAAGGGCAAGGGTGAAATGGAGATGTACTTCGTTAGTAACAGCCTTGGTGAAGGCTGACTTCGTGAGGTGGCAACTCAGTCAGGGAGGCAGTGGTTATTGCGACCGGTCGGTACCAGCTTACCTTTCCGCTTCAATGGCGGAACCAGGATCGACATCGGGTAGTCCATCGGATGAAGGGCGACCATTTCACGGGGATCCCGAGGAAGCAGCCGTGCTGGCTGCTCACGACAAGTTCTGGCAGAGCTATGCGCGCCGCGACCTCGACGAACGCTTCAGCATTTGCGCCGAGGACATCACATTCTTCGGCACCGCAATGCACGAACGGGCCACCAACAAGGCCCAGTACCGCGCCATGAACGAGAAGGGCTTGGAGCAATATCCTGAGCCCTTCGTTATAGAGAACCTGTGGCTCGATGTGCACCTGCTAGGCGACACGGCCTGGACGGAATGCGATTCCTACTGGATCCAGGAGCACGCCGGTACACCCATTCGCGACCTGCTGCGGCAGACCACCATTTTCCACAGGCGGGACGGCCAGTGGTCGGTGGTGCACGTACACGGGTCCGAGCCGGATTACCGTTTGCAGGAAGGCGAATACATGACCAACCCGAAGATCATTGCGCGCAACAAGGAACTGGAAGGACAGGTGGCGGAGCGAACGCGCCAGCTGAAGTATGAGAAGAAGCGCAGCGAAGATCTGTTGCTCAACATCCTGCCTGCGGAGGTGGCGCAGGAATTGATGGACACCGGCACCTCGATCGCAAAGCAGTACGAGAACGCCACCATCCTGTTCACGGATTTCAAGGATTTCACGCGGGCCAGTGAACTGATGTCACCGCAGGAACTGGTGGCGGAACTGAACAGCTGCTTCAAGGCTTTCGACAACATCATCACCGCTCGTGGCATCGAGAAGATCAAGACCATAGGCGACTCCTACATGTGCGTGGGCGGCCTGCCCGACCCCGGCACAAGCACGCCGACGGACGTGGTGCATGCGGCGTTGGAGATGCAGTCGTTCATGAAGTCGCGGAAGAAGGAACGCGATGGGCAAGGCCTGCCCGCGTTCGAGATGCGGGTGGGCATCCACACCGGTCCGGTAGTGGCGGGCATCGTAGGCGTGAAGAAGTTCCAGTACGACATTTGGGGCGATACGGTGAACACCGCGAGCCGCATGGAATCTTCAGGCGAGGTCGGGCAGGTGAACATCAGCGAGGCGACGTACCGGTTGGTTGTCGGTGATCGGTTGTCGGTTGTCGGGCGTGCGGATGAACAAAGGATATCGGACAACCGACAATCCTTCAGCTTCACCCCGCGCGGAAAAGTGCAGGTGAAAGGGAAGGGAGAGATGGAGATGTACTACGTGGAGCGGGCCTAAAGTGGCCAAGCCAGCGTACCCCGTAGAAATACGAGGCGCAAGACCGGAGGGAATGCGCACCTTGCAAGGCCGGATAACACCGGTCTACACACAACAAACATGAGGGGTCCGGTCCATCCGTTCGGAGTTTCCATGGAGGCTGAACGCAGTGCACGATGAGCCGCGCATTTTGTCGCCTGCTCGTTTTCATGATCCTGCTTTCCGCAGGAAGGTCGCTCACCATGGCGGCCGCGGTGAATGCATCCGGGATCGATACGGCTGCTGTTCCATCACCTTCGTTGCAACGGGAGACCGCGCCACGAAGCGACGCCTTAGTGATCACTGAACAAGCCTTGCGCGACCATCGGTTCTTTGCGTGGGATATCGTGACCAGAATGCCGGGCATCGACCTGATGCAGCTCGGACATCCGCGCTATTCACAGGACGACCGCGCCGAATTCGCAACGCGCGGATACGATGACGCGATGTGGCCTGCACTGGACAGCTCCGCCTACGCAGATCTTTCACGCGGCAAGGTCTTCTGGGTGCGTTTCGAAATGGTGTGCCCGACCACTTCGGATACATCCGGCATGGGTGAAGCAGACCTCCACATCTTCAGCCAAGGCGCCATCGAGGTATACCTGAACGGCCGCATGGTGGATCGCATCGGGAGCCTGCCTGCACCGGAGATAGCAGGGCCTTACCACACAGCCTCATTCAGTCCACGTCGCACGGTCCGTCTTCATTTTCTGTACGATGGGAGGCCGGAGATCATCGCCATCCGTGCGGTGTACGCACCTGACCGCGACTTCAATCGAGGCGGCTCCGACCTCTTGAAGTTCGACCTTTCCAGCTCCGCGGTCACGGAGAACATCAGGGAACTTGAAGGCAACGCGTTGCTCCTGTACGGCATGTTCACGGGCATCAACCTGCTCATCATGCTCCTGGCCATCGCCATCCTTTCCTGGGGTGGTCGTGACAAGGGCTGGCCGCAATTGGCGGTATTCTCCTTCGCCTTGGCGTTGGTGGCCATCACCAACACGGTGATGAAGGTGGCCGCCGACCTCCCTTTGGCCGCTATGGAAAAAATTGGTTACGTGAATGATCTGGCCTATCCGCTCAGCATACTGTTCCTCGTGCTGGTGTTGCGCGCCATGTTCGGCGATGGCGATCGGCGCGGCACGTGGTTCTTCATCGGCCTAACTGCGGTGATGATCGGCCTGAACTTCCTGAATTACTATTTCCCCGGAACGTCCGGTAAGTACGGCTCTTGGATGACGCTGATCTATTTTTTCGAGGTGGTGCGCCAAGCTTGGAACGCCATGCGGAAGAAGGTGCCTGGTGGTTGGTTGATCGCCGTCGGGTCATTGGTCTTCGTCTGCGGTGGGGTGTTGTTGGAGCAAGCCTACAACTATTCGGGACAGGAAATGCCGTTCCTCCTGCGCACGATCATGCGGCTCACCGTCTACCTCTCCATGCCGGTCACCATCGCGGTCTATATGGCGCTGCGTTCGGTGCATGCCAACCGCCTGCTGGCGCGGCAGCGCGATGAGCTGGACATCGAGGTGAACGAACGCACGGCGGAACTGCGCGTGGAGAAACAACGTTCGGATGATCTGCTGCACAACATCCTGCCGGAGGAGGTGGCGAACGAACTCAAGGCGAAAGGAAGCGCGGAGGCCGAGCTCATTGAGCATGTCACGGTGCTCTTCACGGATTTCAAAGGCTTCACCGCGATGAGCGAACAGCTCAGTCCGAAGGAGCTGGTGCGCGACATCCATGAATGCTTCAGCGCCTTCGACGGCATCTGCGGGAAGTACGGCATCGAGAAGATCAAGACCATCGGTGACGCTTACATGGCGGCGGGCGGCCTGCCCACGCCCAACACCACGCACGCCACGGATGTGGTGCGCGCCGCGTTGGAAATGCGGGACTTCATCGCCGAAGGCAAAGCGCGAAAAGTGGCGGCGGGCCTACCCTATTTCGAGATCCGCATCGGCGTACACACCGGTCCGGTCGTAGCAGGCATCGTAGGCGTGAAGAAGTTCCAGTACGACATCTGGGGTGACACGGTGAACACGGCGAGCCGCATGGAAAGCAGCGGTGAGGTGGGGCAGGTGAACATCAGTGAAGCGACGTATGCACTCGTGAAAGATGAAGCGGACCTCACGTTCTCCCCGCGAGGCAAAGTGCAAGCGAAGGGCAAAGGGGAAATGGAAATGTACTTTGTATCCAATAACAATCCCATCACTTGACCCGGACACTTCTCCTTCTGGTGCTTTGGGCCGCTCTTGTCCCGGCATTCGGTCAGCAAGCCCGGCTGGATCGTCTCATCGATCGGTTGAGCGAGCAGCCCGGACCGGATACGGCGCGCATGAACACGCTGGTGGAAATGGCCCGCGTGTACGCCACCATCAACTACCCGAAAGCGCTGGACGCCGCACATGAGGCATGGCGCATCGCCGATCGTTTGGACAACGATGAAGGCCGTGCGGCGGCTTGGACCTTCGAGGCCTATGCGCACATCCGCGCGGAAGAGTTCGCTGCCGCCGATTCGGTGAACAAGCGCGCCATGACGATCACTGGCAAGGGTGGCCACCCGCGCTTGCTCGGGTACAACTACTGGTTCAACAACGCCAAAGCGGTATGGGGCGATACCACTGCGAACTACAGGCAAGAGATGGCCGAAGCCATTCGGCTGCTGCGCAGTGTGGGCGATGACCAAGGCGTGGCAGAGGTATTGGTGGAGTCGTCGTTGTTCATTCTCAATACCGATGTACAGGGAAGGAAGGACAGCCTGGAGAAGGCGACCGCCATCTACGAGGCAAACCACGACTTGTCGGGCTTGGCGCAATGTGAGGGCGCGCGGCTCTTCGTCGGACTCTATGCGGATGACACCAAGGCCCTCATCCTAGCGCTGGAGCGGGCACTCGCAATGGCCGAACGGGATGGCAATCTCTGGGTGATCTCTGCCATGCAACAGAACCTGGGGTTCATGTTCATCGGCTCTGCGGATTATGAACGTGGCCTACAGTATACACTGGCGAGCATCCGCTCCCTCGAGGCGCAACAGCACGAACATGCGATCGGCGAACTCTATGCGAATGTCGGATACCTGCTCCTTGAAATGAACGATACAGAGGCGGCAGGATCATACTTCCGGACAGCACTCACCAAGCAGCCGAGTGGCAGTCCGAACACCTTGATCGGCCTGGCCATTGTCTGTTTGCGCCAACAAAAGCCGGACAGTGCATTGTTCCACTTGGATAAGGCACGCGCCATTTCATCGCAGGGGGATAATGAGGCGGAACTCGGCGAGATCGAAGGTTGGGAGGGCGATGCCTTAGCCATGAAGGGGGACACGGTAGCGGCCATCACGCACTATGAGGGTGCATTGCGGATGCATCGCAGAGACGTTACCTCCTCGGAACTGGAAGCAAGGGAGTCCAACGCCTTGGGCAATGTGCTCTTGAGTGCTTCGGCCCACGTTCTGGCGGCCACTGGCAACAAGCGCACCGAAGCGCGGGCGCATGCGGAAAGCCTCTTCACCCGGGCGCTGGAACTGGGGCGTAAGAACGACCTGTTGAAGCCCCAAGAACAGGCCTTGCGGGGTTTGGCACGATCGTACGACCTGCAAGGGAACCCTGTTGCAGCGCTGGACTTCTTCAAGCAGTATGCTGTCATAAAGGACAGCACCCTCAACATCGATAAGGCGAAGGCCGTGGCCTTGCTCAGTGTGCAATACGAGACCGAGAAGAAGGAGCAGGAGATCGTGCTGCTCGGGAAGGACAAGGAGGTGCAAGCGAAGGAGATCCAGAAGCAGAAGCTGGTGCGTAATGGCTTCATGGGCGGCTTCGCACTGGTGGCTTTGTTCGCGGGCGTGTTCTTCTTCCAGCGCAACCGGATCAGCAAGGCGCGCAAGCGCAGTGATGAGTTGCTGTTGAACATCCTTCCCGCGGAAGTAGCGGAAGAACTGAAGGAGAAGGGCGAGGCCGAGGCCCGGCTCATCCCGCACGTCACGGTGCTCTTCACGGACTTCAAAGGCTTCACCGCGATGAGCGAACAGCTGAGTCCCAAGCAATTGGTGAAGGACCTCCACGAATGCTTCAGCGCTTTTGACGGGATGATGGAGCGGCACGGGTTGGAAAAGATCAAGACTATTGGTGATGCGTACATGGCTGCAGGCGGGTTACCGGTGGAGAACAGTACGCACGCGGAGGACGCGGTGCGGGCCGCCTTCGAGATGCGCGATTTCATTGCCGAGGGCAGGGCCGGCAAGGTCGCCGCCGGGCTGCCCTTCTTCGAGATCCGCATCGGCATCCACACCGGCCCGGTAGTGGCGGGCATCGTGGGTGTGAAGAAGTTCGCCTACGACATCTGGGGCGATACGGTGAACACGGCGAGCCGCATGGAGAGCAGTGGTGAAGTCGGGCAAGTGAACATCAGCGAAGCGACGTATGCATTGGTGAAGGGTGAAGCGGATCTCACGTTCACCCCACGCGGAAAAGTGCAGGCGAAAGGGAAAGGGGAGATGGAGATGTACTTTGTCAACGCGACAGGATCGGTCACACAAGAATGAAATTGTCAGTCCCTCGCGCGCTCGTCAAATGGACCATGACATCGTGCCTCGCGTGCATCACCTGCATGTCCACGATCGGCCAAACGCATGAATTGGATTCCTTGCGCACACGCTTGCGCACCGAAGGCCCCACCACAGCACGCGTGGACATGTTGAACCGGGTGGGCATGTGGACGTTCGACGCGACCGGGGACACGGCATGCCTCGTTTCCCTGAAGGAGGCCGCGGCCCTTTCCACCACCCTCGGATACCGCGTCGGCATGGCCTACATCCCCTGCATTAAGGCGATCCGCTTGAACCAACAAGAAGACTATCCCGGGTCGATCAAGGCATGGAAGGAGAGCATCGAGCTCTTGGATAAGGAGCATGTCGAGCAGTTGTACTTCTCTCCCTTGTCATTCATACGCATCGCCTACAATTCCTCCGGTGCGCAAGAGGAGCGCTTGGCCTTCTACCAAGCGGCTTTGGAGCGGTATCGCCGCACCGGACCGGAGGTGAATTTGGCGGCCAGCTATCATGGCCTTGCCGGTTACTATCTTCAATTCGAACAGTACGCACTTGCCATTGAGAACTACTTGAAGTCCGGCGAGTACTTCCAGGGCCGCGATCCCGAAGCGGCGGCGAACGAGACGTTGATGGCGGGCTGGTCCTATCGGGTGTGGGGCAACCTTGACCGTGCTGAACCCTATATCCGCCAGGCACTGAAGGATAATGAAGAACAGCACTATTTCGCCGATGTCCGAATGCTACATGGAGCTCGGCCGCCTCGAACTGCTGCGCGGGGATACACTCAAGGCGTTGCAATGCTTCAAGGACACACGCGTCTCGTGGGCGCGTGTCCCTATTCTACAGCAAGGAGTGTGCAGGGTGCTCCTCGCGATGTCCTACATCTGGACGGGCCAGCTGGACAGTGCCCGCATGGAGCTGGATACAGTGAATGTGATCGCGGCCAAGAACTATCTCCCCATCTCTTCCATCAGTGGCGACTGCGAAGTGTCCTTCGGCAACTATCTCTATCAGCGCGCCGTTGGGAACCGCGTTGCCGCTACCCGTTACTTGGAAAAGGCCTTGGGCGAAGCCACGACGCTGTATAGCTTGGGCCTGGTCCTGAAATACGAACTGGAGCTGAGCAACATTTACAAGTCCGCAGGTCGGGATCGCGAGGCCTTGGACCTGGCGCTGGACCATGCCCGCCTCAGCGATTCATTGAAGACCATCACCAGCAAGGGTGCCTTGGCGGCCTACGAGAATACCGTGCAAGAGCGGCAAAGTGCATTGGAGATCGAGCGGCAGAAAGCCAACGTCCAGCAACAACAGGAACGGTTACGGCAACAACGCATTATCTCCTTCTCCATCGCCGGCGGCCTGCTCCTGCTGATCGCGCTGGCCTTCTCCGTGTATCGCGGCAAGAAGCGCAGCGATGAACTGCTGTTGAACATCCTACCGGAGGAAGTGGCCAACGAGTTGAAGGCAAATGGCCATGCCGTTGCCAAACAGTTCGACAGCGCCACCATCCTCTTCACCGATTTCAAAGGCTTCACCGAAGCGAGCGAGAAGCTATCCCCGCAAGATCTGGTGGAAGAGTTGAACACCTGCTTCAAAGCCTTCGACAACATCATCACCGCGCGCGGCATCGAGAAGATCAAGACCATCGGCGACGCCTACATGTGCGCAGGCGGTCTGCCGGACCCGAAGAGCGCAGCACCGGCGGACGTGATGCATGCCGCGTTGGAAATGCAAGCGTTCATGATCACACGGAAAAAGGAGCGCGATGCAAAAGGGCTGTCTGCTTTCGAAATGCGCGTGGGCATCCACACCGGCCCCGTCGTCGCAGGCATCGTGGGCGTGAAGAAATTCCAGTACGACATCTGGGGCGATACGGTGAATACGGCGAGCCGCATGGAGAGCAGCGGTGAAGTGGGGAAGGTGAACATCAGTGAGGCGACGTATGATCTGGTGAAGGATGTGGTCCACCAGTCACCAGTCACCAACGACCGTTCACCAGTATTCACCTTCACCCCGCGCGGCAAAGTGCAGGCAAAGGGCAAGGGAGAAATGGAGATGTACTTTGTGGAGCGCCTCGTGGCCTGACCATGCCCACCGTCTACACCGTCTACGTCATCGAGCTCAGCCGGAAGGTATTCACCGAGGACCGCAAATTCCGCGAGGCGAACCCGCAGTACAACGGTGTGCTTGAATGCCTCTACGTGGGCCAGACGAGCAAGACTCCGCAGGAGCGGTTCACGCAGCACAAGACAGGCTACCGCAATGCGAAAGGACAGAAGCTCTCGTCGAACATCGTGGAGAAGTATGGCCGCTATTTGAGGCCGAGCCTCTATCAGGACATCGGCCCGCTGAGCCGCAAGGAAGCGCTGGAAGTGGAACTGGGGCTGGCGCTGGAATTGCGGAAGAAGGGCTACGCCGTATGGTTCGGGTGAAGGGGTGAGATCAACTGCACAGGTGTACCATAGCTGCTGCGGAACGACGAACGGCGAGAGTTTCCTCGCCGTTCGTTCTGCTCATCGGGCGGGTGCCGATCACTATTTCTTCATGCTCTTCGGCGCAGCGGCAGGCGCAGGCGGCCATAGGCCCAGCTGGCCCATCATCTTCATCTCCTCCATGTAGCCCCAATGCTCGGCGACCTTGCCGTCAACAAAGCGGACCACGTCGGCGCCCATCACGTCGATGGCCTTGCCGGTGGCGGGCATGGTACTACCCCAAGGCCCCTTGTTGGTACCCGTGATGTGCAGCACCACGTACGTGCGGTCGCCGTTGGTGGCCATGCCCATGATGTCCTGGTGGAAGTCGGGGAAGGCGGTGAAGTACATCGCCATCTCATCCTTCAAGGCCTGGATGCCGGTGGACTTGATCGACGTGTCCATCTGGTGG
Organism: Flavobacteriales bacterium; assembly: GCA_016700415.1. Lineage (NCBI taxonomy): Bacteria > Pseudomonadati > Bacteroidota > Flavobacteriia > Flavobacteriales > Flavobacteriales bacterium. Next base: position 2,716,222 of record CP065018.1, read on the forward strand.
TCGACGAAATCGTCAGTGACGAGCTTCTCGATCCCATCGGAACTGGTCGTGTTGATCAGGTCGTAGAGAGCCTTGGTGGTGGCCTCCTGTGCCTTGGTCAGGCTGTCGGCGGCCATCATGGCCTTGTTATGGGCCATCATTTCATCGGTCTTGGCATGATCCCCTCCGCTACAGGATGCGAGCAGAAGGAGCGCGGCAACAGGTGCGGTTATGAAAAACGTCCGTTTTAACATGGAGGTGGTTTTAGTGGTTCCAGTAGGTTGGATCCGGACGAAAGCTATGTTCATGGAATGCGGTTTTGTTCCGGGCGGCAAGAAATCTATTTGCTCACCCGTCACTGCGAGAATGCCCTGTGCGAAAGCAAAGCCCGCTCCATCCGGCATCGCGAGTAGTTGCGACGAAGCAATGACGTCGGAATAAATGCGCTACTCCCGCACAACCTTCCCGACAGCACACTGCCCCTCCTTTTCCATCCGCAGGAAATACACACCACTGGGCCAGCCGGAACCATCCACGGAGAAGGCTCCGGAACTGTTCAGTGCGCGGGAGAGCACGGTGCGTCCCAACGCATCGGTCACATAAAGCTGTGCGCCATCGGTTGCGAAGGGCGGGCTGACGAAGAGCATGCCGCTGGCCGGGTTGGGCCAAACGGACAGGTGAGGTTCACCGGCCTCGTTCACGCCCGTTACGCCGAGCAACTGCGTCACCGCATGGTAGGCGTTGAGCTTGCCCATGCCCCAGCGGGTGCTACCGCCAGGCGGGATCGTGCCGGTGTAGTTGTCGGTGATGGCGGTCTGCCGGATGATGTCGCGGATCTGTGCCGGTGTCAGCGTGGGGTCGGCCTGCAGCATCAGGGCCACCGCGCCGGTGACGGCGGGGGCGGACATGCTGGTGCCGCTGAAGCGAGCGAAGGGATAATCCCGGCCTTGGAAGGGCACGGTGAGCAAGGGGCTGAAGGCATTGTCCGTGAAGGAGCTGATGGACGAGGCCACGTTGGAACCCGGTGCGGTGATGTCCGGCTTGATGCGTCCGTCCAAAGTGGGGCCGAAGGAGGAGAAGCTGGCGATATTGCCACCGATGGGATTGCCGGTGGGGGAGTAGCCGACAATGGAGCTGCACGCGGCCACGGTGATGGCACTTTCGGCGCAGGCGGGTTCACCGATACCGTACTGGGTGTCGCCGGCGGTCCCTCCGGGCACCCCGGTCTGAAATTCCTGCCCCCAGTTGCCCACGTCGTTGTTGAGCTCCGTCACGTTCCAGAAATGCACGGTTCCGGATGGGGCGGTGGCTTGCATGATCACGCGCAGGGTGGTATTGGTGTTCTTGATGCGAAGCCGGAAATGTGGCCGGTCGTTCAGGGGGTTGGCCGCCTCGGCAGTAAGGTTGAAGAACACCGTGTCATCGCTTGCGATCAGCAGGGAATCGACATAAGTGGCCTGGGTAGCGGTGTGGTACCACGGCGTTTCCATCACCAGGGCATTATTGCTGTTGAACACTTTGATATTGGCGGAGAAGGAGGTGTTCGGCTCACCCCACATCGTCAGGCTTTGCCCCCACATGTGCGGGTGGGCGCTGTACGGGTAGAACTGCACGCGGCTGCGCAGGGTATCGCCCGTAAAGGTCTTGCCGATGTGGAAGGCAATGTCGCCGTTGTTGCCTGCGGAAATGGAGAAGACGACCCCCTCGGCGGAGAACTGGTCCAGTGCTTGGCTGATGAGCGAATGGCCGTCAAGGGTGCCCATGTAGTAGAGACCCCAGCTCATGTTCACCACCAAGCGTTTGCCGTCCTGCTGCGCGACCTGCTGCATCCAGGCCACGCCGTCGAGCGCGGCGGCGGCATCGATCAAGAAGGAACAGAAGAGGAACTGTGCATCGAAGGCCACGCCGCGATAGATCGTTCCTGCACCGCCTCCTCCCATGATCCCCGCCACATGCGTGCCGTGCGTGCCGTAGGTGTAGATGTTGGAGGTATCGCCCTGCGCGGCCAACAGCGTGGCCGGCGTGGTGAACTCAGCACCATAGCCGAAGGTGGCCGGTGCCGGGCCCGCTTGGCGGAACTGGTCCCACGCGGCACGCACGCGGTAGTTGGTCAGAGCGGTGTCGTAAAACATCGGGTGCGTGTAGTCGAAGCCCCAGTCCAGGTCGCCGATCAGCACGCCTTCACCGGTATAGGGCTGCGGCAGGTTGATGCCTTGCTGCACGCTGTCGGCGTGGATGGTGGTCACCAATTTGTCCAACGTGGGCTTCGCGATGCCCGCCAGCTCTGCATATGCTAGTCCGGGGATAGCCGATGCCGCAAGGAGGTGGTAGGCATCCACGCGGAAGGAGAGCACATCGCCGATGCGTGCGCCCACATGCACGATCGACGGGTCGAGCTCATCAGGATCGAAAGTGTCATTCACCTTTCCGAGGAAGCCCACCATGCAGCGCCCGCCCATCATCGCCACGGGGTACTTGCCTTGGGCCTCGGCCGTCAGTTTGTGCGCATCGGGCTGGCGCAGGGCCACCGCTTGCAGCTCGGCGATGCCCACGCGCGTCTCGGCGGGCATCGGCGTTTGCGCGTGCAAGGCGGTGGTGAAGAGCAGGGAAGCGAGGATCAGTGATCGGATCATGGGGCGGTGTTGAGCAACGAAGGTCGGTGTTCTTCCCGACGTCACCGCAAGGGGTCTTCGGCGAAGAGGCTTACTTTGACAACATGCAAAAGCGCACCATCGGCAAGAGCGACCTCCATGTCGCGCCTCTCGCTTTCGGTGGCAACGTCTTCGGTTGGACCGTCGACGAAGCCACGTCCTTCGAACTTTTAGATGCCTTTGTAGACGGCGGCTTCGATCTGGTCGACACGGCGGACTCCTATTCAAACTGGGTGCCGGGCCACATGGGCGGCGAGTCCGAGACCGTGATCGGTAATTGGATGCACGCCCGCGGCAACCGCGATAAAGTGGTGATCGCCACCAAGGTGGGCGGCGATATGGGCGAGGGCAAGAACCTGCGGAAGGACTATATCCTGCGGGCCGTTGAGGCCTCGCTGAAGCGCCTGCGCACGGACTACATCGACCTCTACCAGACCCATTGGGACGACCTGGATACGCCGATCGGGGAAACCCTCGAAGCCTTGGACCAGCTGGTGACGGCGGGCAAGGTGCGCTGGATCGGCGCATCCAACTTCAGCCCGGGGCGCTTGCAGGAGTCCATGCGCATCAGTGCCGGCATGGGGCTTGCGGCCTACGTCTCGCTACAGCCGCGTTACAACCTCTTCGACCGTGACGTGTTCGAGCGGGATCACGCGCCCCTCTGCGAAGAACACGGCTTGGGCGTGATCAACTACTACGCCTTGGCCAGCGGCTTCCTCACGGGCAAATACCGCAGCGAGGCTGACTTCAGCAAGAGCGTACGCGGCAGCAGCATGCCCAAATACCTCACCCCGCACGGGTTGAAGATCTTGGCCTCGTTGGATGCGGTCTCCGTGCGGCTGGGCAGCACTCCGGCAGCGGTATCACTGGCCTGGCTGATGGCCCGTCCACACATCACGGCGCCCATCGCCAGCGCGACCAACATCGCACAACTGGACGAACTGATGTCCGCCGCGGCATTGCGCTTGAGCAAGGAGGACATGGCGGAGTTGAACGAGGCAAGCGCGTATTGAACGGTTGCTGAACGAGCGCTATTTCTCCGCCTCGAAATCCAGCACGATGGAGTTCATGCAGAAGCGCTTGCCGGTAGGGGGAGGGCCATCGTCGAAGATGTGCCCGAGGTGGCTGTCGCAGCGGCCGCAGAGCACCTCCGTGCGCACCATGCCGTAGCTGGGGTCCTCCACGTAACGCACGCTGTTGGGGCGCAGTGCTTGGTAGAAGCTGGGCCAACCGCAGCTGCTGCCGAACTTGCTGTCCGATCGGAAGAGGGCGTTGCCGCAGACGGCGCAGTAGTACGTGCCTAAGCCGTCCGTATCCCAGTATTTGCCGGTGAAGGCGCGCTCCGTCGCCTTGTTGCGGGCCACATCATATACGCTGTCGGGCAGGATGCGCTTCCATTCGGCATCGCTCACGTTGAGATGCGTGGTGTCGGTGCGGGAGTAGTAAGGATTGTCCATGTGGGTGGGGGAGATGGCTTTGCCCATGGTCGATGAAGATCCGGGGTTGGCACAGGCCAAGGCACCGATGAAAAGTAAGAAGGCTGTTCGGATGAACATGATCATGGGCGTTTGCAAGATCCGTGCTGCAACGGGTGCATGACAGTGTTGCGGAAGAGTACCTCGATGCAGGGGGAACCTTCGGAAAACGCTGGCAGTCGCATGCCCATTGCGCGCTGTTTCAGAATGTACGTGAACGAATACATCCAAGACGATGGTCGCTTCCGTGCCATTCGCCCTGACAAGCGACCGCTCTTCCGGATCCCGGTGGGCCATGCAGTGGAAAGCCCCAACTTCGGGATATGAAACATCACCTCTCCACACTGAGCGTGCTGCACTATGTGTACGGCGTGCTCCTCTGCCTTTGCGGTTTTGCCTTGTTGAGCCTGGTGTTCGCGGCTTCGTTCCTGAACAGCCCCTGGTTCGCGCAACATAGCGGCGAGGCACCACCGGTCTGGTTGGGTTCCTTCCTGTACGCGTTGGGCTGGGGCCTGTTCGTTCTGGTGGAGGCGCATGGCATCCTGAACCTCATCAGTGCGCGCATGATCGATAAGCGCAAGAGCCGCAGCTTCACGCAAGTGATCGCCGCGCTGAACTGCCTCAATTTCCCCTTCGGCATCGCCTTGGGCATCTTCACCTTCGTGGTGCTGGGCAATAAGGACGTGCGCACGGAATACGGCCTCGTGGCTTGAGGAACTATCAGCGGTGCGCTTCTCCCCGAAGCACCCGCATGTCTCCGGCCCTTCACCGGGACGTGATCGCACCACCCCGCCTTCCGCATCAGCGGTGATCCGTCTTTCTGCGTGATCCGCGTTCCGTACCGATTCCCGGTTTCACCGCATCGTCCGCTCGATACGCCGGTCGGGGATGAACCATATCAGTGCCACGGCGGCATAAAGCGCTCCGGTGACGTACGGCAGGTAGAACGCGCACGCGATCGCAATGACGTACAACGCCAGCGACGCCTTTCCCTTCCAGTCCTTGCCCACCGCTTTGGCCAGTTTGGAGCTTTCGCCCTGCATGCCGATGATGGCGAACTGCAGGATGGTATAGGCGATCGCGGCCATCAGCAGTACCACGCCGTACATCGCGGTCGGGAGCGGGGCGAAGTGGTTCTCGCCCATCCATCCGGTGACGAACGGGATGAGCGACAGCCAAAAGAGCAAGTGCATGTTGGCCCAGAGCACTGCGCCGTTCACCCGCTCGGTGGTGTGCAGCATGTGGTGGTGGTTGTTCCAATAGATGCCCACGTAAACGAAGCTCAGCACATAGCTCAGGAGCTTCGGCACCAACGGGTGCAGGTCCGCCAGTTCCGTGCCGTGCGGCACCTTCAGTTCCAGCACCATGATGGTGATGATGATCGCCATCACCCCGTCGCTGAACGCTTCCATGCGGTTAGTGCCCATGGGGTGAAAGGTAATTGCGGTTTTCCCCTCCATTTTTCAAGGAGGGGAGACGGATCCCCCGGAGGGAACTTACCAGATCACTACACGCTCACTGTCCGGCACGATCATGGTGCCGGGGTCGTTCGGGCACCACGCCTCCGCGAATGGCTTGAACTGGCCAAGGGCGGCATCGATGCGGAAGTGGGCGGGGCTGTGCGGATCACGTTCGATGCGCATGCGCAGGGCCTCCGGGCGGATGTTGTCGCGCCAAACCTGCGCCCAGCCTAAGAAGAACCGCTGCTGCCAGGTGAAGCCGTCGATCAACGGAGGCTCCGACTTGCCTTCCAGGCTGTGCTTCAGGGCCGCGTAGCTCAGCGTGAGGCCACCGAGGTCCGCGATGTTCTCGCCCACGGTGAGCGCACCTTTGATGAAGAGCCCGGGCATCGCTTCCTGCTTATCGAAGTAGGCGATCATCTTGTGGGCCAGCGAGTCGAAATTGGCCTTGTCGCCCGACGTCCACCAGTCCACCAGATTGCCGTGGCCGTCGTATTTCGCACCTTGGTCATCGAAGCCGTGGGTGAGCTCATGCCCGATCACCGCGATGATGCCGCCATAGTTGATCGCATCGTCCGCATCGGGGTTGAAGAACGGAGGTTGCAGGATACCGGCGGGGAAGACCACCTCGTTCATGGCGGGGTTGTAATAGGCGTTCACCGTCTGCGGCGTCATGCCCCATTCCTTCGGGTCCACCGGCTTGCCGATGCGCACGAGGTTGTCGTTGGTGCGCCATTCGATCAGGTGCATGGTGTTCTCCAACAAGGCGTTCGGCTTGATGTCCACCATGCTGTAGTCCTTCCACTGGTCCGGGTAGCCGATCTTGGTGGTGAAGAGGGCGAGCTTCTCCAAGGCCTTCTCCTTCGTCGCCTCGCTCATCCATGTGAGGTCCTTGATGCGCTCGCCATACACGGTGCGCACGTTCTCGATCATGTCCTCCACCCTTTTGCGGGAGGAGGCGGGGAAGTACTTCTCCGCATAGAGCTTGCCCAGTGGCTCACCCAGCAGGCCGTCGGTGGCGCGCAGGGCACGCAGGTCCCGGGATTTCTGCTCCTTCGTGCCGCTCATCACGGTACCATTGAAGTGGAAATTCTCCTCGGTGATGGCCTTGTTCAGGGTGTTCGCGTAGGTGGAGAGCATTTGCCATTTCATCCAGGTCTTCAGCGTGCCCAGCGGCGTACCGGCGAAGTAGGCGGAGGCCATTTGCACGTATTCCTTGTTCTCCACCAATAAGCTGTCACTGCTGATGCCAGCCTTCGCGATGGCGGTCGCCAGATCGTACCGGGGCGAGAGCTTGAGGTAATCCGCAAAGGCCATACGCGTGTAAATGCTCGGGTCGCGGCGCTGGATGTTGGTGAGCTGAAATTTGGCCAGGCCGGTCTCGAAATCGAGTATGGTCTGCCCGGCGTTCTTCTCCGGAAGGCCCGCGAGGCTGAACATCGTGTCCACGTGATGGACGAACTCCTTGCGGATATTCACCATCGAGCTGTCTTTGCTTTCGTAATAGCTGCGTTCGCCAAGGCTCAACCCGTCCTGATCGCTCCACAGGGTGTTCATCTTGCTGTCCTGCTGGTCGGGTTGCGCAGAAAGGCTCACGAAGGAGGAGGCACCGATCCTTGCGTATTCGCCGGAGAGCGCGGCCTGGTCCTCCAGGTTCTTCAGGGCGTCGATGCGGTCCATCCACGGCTTCAACGGCGTGGCGCCGAGCTTTTCCAAGGTCACCGTGTCCATGTAGGAGCGGTAGTAGTCCCCGACGAGCTGGGGCGTGGAGCCTTTCTTGGCCTCCTTCTCGTTCATCAGCGTGTCGATGATGCTCTTCACCTTCACCTCCAGGTTCTCCTTGGCGAGGATGCCGAACGCGCCCCAGCGGGATTCGGTCGCGGGCACGGGATTGTTGTCCTTCCACGTACCGTTGGCGAAGCGGTCGAAATCATCGCAAGGGGTGGCGGTGCTGTCCATACCGGCCACATCGAAGGCGGGCACCGTGGGGGGGGTGGTTTCGGGCATCTTGGGTTCGGAGGTGCAGGCCGTAAGGCCGACGAGCGTGAGGAGGAAGAGATCGCGGAGTGTTCCGGAAGCACTTGTGGTCATGGGGAATGCGTTGATCAACGCGGGCAAATGTATTACCCGGGCAAAGGGCCTCCGATCCGTTGTGATGAGCGGCGGGGAAGAAGGATGAAGGAGCATGTGCCGGTGTTCATCGCAGGCACTTATTGAGACGAGCACCGTTGGAGGTCCACAGTCCTGAACTTTACCCCGCCCATGTCTTCCGCTACTACCCCGCGAACGTTGCGCTTGCTGTTGCGTGTGCTCGGTGCCTTAGTGCTCGTGAGCGCCGCGGCGGCCGGCGCACTGGCCTGGTGGGTAAGGCACGGCGGCGAGCCTTGGCTGGACCGGCAGGTGGAGGCACGCATCCACGCCGCTATCGAAAGGGCCAGCGTGCCGGGCTATCACATCACATTGGCCAGTTTGAAGGCCGATGCCCGGCACGGCAGTCTGGTGGTCACGGACGCCGATCTGGATTTCGAACCGCGCCTGCTGGACAGTCTGCGCACCGGAGCCTTCCGCTACCTGTTCTCCGCGAAAGTGGGCCGGGTGGAGCTGCGCGGCCTTTCCTTCTGGCGTTTGTTGCTTAAAGGCGAGTTCCGTGTGCGGGGCATTGTGTTGGAAGGACCCGAGTTCCATTATTACACCGGGCCGAAGCGCGTGGACCTTACGGACCCGTTCAAGCGCTTGGGCCGCAAAGGGAATGGCCTGATGTCAGTGCTGGCCGCGGACACGCTCTCCATCCGGAGCGCGAACGCTTCCGTGCAGGACCTCAACAAACTGTTGCCGGAGCTGAAGGTGAACGGGTTGGGCATCGGTGCTTCGGCGGTGCGCATCGCCTCAGCGGGCCGGAATGCCGGCGTGCGCCTTTCCATGGAAGGGGCGGAGCTGAAGGTGGACAGCATCGGCACGCTTCTGCCCGACGGGAGCCGCCTGCACATCGGTGCGGTCTCCTTGTCCCGAGCAGGCCGGAGCGGCAGGCTTACGGACATTCGTATCACCCCGGAACAGATGGACAGCACGGGTCCCGGACGCCTGCGGAAATGCGTAATGGCCCTTGCGGTGGACAGCATCTTGCTCAGTGGATTGGATGTGGACCGTTCCATCGCCGACGAAGCGCTGCTCGTACACCACGTGGACATTCTCGGCCTGCACGTGGAACTGGAGCTGGACAAGACATTGCCTGATCAGGCAAGGACCCCGAGAAAACTGCCACCGGCCGCATTGGCCGCCATGCCGTTCTCCATCCAAGTGGACACCGCCCGGCTGGTGAACGCGAACGTGCGTTACCGGGAGCGCGATCCCCGGACCGGGCGGTGGGGCGAGGTGCCGTTCACCGGCATGAACGCCCGGTTCCACAACATCACCAATGAGGCGGGGAGCATTGCGGAAGGCGACAGCATCACGGGTGATTTCACGTTCATGATCTTCGACAGTGCCCGCGTTGAGGGCCGCTACAGTGCGGCGTTGAACGGGAACGAGCGGTTCACTTTGACGGCCTCGTTGGCGGGGCTGCCCTTGGTGGAGCTGAACCGGGCCACGCGCCCGTTGTTGCGTATGGAAGTGGAGCAAGGCGTGCTTCGCCATCTGACCTTGCGCATGAACGGGAACGCACGCCGCGCCAAGGGCACGATGGCGGTGGACTATGCGGACGTGCTGGTGCAGGTGGAACCCGGTACGCCCCGCGAACTGCGCCACAGCATGCTCGGCAGCGTGATGGACATCATGCTATTGCAGGAGTACGGCGGTGGCATGAGCGCGGACCGCGAACGCAACTACACCGTCGAACGTGACCCGGACCGCTCCGTGTTCAACTTCGTGTGGCATGCCACGCGCGAGGGCCTGGTGCGCAACCTGATGCCCGAGGCCAAGGAACGGATGCGCACGGTGCTGCGCACGGATGCTGAGAAAAGGAGGGAGGACCGAGCTGCACGGAAGGAGAAAAAGGAAGTGGCGCAGTGACCGCGGTAGCGTTGCTATGAGGCCCACCCAGAAGGGCCGCTCCTTCCGATGGTGGACACCAAGTATCAGCTTGCGACCGCCACTGCTGCCTGCACAACGTTCTTGCTATTTCCCACGAAGATCTTCTCACCGATCATGATCACCGGGCGCTTCAGGAAGGTGTATTCCGAAAGGATCAGGTCGTGATAGTCCGTTTCGGCGAGCGTCTTCTTGTCCAGGCCCATGCTGCGGAATTTGATCGCGCGGCGACTGAATAGCGCTTCGTAGCTACCTGCCATTTTCCGCATCGCGTCCAATTGCGCCGCAGTGATCGGCTCCGTTTTGATGTCCTGCAATTCGAAGCGCGCCAAGTCCGGCATCTGTTTCAGGATGCGTTGGCACGTGGAACACGTGGAGAGATGGTAGATCTTCATGGGTTTCCTACCGCGAAGTACGCGAAGGGCACAAAGGGATCGCCACGCGATCGTAAGTACAGTGGCTTTTTACCGCAACGCACGCGACGGACGCAACGACTTTGGTGCTTCAAACCACATAGGCGTGGCGCGTATTCCGTTGCGCTCTCCCGATTTGTATCGGGAGCGTCCGTTGCGGTCAACCTTCCCTTGGTGCGCTCCCGAGAAGGTCCGGATGAAACATTGGCATCCTTGGCGGCGATCCACCTATTAAGGCACCATCACCTTCGCGGTCGATCGTGCGTTGCCCTGTTCCAAGCTCACGAGCAACAGACCGGTGCCGGGGTCCATTTTCACACCGATCGTGCTGTTCGCTGCTGCGCCTGCGCGTTGGCTGTATACCAGCTGTCCGGTGCTGGTGTACACGTTCAAGCGCGCACCGCTGGTGAATCCGTCCGGCATTGTCACCCGCAGTTCACGGGAGTTCCACCAGGCATTCAACGCGGCAGGTGCGTCGTGGCCTTCGTTGATGCCCGCGAAGCTCGACTCGTGCAAGCGGATGAGCTGGTGGTATTCCGTCTCCGTGTCGAAGCTGGTGAAGCGGCCGCCCACCAGCACCTTATTATCCTGTTGCACGGCGATGCTCCGCACAAAATAGGTGTCCCCGGGATCGGCTCCCAGGCCGGTACCCAGATCGTACGTGTCATCCCGGCTGCCATCGGCGTTCATCCGGACCAAGCAGGACGGGCCAGGTACATTGGGGTCGTACATGCTCCCGATGAATTCACCGCCGACAAGGATATGACCGTCCGCCTGCACCGCGATGGCATCCACCCGCGCGTAGGGATAAAGCGGTGAGGTGAACGAGGGGTCGAAAGCGCCGCTCAGGTCCAGCCGGGCGATAGCGGCGCGTGGCACACTGTTGTGGTAGGTAAAGTAGCCGCCGACCAAGATCTTGCCATCCGGCTGCCGCGCCAATGCCCTGACCGAACTGGCGGAGCCGTGAATTCCCGGATCATTGTCCATCGAGGGGTCGAACAGCCCGTTGGGGGCAAGCAGGGCGATGCGGCCGCACGGATTGTCCTGGTACAGGAAGAAGGTGCCGCCTGCTAATATGCGGTCATCGGGAAGCACCAACAGGTCGTACACGGTGGAGGTGAAACCCGCGCCCACAAGGAAGGTGGTGTCCACAACGCCCGTGGAATCGAAGCGCGTGATGTGCGGCTGGCTGTGTCCGCTGCAGACCCAGAAATCGCCGGCGACCAACACGCTGTTTTTCCGGTGCAACGCAACAGCGTAAACGGCGCTGTTAATGGAGTTCGGCGGCACGTGAAAGCCGGGGTCCAATGTCCCATCGGGGAACAGGCGTGCCACGAAGTTGTTCTGTACGCCGTTGTAAGTGTTGAAATTGCCCGCGATCAGGATCCTTCCGTCAGGCATCAGGTCGATATCCTGTACCAGGAAATCAGGGCCGCTGCCGCCGGGGTTGAAGGTGGCGTCCACTGTGCCATCGCTGTTCAAGCGCACCAAATTGCCCTTTCCCGAGCCCGCATAGTTGGTGAACCCGCCACCGACGAGGATCTTTCCATCGGGCTGCACGATCACTTTGTTCACCAACACCGATGGCGGCACCGCCAGGAAGCTGTAGTCGATGATGGGTACTTGCGCGTGCAACATCGTGGCGACACAAAGGCTCGCAAGGAGTAGGAGGTGTTTCATGGCGCTGGTGGGCTGGCACAGTGACGGCGGATCGCCGTGCCCGGTTGCTTGACAAGGTAGCTCGCGCATGTGGGTATAGTAGGTTGCCGCAAAGACGCAAAGAGCGCTAAGTCCTCACCCCAACCCCTCTCCCAAGGAAGAGGGGATAAGCGGTCTTTGCGTCTTTGCGGTGAATTCCTTCTCAGAACTCCGCGCTCCCCGGCGTTCTCGGGTAAGGGATCACATCGCGGATATTCCCCATGCCTGTTACGAACAGCACGAAGCGCTCCAGCCCCAGTCCGAAGCCCGCGTGCGGCACGGTGCCGAAGCGGCGCGTGTCTAAGTACCACCAGAGTTCCTCCTTGGGCACGCCCATCTCATCCATGCGTGCCTCCAGCACATCTAAGCGTTCCTCGCGCTGGCTGCCGCCGATGATCTCGCCGATGCCGGGGAAGAGCACGTCCATCGCCGCGACGGTCTTGCCTTTGTCGCTGTATCCGAAGTCGCCCGGCGCATTGGTGCGCATGTAGAATGCTTTGATCTTCGCCGGGTAGCCCGTGACGATCACCGGCTTCTTGAAGTGCTTCTCAACCAAGTAGCGCTCGTGCTCGCTCTGCAGGTCCACGCCCCATTCCACCGGGAACTGGAACTTCTTCTTCTGGTAGGGCTTGCTGCGTAGGAGGATGTTGATCGCATCGTCGTAGGTGATGCGCTCGAAGGGGTTTTCCAGCACGAACTTCAGGCGGTCGACCAGGCCCATTTCACTGCGCTGGTCCTGCGGTTTGCTCTTCTCCTCTTCGGCCAGCCGTGCATCTAAGAACTGGAGGTCGTCCATGCTGCTGTTCAGCACACGGGCGATCAGGTGCTTGCACAAGCCCTCGGCAAGATCCATGTCGCCTTTGAGGTCCATGAAGGCGGCCTCGGGTTCGATCATCCAGAACTCGGCGAGGTGGCGCGTGGTGTTGCTGTTCTCCGCGCGGAATGTGGGGCCGAAGGTGTAGACCTTGCCCAATGCAAGTGCAGCGGTCTCTGCTTGCAATTGCCCGCTCACGGTGAGGTGGCTTTCCGCGCCGAAGAAGTCCTCCTTGAAGTCGACTTCGCCGGCCTCGTTGAGCGGTGGCTGCTTTGCATCCAGCGTGCTGACGCGGAACATCTCACCGGCCCCCTCCGCATCGCTCGCTGTGATGATCGGCGCGTGGAAGTAGTTATAGCCCTCCTTATCGAAGTACTCGTGGATGCCGAAGCTCACCTGGTGCCGCATGCGGAAGACCGCGCTGTAGGTGTTGGTTCGGAAGCGCAGGTGTGCGTTCTCGCGGAGGAATTCCAACGAATGCTTCTTCGGTTGGATCGGGTACTTGTCCGCCGGGCAATCACCGAGCACCTCCACGGCCGTCACCTTCATTTCCACGCGCTGGCCGCCGCCTTGCGACGGGATAAGCTCTCCGGTGCATTGTACGGACGCGCCGGTGGTGAAGCGTGCGCGCGTTTCCGCGTCCACTTCCTGCTGATCGATCACGCACTGCAGGTTGCGGATGGTGCTGCCGTCGTTGAGCGCGATGAAGCGGTCGTTGCGAAAGGTGCGCACCCAGCCGGCCACGGTGATGGTGGTGTTGGTGAGTGACTCCTCGTCGAGGGCGAATTTGATGGAATTCATTTCGATCAGAAAATCAGATGCTTCCGCCGAAGCTTTAGCGAAGGAGGACGATCAGACAATGGGAATGCCGTGTTGCTCGCCGTTGCCGCAAAGGAACGACGGGGCGGCGAATGATCTCAAATCGCCGCAGGGGCATTGCATTCTTGGGTTGGGACGAACGCGATGTGCGCCACCTATCCCTCCCACAACTCCCTTCCCGCTATTCCCCCTTGGCACCTTCCTCGGCTGCTTCCAATTGCACGAGCCGGGTGTTGATGCGTGCCCGGAGCTGTGAAAGGGCTTCCAACTGCTCCTGTTGTTCCTGAACGGCCTTTACCAGCGGCACTACGAATTGTTCATACCCGATGGTGTAGTGGTCCTTCTCATCGATGGGCCGGTGAACGCCCGAGAACTCGAAGCTCAACACACGGGCCAGACTGTCCACTTCCTGGGCGATGAAGCCGGTATGCCTTTTTGAAGAAGCCGCAGCAACAGCCTCGGTATAGGCGCTGCGTTCCTCCGTGCGGGCACTATCGCGCATGCGATCGGCAAGGCCGGTGAAGGTGTCGTAGGCATTCACGTCGAACCGGTAAGTGACCGGCCGCAAACGGAGGATGAAGTTGAGCCCCGGCACATTCTCCCGGATATCGCGCTTGAACCGTGCATCGCTCAGGTTCTGCCATGCGCCGAAGCCGCCCGTGAGGTTGGTGTTGTTGGCCGCATTTCCGATGCGGATGGTATTGGCCGAAAGGGCTAGCGCGTCATAGCCGATAGCGGTCATGTTGTCCCCAACGTCGCCGGTGTTGGTCTGTTCGCCTACCGCGGTGCACAGGTTCACGAACTTCGGAATGCCGTTGGCGTTGCTGAGCGCTTTGCTCCCTAGCGCCACGCTGTAGTCTCCATCCTCATTTTCATTGTGCGTCAACTCCCCGATGGTCGTGTTGAACTTGCCGGTGATGTTCTTGGGGAGAGCCGCACGACCCATGGTCGTGTTTCCGCTCCCACCACCATTCCATAAGAGCCCATTGAAGGCAGTGTTGTTGCTCTCTGTTGTAATATGATTCTCGCTGGAGAACCCCGTATTACTCGAGCCCGTGGTGATGGAGCTCATTGTGTACGAGCCAAAGGCGGTGTTGCCCGAGCCGGTGGTGTTCGAAGCAAGCGATAAATAGCCACAGGCGGTGTTGTTTGCACCGCTCGAATTTCCCAACGCTCCCACACCAACGGCTGTGCAGGTGTTGCTCGTAGGTTCTTGCAGTGCAAAGGCGCCCACGGCGGTATTGCCGGCGCCTGTGGTGTAGTTCTCCATGGCCGCACTGCCCACGGCGGTCTGCGCACCCACGCTCGTGCCAACGCGAAGGGCGTTCGCACCCACGGCTACGCTGTTCGCTCCGTCCAGGTTGCTGGAGAGCGCGCCCGCACCCACGGCCGTGTTGCGTGATCCGCTTGTGTTCGCTGCCAAGGCGCGTGACCCCAAGGCGGTATTGTCCGTTCCGGTGTTCACGGCCAAGGCGAGCAACCCCCAGGAGGTGTTCGCATAGTTGGGGCTGACGTAGCCGCTTCGCACACCGCTACGCCTGAACTCCAAGGGCCTGGCATCAGGAGTACCCAAATAATGTGTACCCGCTATGATCCCTGTATTGCCCACCCGGCGCCAACCGTCGTTCGGACCACCGAGCGCTACCCAGATCGAACCGTTGAAGTACCAGAACGTGTTGGTCGTGGTCTCGTACACCAGAAGGCCCGTGGCGGGCGCCGGTAGTGCAATGCGTTCAACAGCGGTCATGCGCGGGCACAGGAACCCTTGCTTCCCATTGGCTGGCAGTGTGGCCACACTCAGGTCCAGCATGGCGGAAGGGTCGGGCGCGGCCCCTGCCGCATTGATGGCGATCTGGGCCACGGAGCTGGTCCGAAGGCCCATGAAAGCCAGGGCGATGAGCAGCGCCGTGAGGTGGTGCCGTTGCGTGTTCATGGTTTGGACGCTATTTGTTGCGATCCGCGCTTGTCGACCGAGCGCTCCAGTAGATCGAGCTGTTCCAAGAGCAGGACATTATCCGCCTGTAGTGCGTCGATCCTTACCTGGTTCTGTTGCACGGCACGGACCAGGGGCACCACCAATGCGGAATAGGACAAGGTGTAATGATCATGCGCATCTGTCGGCCGATGCACTAAATCGAGATCGGAGTGGAGGCTGTCCAATACCACCGCGACCTCTTGAGCAAGCAGACCGGTGCATCGTGCTGCCGCAACTTCCTCCCAACGCTGCTGCATGTATCGCAAGGGTGCGGGGTCCTCTAAGCGGGCCAAGCGGGCTTCGCCGCCGGTGAAGCGCTCTATGGCCTGGGCGTTCAAGCGGTAGGTCACAGGGCGCAAGTGCTGGATGAGCTCGATGCCGGGCACGTCCTCACGAATGTCCTGCTTGAAGCGGGCGTCCGATGGGTTCTGCCAAGCGCCGTAGCCGCCGGTGAGGTTGTTGCTCGCCACGGTACCGAACACGATCCTGCCTGTGGCGGTGGGCACCGCGTTGTAGCCAATAGCGCCGGTGTAATTGAGCGTGGTGATGGTGGGCCCGGCCAATGCGCCGATGCCGGTGTTGTAGCTGCCGCTCCCTACTCCTCCGAGCGCATTGTAGCCAATGGCCGTGTTGTCACCGCCTGTGGTGTTGCCCAAGGCAAAAGCTCCGATCGCGGTATTGTGCGAACCAGTCGTGAGCGCCGACAGGGCCTCATACCCGAGGGCAACGTCACCCCACCCGCTCGATACATTGGTCGCTGCGCGATAGCCGAACCCGTGAGCGCCTGTCGTCGCCGTTTCGACCGCATAGGCGCCAAACCCGTAGCTCCACGGACCTGTTGCTGCGCTTCGGCCTGCACCGTATGCACCAGTGCGACCCGCTTGGTAGCCCAGGGCAGTTGTCCAAATTAGGGTCGGTGCTGAAGCTGACGCCGCCTGCGAACCGACGACCGTCCAAAAGGGGCCATTCACATCCATGGCTCCAGCCTCGTACC
The DNA here is from genome assembly GCA_016700415.1 of Flavobacteriales bacterium. Taxonomy (NCBI): domain Bacteria; kingdom Pseudomonadati; phylum Bacteroidota; class Flavobacteriia; order Flavobacteriales; species Flavobacteriales bacterium. Next base: position 2,732,526 of record CP065018.1, read on the forward strand.
CTACCGCAGTACAGTTATGCACTTTCAGTGCCCACAAGGCCCGATGTCCTACTGCGGTGTTGGTGCCACCGAGATCGACAAATGATGAGAGCGCATAGCTTCCGATCGCGGTGTTGCGTGCCTCTTCGTTAAGCAGGGCCAAACTTCTGTACCCGACCGCGGTCGTTTGTGCGACCGGCAGCCCATGCAGATCCCGCGTGGCCTCATATCCAAAAGCCGTATGGTCGGTTCCTGTGGCAACCCCGGCGTACGCACCGAATGTGGTGATGCCATCGGCGAGGTGCCCTGCGTGCTGGTTGTTCACGCGCAGTTGCACGTTCACATTGTCCGTGGTACCGATGAAGTGGGTGCCGGCAACAAGGCCCGCGTTCCCCAACGGGGCCCATCCCGTGCTGGGCAATGCCCAGTTCACCCAGATCGTTCCGTTGAAGTACCAGAAGTCATTGGTGTTGGTCACATAGACCAGGAGCCCGGTGGCCGGTGCCGGGATGTTGTCGCGTTGGCCCGAGCTCATGCGTGGGATCAGCAATCCGCGCTTGGCATTGGCCGCAAGCCCGCTCACATCCAGATCGAGCAAGGCGCTGGGGTGCGGTGCGAGCCCGGTGGTATTGATGGCCACGTTCTGTGCGAAGAGCGCTGTGCATGGAAGGAGCACGACCAGGAGGATCGCCCCAAAGCGTACACCGATGGCCTGGGCAAGAGGCATCATGGCCCTGTGGTGTTGGTGGCATTTGCTTTCAACAGCGCATCGATACGCAAGTGTAGTGCTGCGTTCATCCCTTCCAGCTCGTTGATCACGGCATGCTGCTCCTGTACGGCAACGATCAAGGGCAGGGTGAACTGCTCATAGCCCAAGGTGTAATGGTCGTGATCATCCACCGGATGATGCACACCGTCGAAATCGAAACCGACCGCCTGCGCTGCGGTCTCCACTTCTTGCGCGACGAAGCCCGTTTGCCGGTCGTGCGAAACCTCGGCAAGACGTGCGCGGTACGTGGCTATGTGATCGAAAGCGGTCATCGTGTCAAGGCGCTGCCAAATGCCCAAGTGCTTGTCCACCGCTTCGGCTTCAAGCAGGTAGGTCACCGGTCGCAGCCGCAGCACCAGGTCCAGGCCGGGGACGTTGTGGAGCACATCGGTTTTGAACCGCGCATCGGAGAAATTCTGCCAGGTGCCGTAGCCGCCTGTACGGTTGTTGTTGGCCACTGTTCCCAAGGTGATGCGGTTGGAAGCACTCGGTGCTGCCGCGTAGCCCACCGATGTCGTGTTCGTGTAATTGCCGGCCGGCCCGTTTATCGGCCCAACAGCGGTGTTGTAGCTCGCCGTAGTGACGGCGACCAAAGTGACGTAGCCACCTGCAGTGTTGTATGCGCCCGTGGTAATGCCAAAGCCACTTGACATGCCCACACCGGTATTATAAGACGCTAAGCTCTCTCCGAGCGCGTCCTTTCCGAAGGCCACATTGTACGAGCCGGTCAGGTTGACGTCCGAGGCACCGGCCCCCATGGCGCTATTGCGCTGGCCCGTGGTATTCGCTTCCATGGCGCGGTAGCCCATGGCCGCATTCTGGGCGCCGGTCGTGTTGTTCGCCATACAGCGTGCTCCAGCGGCGGTGTTGGAAGCACCTGTGGTCGTGTTCTGCAAGGCCTGGTAGCCGAGCGCGGTATTATCCGATGTGGTCGCATTCTCCAATGCCTGGCAGCCCACCGACGTGTTGCGGCTGCCCGTGGTGTTGGCGCGAAGTGCGCTCAACCCTACAGCCGTATTGTCCGCACCCGTGGTATTGGCAAACAGCGCTCTATAGCCTACTGCGGTATTGCGTGCACCAGAGGACTGGTAAAGTGCTTGGTAACCCACTGCCGTGTTCGAAACATTCGCGAACATCGTGTTGAGCGCAAAGGCGCCCACGGCCGTGTTGTCCGTGCCGGCCACAACATTTTCCAAGGCCTGTATCCCGAATGCAGTATTGCGTGACCCGGTGGTCGCGGTCATGGCACGATAGCCGAAGGACGTGCGGGTGTCGCCATCGGCCAGAAAGCCTGCCCGCTGCCCGCCCACGCGCAACTCCAATGGGCTATTGGTAATGGTGCCGATGAAGTCGGTGCTGAGCGTACCCGCATTACCCGTGAGGGACCACAGGGGGTTCGCCCCCGCTACCGCTACGGCCGCCCACGCTGCACCATCGAAATACCAAAATTCGTTCACTGAGGTATCATACACCAACAAGCCTTGGGCGGGCGCGGGGATGGCCGTCCGCTCTGCGGTGGTCATGCGCGGGATCAGAAAGCCGCGTTTCGAATTCCCGGGAAGCCCCCCTGTACTGATATCCAATAGCGCTGATGCATCGGCCGCGGCCCCGGTAACGTTGATGCCGATGTTCTGTGCCGAAACGATCAGCGGCAAGAGCAAGGCGAAGGCAAGAACCCAGCCTAAGCGCCGAATGGAACAATGTGCGCGCTCCATGGAAGAAGCCAAACACGAGGTTCGCGAAGTGGGCGCGAAAAAGATATGGCGGGTCCGGGTGGGCATCACTTACAAAGAGGGCACTATATCCGCTTTTGGGCAATACCACTTGAGTAGTACGGATCAGCCCAGTGCGAAGCAAAGCCAGGCCCGGATGGCCAACAAGTAAAAACCCGACATGCGCCGATCAATGGCCAATGTTCCGATCCACCATTGGGCGGATCATGCTGGCGAAGCGTTTGGGTGCTTTCCCCAAGTAGTAGGAAAGATCCTTCATCATATGGCTCTCGTCGAAGTAACCGCATTCCAGCGCGATGTCCAGATCCAGTTTGCGGGTGCGTTGCATGTGACTGTACACATGGTTGAATCGTACCACGGAGCAGAACTCCTTCGGGCTGAGGCCGATCTCTTCCTTGAACTTGCGTTGTAGTTGGCGTTCGCTGAGACCAATGCTCTTTGCCATTTCGTTAACGGGCAACGTGCCATTGCTTTCGCGTATCCGACCCTCCAGGATTTGCACGTGAGTAGGTTCGCTCGTATTGTTCCGCTCGTGTATCCCGTGAACGAATTCCAGCAGCAGATCGAACATGACCTGCGGTTCCGGGTTCGCTCGTAATCGTGCATAGATGTCGTCAATGGCATCGCCGATCACCTCGTGCGGTGGGATCATTAGTCCGTTGAAGTCCTCCACACTTCGGCCGAATAGCTGGTGGAACGCGCTGGGGTAGAAATTCAACATAACGCACCGCACGGGAGCATCAGAAGTGCAGATGATGCCACGTTCGGGCGGTACATGTCCGCAGAAGCCATCGTGCCAATCCATAGGGCCGTTATGGTCGAAGTACTGTGGTTCACCGTCCAGGATCAGCGCCCACTTGATGTAACTGTCAGGCGCGAGTTGCTCAGGCGGAAGTGGGTGGGGGAAGTAGCCGTATGCCAAGCGATGGATGTGGCGATCCAACGGGACGGGCGGGAAGAATTCGCGGAAGCCTTCGATCATCGTTTACGCGCTTAAGTGTCAATGACCACATGCGGGCTGTCACTCAAACTTAGGTAGCATCCCTCGATAGTTCCTGGTTTTATTATTCGGTCCTGAAAGAGCCTCACATCCGATCGAGCAGCTACAATGGATCGGGAATGGTGCTGCCGTCATTGAGCGCGATGAAGCGGTCGTTGCGGAAGGTGCGCACCCAGCCGGCCACGGTGATGGTGGTGTTGGTAGGTGCGCTGTCGTCGAGGACGGACTTGATGGAATGCATGGTCGATCAGAAAATCAGAAGATCGGACGATCAGACAATGGGAATGCCGGGCTGCCGACCGATGCGGCAAAGGAACGACGAGGCGCGGACCGGGCCAAGGCGGAATAGCCAAGAGCAACTGAAAGGGGCCACAGGAAACGTTTTTGCATTTTTTTGTTTCCACTGTATCCAAGAGCATTACATTTGCGCCCTCGAAAATGGCAACAGACAAGGAAAACATCCGGGAGGACCGGGGCAAATGCTTGGTGGACGAGGCCGTGAAGGTCTTTTGGACCTATGGCATCAAGAGCGTGACGATGGACGACATGTCCGCGCGGCTCGGCATCAGCAAGAAGACGCTCTACCAGCATGTGAAGGACAAGAACGACCTGGTGGCCAAAGTGCTGCGGCACGTGAGGACGCAGTTCAAGGAAGCGATCGACGAGGAGCTGGCCAAGGAACTGAACGCCATCGACGAGCTCTTCGCCATCACCAACCGTGTGGCGGGCGAGTTGCGCGGCATCCATCCCTCGATCCACTTCGACCTGGAGAAGTATCATCCCGAGGCCTTCCACGAGATGCTGGAGAACAAGCGCTCGGAGATCTATGGGTGCATGGCCGCGAACATGCAGCGGGGTATCCGGGAAGGCGTGTACCGCGACGATCTGGACATTCCGATGATCGCCATGATCTACATCGCGCGCTTCGACCTGGTGTTCGACGGGGAACTCTTCCCGCCGGAGCAGTTCAACATGGACGACCTGCACTGGGAACTGTTCCGCTACCACATCCGCGGCATCGCCAGTGCCAAGGGGTTGAAGTATTTGGAGAAGAAAGTCGCCAAGGAAATGACGCCGGCCACCGGGCACCCATCGCACCACCTATGAGACGACCATTGACAACCGCATTGCTCCTTTTTTCGGTGGCGGCGTTCGCACAAGGGCCGGTGAGCCTAAGCCTGAAACAGGCCATGGACATGGCCGCGCAGCAGAGCTACACCGTTCAGTACAGTGCCTTGGAGGCGGAAAAGGCCGATTCCCGGATCAAGGAGATCCTGGCCACGGGCCTGCCGCAGGTCGCGGCCTCGGGCAGCCTCAACAACTACCTGAAGGTGCCCACGCAGGTGATCCCGAACTTCTTCGGCAACGAACCCGAGACGATCGAGGTCCAGTTCGGTATCCCCTGGGCCGTCACCGGCGCGGTGCAGCTCAACCAGCTCTTGTTCGACGGCAGCTATCTCATTGGACTTAAGGCCACGCGCGAACTAAAGGAGAAGGCCCAGCTGGACCTGCAGAAGGCCCAGCACGATGCCCGTGCCCAGGCGGCAAAAGCCTACCTCTCCGTGCTGGCCGCGGAAGAAGGTGTGCGGCTGCTCGGCGAAGGACTTCCGCTGCTGGAGAAAAGCGATACCGACGCCAAGGCAATGCTGCAGCAGGGCTTCATGGAAAGCACCGATGTGGACCGGCTGTCCATCCAGCTCGCCGACACCCGGAACCAGCAGCGCAACCTGCAGCTGCAGGCCAACGTGGCAAGGGCTTTCCTGGCCTTGGTCCTGGGCCTTCCCAGCGGTACGCCGCTTACGCTCACCGACCCCTTGGCCACGTTGATGGCCGACCCTGCGGAGAAGGCGCTGGCCGACCAGCCCTTCACGGTGGACCAGCACATCGAAGATGAACAGGCCAACTCCCAAGCGCGTCTCAGCGAGCTTCAGATGCGCAATGAAAAGGCGGCATACCTGCCAAAGCTCAACAGTTTCATCAACTACCAGCAGCAGTTCAACGGACTGGAGTTCACACCCGGCGCAGGACCGTGGTACCCGGCTTCCCTTTGGGGCCTCTCGCTCAACATCCCCATCTTCAGCAGCGGCATGCGCTCCAGCCGGGTGAAGCAGGCGAAGATCGGGATGAAGGAGGCCGAGGTGAACCGGAAGGGGACCGAGCAGCGGTTGCTCACCACCTATCTCCAGCAGCAGGCCGTGCTGAAGTCGGCAGAGGACAACTACAGCACCGCCAAGGCGAACATGGACCTGGCCCAGCGCATCTTCGAGCGTGCCTCGGTGAAGTTCAACGAGGGCGTGGGAAGCAGCTTTGAACTGACCCAGGAGCATGCCAACTACCTCACCGGGCAGCAGACGTACATCCAGCGCATGGTGGACTTGCTCCAGGCGCGCACGGACATGCGGAAGGCGTTGGATACGTACTGATGTGAGAAGGTGATAGGTGAATAGTGATAGGTGACTGGAACAACGCAACCGTACCGTCGATCCATTGGGTCGACCAAGAATAACCCCTGATGAAAAGATCGATCTACTTGATCCCGATGCTGGCACTGCTTGCCTCCTGCGGCGCGAAGGGTACCGGTGAACTGGCGGAGAAACGCGCGGAGCGCGACTCGCTGAAGACCGTGTACGACAAGGTGGGCAAGGACCTCAAGAAGGTGGAGGACTGGCTGGCGCTGAACGACAGCACGGCCAACCGCAGCCTGCCTCTGGTCTCCGCGAAGGCCCTGGTGCAGGGCCCGTTCACGCACTACATCGATGTGCATGGCGTAGTGAAGGCGGACGAGAGCGCCACGCTTTATTCGATGACCGGAGGGCGCGTGGCCAGCATCCGCGTAAAGGCCGGTGACAAGGTGCGCAAGGGGGACTTGATCGCCACGATGGACAACGACATGGTGGAGAAGCAGATCGCACAGGCACAGGCCGGCGCGGACCTCGCGCGAACCACTTTTGAAAAGCAGCAGAAACTGTGGGGCCAGCACATCGGCAGCGAGATGCAGTTCTTGCAGGCGAAGACACAGAAGGAACAGGCCGAAGCGGGGCTGGCCACATTGAAGGAACAGCAGCGCCTCTCCAACGTCACCGCACCTTTTGACGGCATGGTGGACGAGGTGATGGCCCGTGTGGGCGATATGGCCGCTCCCCAGATGCCCGTGGCACGGGTGGTGAACCTCACCGGCATCCAGCTGCAGGCGGACGTGAGCGAGGCTTACTTGAAAAGAGTGAGGGCAGGAGCGCCGACGAAAGTGGTCTTCCCCAGCATCAACGAAGGCTTCAGCGCGCCCTTGACGCACGTGGGCGACTACATCGACCCGAGCAACCGCACCTTCTTGGTGACCCTGCGTGCCCCCAAGGGCGAGGCCTACATGCGCCCCAACCTGCTGGGCGACCTCAGCATCCAGGATTCCCACACCGACAGCGCCATGGTAGTGCCCAGCGCGGCCGTGCTGGACGATGTGGGCGGCAACAGCTACCTCTTCGTCCTCGGTCCGGCGCCACAAGGGGCCAATGTGGGGTCGAACGAAAGGGTGGCGCAAAAGATCTTCGTGGACCGTGTGAGCGAATACCAAGGGCGCATGAACGTGGCCGCCAAGACCGCCGGTGAATTGAAGGACGGCGCGATGGTGGTGATCGATGGCGCCAAGAACGTGAGCGACGGGCAGACCGTGCGCGTGGATGAGAACTGAGGTTGAAGAGTTCACCACAGAGGCACGGAGCACACAGAGGAATGCGAAATGCAAGGAAGAACGGGATGGTGACCTTCCCCAAGTTCTTCTCCGTGCCTCTGTGGTGAAAAAACGATAATGTCAATGAACCACAACGAAGACGTAGAAAAGGACCTCCACGGCCCGGAGCGGGAGTTCGCGATCACGACATGGGCGGTGCAGAACCGCACTACGGTGATCGTGCTCACGGTGCTGATCTTCCTGATGGGGATCTACTCCTACCAGGTGATGCCCAAGGAGAGCTTCCCCGAGGTGGTGACGCCGGAGATATTCGTCTCCACGCCTTACAACAGCAGTTCGGTGGTGGACATCGAGAAGCTCATCACCAAGCCCTTGGAAAAGGAGATCAACACCATCAGCGGGGTGGACGAGATCAAGAGCACCACGGTGCCGAACTTCAGCGCCATCGATGTGAAGTTCAACTACAACATCTCGCCAGATCAGGCCCTGCGGAAGGTGAAGGACGCGGTGGACAAGGCGCGCGGCGACAAGAACTTCCCCACGGACCTGCCCTCGGAGCCGAACGTGATCGAGCTCAACTTCAGCGAGCTGATGCCGGTGATGAACATCAACCTCAGCGGCGACTACCCGATGGAGCAGCTCCACTCCTATGCGCAACACCTGAAGGACCGCATCGAATCCCTGCCGGAGATCAACAAGGTGAACATCCGCGGCGTACCCGAGCGCGAGGTGCGCATCAGTCTCGATCTGTATAAGCTGGAGGCGTTGCAGCTCAACTTCAACGACATTGCCCAGGCCATCCAAATGGAGAACCTCACCATGAGCGGTGGCGAACTGCTCACCGATGGGCAACGCCGCGCCGTGCGCGTGATCGGCGAATTCACCGACATGGCGCAGATCCGCGACATCGTGGTGAAGAACATCGATCAGAAGGAAGTGCGCCTCGGCGACATCGCCACGGTGGACTATGCCTACAAGGAACCGGACAGCTTCGCCCGTGAGTACGGCAAGTCCGTGGTGATGCTCGACGTGATCAAGCGCGCGGGCCAGAATCTCCTCACGGCCAGCGACGGCATCCAGCAGATCCTGAAGGAGGACCGCGGCCGGGTGCTGCCCACCGATCTCCGCATCTCCGTTACCGGCGACCAGAGCGACAACACGCGCACCAGCGTGGATGAGCTGATGAACCACATCATCCTCGGCGTGCTGCTGGTGATCGGCACCCTTATGCTCTTCCTCGGCCTGCGCAACGCCATGTTCGTGGGGCTTGCGATCCCGATGAGCATGTTCATCTCCTTCACGCTGCTCAACGCGTTCGGCGTCACGCTGAACATCATGGTGCTCTTCGCGCTGATCCTCGCGCTGGGCCGTCTGGTGGACGATGGCATCGTGATCGTGGAGAACATCTACCGCCACATGACCAACGGCGAGCCGCCGTTGCGGGCCACGAAATTAGCCGTGGGCGAGGTGACCATGCCGATCATCGCCGCGACCACGGCCACGGTGATGGTGTTCGTGCCGCTGCTCTTCTGGCCCGGCATGATGGGCTCCTTCATGAAGTACCTGCCCATCACCTTCATGATCGCCCTCGGCTCCTCGCTCTTCGTGGCCTTGGTGGTGAACCCCGCGCTGGCCTCGAAGTTCATGAAGGTGGAAGAGGACAACATGCCGATGAAGCGCGTGTGGAAACTGGCAGGCATCCTTGCCGCCGTGGGCACGCTGATCCTCGTTCTTGGCCTGTCCTTCAAAAGCGACACCGTCTTCGGCATCGGACTGCTCACCCTCTTCTTTGGCGTGATGGGCATAGTCAACGCCAAGTGGTTCGTGCCCGCCACGGACTGGTTCCAGAACAGTTGGCTGCCCCGCTTGGAGGCCCGCTATGAGAAATTCCTGCGCTATGCGTTGGACCGCCACCACCCGCGGACCTTCCTCTTCGGCACCTTCGGCATGCTGGTGCTGGTGATCGCCCTGCTGGCCGTCTTCCCACCCAAAACGCTCTTCTTCCCGGAGAATGAGCCGCAGTTCGTCAACGTGTTCATCGAAGCGCCCATCGGCACGGACATCCTGAAAACGGATTCCATCACGCGGATCGTGGAAAAGCAGGTGATGGATGTGATCGACGTGCCGGGATTCAAGGTCCCGCCCGGGACCAAAATGCCTGATGGCACGATCACTGCGGACAGCACGAACTACCTCGTCAACTCCGTGATCTCGCAGGTGGGCGAGGGCACCAGCGATCCCGGTGCCGGCGGCATGCAGGTCGGTGCCACGCCGTACAAGGGCCGTATCGCCGTGAGCTTCGTGAAGTTCGCCGACCGCCACGGCAAGAAGACCAGCGATGTGCTGAAAGACCTGCAGGAACACGTGAAGGCCCCGCCCGGCGTGGTGGTCTCCGTGGCCAAGAACGCCGCGGGGCCGCCGGTGGGCAAGCCCATCAACATCGAGATCAAGGGGAAGGAGATCGAAGGGCTGCTGGCGGAGGCCGAGCGTGTGCAGCGCTTCATCGAGTTGCGCAATGTGCCCGGCATCGAGGCCCTGCGCCTGGACATAGACCGTGCCAAGCCGGAGATGCCCATCATCATCGACCGCGAGAAGGCCCGCCGCCTCAATGTGAGCACCTACGCCATCGCCGATGCGGTGCGCACGGCGCTCTTCGGCAAGGAGGTGAGCAACTACCGCGTGGAGGGCGACGATGACGACCACGAGATCAACATCCGCCTGAACGACAAGTACCGCTATGATCCGCAGCAGTTGCTGGACATGAAGGTGACCTTCCGCGACATGCTCAACGGGCAGATCCGGCAGATACCGATCAGCGCCGTGGCGCACGCCGAGCGCACCAGCACCTTCAGCGCGATCAAGCGCAAGGACCTGGACCGCGTGGTGACCGTGAGCTCCAACATCATCAGCGGCTACAACGGGAACGAAGTGGTGCAGCAGATCAAGGACCAGCTCGCCAGCGGCTTTACCGTCGGCAAGGACTACACGCTGAAATTCACCGGCGAGCAGGAGGATCAGGCCAAGGACATGGGCTTTCTGATGATGGCATTTCTCGTGGCCATCTTCGTGGTGTTCCTCATCATCGTCGCGCAGTTCAACAGCATCAGCTATCCCATGGTGGTGATGAGCACCGTGCTCTTCAGCACCATTGGCGTCTTCCTCGGGCTGGTGGTGTTCCGCATGGACTTCATCGTGCTGATGACGATGCTGGGCATCATCTCGCTGATCGGCGTGGTGGTGAACAACGCCATCGTGCTCATGGATTTTGCGCGCCTGCTCTTTGAGCGCAGCGCGCGCAAGCTGGGCCTGCCGGAGGACCGCATCATCCCCATCGCCGAAAGCCGCGAGGCCTTGGTGACCGCAGGGAAGACGCGTTTACGACCGGTGCTGCTCACGGCTTTCACCGCAGTGCTCGGCCTGTTGCCGCTGGCCATCGGGCTCAACTTCAACTTCCTCACCCTCTTCACGGAGCTGGACCCGCACATCCACATGGGCGGCGACAACGTGATCTTCTGGGGCCCCCTCAGTTGGGCGGTGATCTACGGCCTGCTCTTCGCCACCTTCCTCACCCTGATCATGGTGCCGGTGATGCTGCTGATCATCCAAAAGATCAAGCACGGCAGGCAGTGGAAGCACGACCTGCGGGAAGTGCATAGGCATTCCGAAGTCGGTTGATCTCTTGAACGGAACGAATAGGAAAGGCGCGGCGGAGGCTGCGCCTTTCCTATTTGTTCCGCATGCACGCACTCGGCGAAAAGCCGGGCGCATACTTCGCGAAACTGCTCCGTAAGAGAACTTGCGGCATATATTGGCATCGGAAATTCTGCCTGAACGGTGGAAAGCCGCGAGTAAACCTTCACCAACAAAACCCAACGAACATGTACTGTCGGAACTGTGGAAATGAAGTCAGCGACCAAGCCGTGATGTGCGTTGCCTGTGGGACACCACCAAAGGCCGGCAACAAGTATTGTTCGAATTGCAAGGGGGAAACCTCTGCAAATGCTGAGATCTGCATGAAATGCGGGGTGGGATTGGGAAAGAAAAGTATCAATGGCGAAGGGAAGGATTGGATGACCACGCTGTTGCTGGCTATTTTTCTGGGAGGTCTTGGCGTCCATCGGTTCTACACGGGCCATACCATGATCGGTGTTGTGCAGCTCCTTACGCTGGGCGGTTGCGGCATTTGGACACTCGTGGACATCATCATGATCGCAACGGGCAAGTTCCAGGATGCGGAGGGGAATCTCCTCGTTAAGAGCTGATCACACTACGACCGCGATCAAGGCCATTGCGTTGATCGCGATCCCCATCGCGCTTGCGTTGGTGCCGCTCAGCGCGGTTGAACAGGGGCCGACACTTTGCCTGTACCACAACCTCACGGGGCACAGTTGTCCGGGCTGCGGCATGACCCGTTCCCTCGTAGCGTTGTGCCATGGTGCCTTGGGGGCATCCTTCGCCTATAACAAGGGCATCATCATCGTTGCTCCCTTGCTGCTCTTGCTTTGGGGTAATGAACTGTGGATAGCGGCAAAAGCCTGGATCTACAGCTGTTGAGTTGTTGATCGCACGTTCGGTATCCGCTCGTGCTTTAATTCTTCCTATGGATCCAGGCGCTCGGGAAAATGCCGAGCGGGTGCTTCGCAGGATGTGGGTGGACGAAGTGATCCCCCTGCGTCACCGCACAGGTCATTGCTGCGCCTATCGCCCCTTGCGTTCGTTTGAAATGTGGGCAACTCCCTGCCCACTTCACAGACCAACGCACGGACCTCCCCATATTCAAACACGACATCCACATCACCACAATTCACAGAACTACCTTTAACAACCACTGCGCCTGAAAAGGGGATGCTTACATTTGGTCGACATGTAGCAGCCCCAACTTTGATCTACGGTTGTGATCTTGACCAACGATCCGTTCAGGACCCGCTCCGGTCGATATCGATCTTGATCTTGGAGCCTCTCAAACGCATCTCAAACCAGTCACCTTTCCAAAGCGTGCCGACAATTCCATGAAAGCAACAGAGACAGGGAGGTTCGAAGTCTTGGCCCGACCCTTGAAACTGCTCTTCTCTACACGGGCAGCTGGCCTGTATATGCTCATCTTCGCGGGGTCTATCGGCGCAGGAACATTCATCGAGAACGATTTCGGAACAAGTTCGGCGCAGCATGTGATATACAGATCTTGGTGGTTCTCTCTGCTGCTCGTGCTTTTCTGTATCACCATTGCGGTGAACATGATACGTTTCAAGATGGTGCGTCAAAAGAAGTGGGCACTGCTCACCTTCCACTTGGCCATGATCGTGATTCTCATCGGTGCGGGCGTTACGCGGTACACGGGTTACGAAGGGGTCATGCACATCCGCGAGAATGATTCTTCCAACAGCTTTCTTTCCGCAGAAACACATTTGCAATTCCAAGTTCGCAAAGGAGAAAAGGAATATTCATTTGACGAACCGGTCCTGTTCTCTACAAAGGGGAACAACAATTGGAGCGAGTCTTATTTGATCGGGAATGACCTGGTCGAGGTCGTGGTGAAGGAATTCATTCCGAACCCGAAAGAGATATTGGAAGATGGTATTGCGGGCAAGCCGACCATCAAGATCGTGATCGGTGGTGCGAATGGGCGCGAGGAATATTTCCTGAGCGCTGGTGAGACGCGCAGGATCAGAGGGACCTTGTTCAATTTCGCGGATGGCGCATTACCGGATGCCGTGAATATCGCTTACCGCGATAATGTGCTATTGATCAAGGCGGATCAGCCCATGGTACAGCGCGTAATGGCCACGCAAAAAGTGGACACGCTATTACCGCAAGCGGCTTATCATCCATTGATGCTTCGGTCATTGTACATGGTCGGTTCCGGAAGTTTCGTTTTCGGCGATTTCAATAAGCAAGGTGTGGTGCAATTGATCTCCGATGGCCCGAAAGTGAAGAACGAAAGTTTGACCGCATTAAGGGTTGAAGCAACGATCAACGGTGATCTGCATGAAGTACTTGTGTACGGTCAAAAAGGGCAACCAGGGCGGCCAGCAGTGGTACACAATGAAAAGCTGGATCTCGCCATTTCGTACGGATCGAAGGAAGTGGTATTGCCCTTCTCCGTTAAGCTGTACGACTTCATCATGGAGCGTTATCCCGGTACCAATAGTGCGACCTCGTATGCGAGTGAAGTGCAATTGATCGACGAGCGCGGCGGGATCAAGGAAAACCATCGGATCTTCATGAACAATGTTTTGGACCACGATGGTTATCGCTTTTTCCAATCCTCTTTTGATCAGGATGAATTGGGTACTTACTTGAGTGTGAACCACGACTTCTGGGGAACTTGGATCACGTACATCGGCTACATATTGCTCACGGTGGGCCTGTTGCTTTCCATGTTCAGCAAGAAGAGCCGTTTCCAAAAGTTGGCCAATAGTATTCGCGATCTGCGAAGTAGTTCAATTGCCGCCATCCTGCTCATCGCCACTTCGACATTACCCGTCACCGTTTATGCGCAGAAGGTGATCGAAGAGATCAATGGATCCCATGTTGTAAGTGCGGATCATGCCGAACGATTCAGCAAACTGGTAGTGCAGGACAATCGTGGTCGGATGAAACCGATACACACCCTTTCGCGCGAAGTGATGCGAAAGGTTTTCCGCCGGGAAAGCATCAATGGCCTTAGTGCGGACCAAGTGATCCTTGGCATGTTAGCGAATAGTGCCGAATGGCTCGATGTACCGTTGATCAAATTGGGAGAGCATCATAGCGTGCATGAGCTGGTCGGTGTTGAAGGTCCAAAGGCGGCGTACGAGGATTTCTTCGCACCCGACGGCAGTTACAAGTTGCGGGATGAAATGCGCCGGATCAGTGCGTTGCAGCCCATTGACCGTGGCGTGTACGAGAAGGACCTGATCAAAGTGGATGAACGAGTGAACATCGTACACATGGCGCTGGGCGGCGCTTTGTTGAAGATCATTCCGATCGCTGGAGATGCCAACAACACCTGGGTGGGCACTGATCTCGAAGGTCCGGAACATGCCCATGTGCATGATTTAGTAGCGGAACGGTTCTTCGCCACTTATGTCCCGGCTTTGCAGGAGGCCATGCACAATGGCAACTACAGCCTTCCGGACAAGCTACTGAATGAACTTGATGCTTATCAAAAGGAGAAAGGAGCGGCTGTGATCCCGAGCCCTGCCAAGATCAAGGCGGAGATCATTTTGAACGGGTTAAGTGTGTTCGATCGATTGGCGCTGTTTTATGCACTGCTTGGACTTACGTTCTTATTCCTGTTGTTCTTCTCCGTGTTCAAGCCGCGTGTGGATCTTGCGAAAGTGCAGCGTATCATGTTGGTCCTATTGATCGCTGGCTTTGCATTGCACACCATCGGCCTTGGCCTTCGATGGTATGTTTCCGGTCGTGCACCATGGAGCAATGGGTACGAATCCATGATCTACATCGCTTGGACCACTGTACTTGCGGGAATTCTGTTCAGCCGAAAGTCATTGGGAGCATCGGCCGCGACCATGATCCTCTCTGCTACTCTTTTGCTTGTGGCGATGTTGAGTTATTTAGATCCGGAGATCACACCACTTGTACCCGTTCTACAATCCTACTGGTTGACCATTCACGTATCCATGGAAGCGGGCAGTTACGGCTTCCTAGCATTGGGCGCGGTTATCGGTCTGATCAACCTGATCCTGATGATTTTCCTAACGCAGAAGAACGAAAAACGCGTTCATCGATTGGTTAAGGAGATGAGCTACTTGAGCGAGATGACGTTGATCGGCGGGCTCACCATGATCAGTATCGGCACCTACCTCGGTGGCGTCTGGGCGAACGAATCGTGGGGACGCTATTGGGGTTGGGATGCAAAAGAGACCTGGGCCTTGGTAACGATTCTTGTGTACGCGTTCATCCTGCACATGCGCTTGATCCCTAAGATGCAAGGGCTCTATGCTTACAACGTTTCGTCGCTCTTCGGCCTGGCCTCGGTGATCATGACCTATTACGGGGTGAACTACTACCTCTCCGGTCTGCACTCTTATGCTGCTGGAGATCCCGTGCCGGTCCCCGATTGGGTGTATGTTGGGGTAACCGTGTTGGTGCTGATCAGCCTATTGGCCTTCTTCCGGAAAAGGAAATTCAAGTTGATCACATAGTGATCAATGTACGGTCGTCGCGTTCTCCAACAGGATCGCGTACCGGTACCCAGCACCGAAATCCTTGTCCAGCACAACGGTGCCAACAATCGTTGCTTTCTCGCCGAGGGGAACCACAACATCGGTAGTTGCCACCACCTCCGGATCACCTTTGGAACCATCCTTCAAGTGTACCCAATTGCGGCCCATGATGTTCGGATTGACCTTCGTGCACGTTCCACTGACCTGGATGACCTTGCCTTCATACTTCTTCGGTGATGCGATGAGGTCGGCGATCTTCACGGAACCGGCCACATCCACTTTTACTGTAGGTTTTACCTCTTGTGAGTTCACCGTTGTTGGTGATGCATCCGCCATACCGCTTTCCCCGTGATCGGCAGGCACTACTTTGGAGACCAGAACAAGCTCGTCGAAATCCCGGTTGTATTCATTGCTATGGAAGTTCGTCTTTAGCAAACCACCACGATAGAAATACGGACGACCAACGATCACTTCCGTCTTGTCCGAAGCGATCCAGAATTCATCGGCACCTTCTTTCACACGCACATAAACATAGCGCTCTGTTGGAAGGACCTCTAGCGCAACCACCGTATGCAGGTCTTGCTCGATGCCCGATGAAGAACCCGGTACAGCTTGTGTTGGGGCTTTGCCATCGTTGGAGAACACCCCCGTGCTACCACTTTCGTGTTGATCCGGTCCGTCCGTCGGAATTGTCTTCGGGCCACTATCACACGCACCGAACAAGAGCAAGGAAAGCGTTAGTGGCAAAGTGTTCTTGTTCATGTTACTTTTTGTTCTTGCTGTCGAATCGTTTGATGATGCTGAAATTCACTCTGTAATTCTTCTCGTCCTTCAGTGTGGACATTTCTCCGAGCAAACTCGCAACAAGTGTACGGCTCAGATTATACGCCATATCAACACCATAGTAATGTTGCTTGGTGGTAAGAGGCACACCATCCGCACCGCCCCTGCTGGCGTAACGGTACATCAGTATCCGATAATAAGGGTTCAACGTAAGCCTATTGTTCAGCAAGGACTTTGAGTAGCGTACGGAAGCAATATCACTCCTCAAATAGGAAGATAGATTTCGATTGAATTGGAAGTTCCACCTACCTCCAATGACCGGCATTTTGTTGAACGTTAGGGATCCATTGTAATTATTGGAACTGTTCTGACCGTCACTTTGGAATCGCTTTCCGACCGAGATCCCTACGATCACATTCTTGATCGGTTTGATGTTCAATCGCGCTCTCAACCCCTGCCGTGCCTGATCATCCTCCAACATGTTCTCCACGTCGGTACGATAGGTCTCGTAGTAAACGATGCGTTTGCGCGAATCGTAGGAGGCGAACAGATCCACCTTCTTACTGAAGCGGTAACGCGATGAAACGAACAAGTTCGTGAGTCGTGCCCCACCGGAATTACCATTCACTTGATTGAAAAGATCAAGCTCTGCGGAAGAGAAGATGTTGAAGTTGTTATTGATCGTGGTGGTATGCTGGAAATAGGTGTACCGCCGGTCGGTCGCCCCTTTGTTCGTCTGCTGCATCAGTCCAGCGGTTGTTCGCGAACGGATCCTATCCGAGTTCAATTGCAGACCGAGATAGCCACCGTATTGGAACAGGTTCGCATTGAATCCGAACGTAGCGATATCCGGACGGAAACCAGCGATAGCACCAGCATATAACTTACCGAAGTACTTCTCGGCTTGCAGTCCATCGATAGCGCCGAGTGAAGATGCGTTGTTGTTGATCTTCCTTCCCAATGTGATCGTCGTGTTGGAATCGGGTTCGTACCGTACTGCCAAATTGTACACGTTGAAGTAGCTTGTTCGGTAGTTGAATGAACGATCATTCGACGGAAAGAGCTTTCGATAATTGATGTAGCTCTCAGCGCTGAATTTCGAATTTCCGATATGGTCCGCGTTGATCGAGAAGCGATACATCATGCGGTGGTCATCACCACGGTTCGAATTGACGGTACTGTAGGTCGCTCCCGATATCCTACCTCTGATCCGCTCCTTGTTCCGTTCGTTCTTTTCTGTTGTGATGGAGTCATCACGCTGTAGCTGGGCAGGTGGCTGTTCCGCGGCTATGGCGGGAACAACGACCACGGAGATGAAATGGACCACGTCGGCTTTGTCGATCTTACAGCCATTGATGATCTTGCATACGCATGAGATCGACGACTTGCTTGTGACCACCATGCACGGCAGGCTCTCAGCGCCTTTCACAAGATCGAGCGTATCGCCTATTGCAATGTTGTTCGTGTTCTCGAAGTGTACATACACATTGTTCGCAGTTACAAAAGTCACTTCACCGCGCAATAACTCTTGTGCTGAACCGATCGAGCAGAGCAGAGAAAAGAACAGTATGGTAAGATCTCTCAATTTCATCGCCTATCAATTCCCATCCGGATGGCAGCTGAAACACGCCGCGCTGTTGTACGAATATCCATTGACCCCGTTATGATGATCATTCACATCATTCTGATTATTGTGTTCATGACAGTTGATGCATGTGAATTGGCTGTAATCGTTCGGGTTGTTGTGGCAATCGGCGCAGGTGTTCCATTCCCCATCGTGCCTTCCGCTGTAGATCGGGAAGTACTGATTATCGTGATCGAAAGTTGAAGGTTGCCAGGCTGTTTCATTGTGGCACTGCGTGCAATCCATCGGGAACTGTGCCGAAGCATGGTTCGGGTTGTTGGTGCTGTTGTAGTCGTCCAAATGGCAGGCACTACACGCCGTAGGAGTACCTGCATATCCGTTCGCATGGCATTCGATGCAAGCCGTTGTTGTATGCGCACCATGCAATGGGAATGCGGTGTTGTTATGATCGAAGGTTGCCGTACCCCAATTCGTTTCGTCGTGGCATTGCGCACAGTCAGTTGGGAAGCCAGAGGCCGCGTGGTTCGGAGCGGTCGTGCTGTTGTAGTCATCCATATGGCACGCATTGCACGCAGTTGGTGTGCCTGCATATCCATTAGCGTGGCATTCAATACAAGCTGTAGTGATGTGCGTTCCGTGCAATGGGAAAGCCGTGTTATTATGATCGAAACTCGCCGTGCCCCAATTCGTTTCGTCGTGGCATTGCGCGCAGTCAGTTGGGAAGCCAGAGGCGGCGTGGTTCGGAGCCGTCGTGCTGTTGTAATCATCCATATGGCATGCATTACACGTCGTGGGTGTTCCAGCGAAACCATTCGCATGGCACTCGATACAAGCTGTAGTGATATGCGTTCCGTGAAGCGGGAAAGCTGTGTTGTTGTGATCGAAGGTGGCAGGTACCCAACCCGCTATGCTATGACATGATGCACAGTCCGTCGAAAAGCCAGATGCCGTGTGCGATGGGGACACCGTGTTATTGAAATCCTGCTGGTGACAGGAAACACATTCCGGCGAAGCATCCGAGAAGTTTGGTGTGGTATGACATTGCGCACAATCATTGATCGCGTGTCCCATGACCAGTGGGAAGAAGTCGTGGTTCACTGAATTAGTGCTCCAGCCTGTTCCGAACGGATCGTGGCATTCGGTGCAATCCATTGAATAACCAGCCGCTACATGATCCGGTGCCTTTGCAGCTTGGAAATCAGTCATATGGCAGTTGATGCAATCATTACCCAACCGTGCGAAAACGAGAGGATTCCCTGCGCTATGGCAATCCACACAACTCAATGCGATGTGCGAACCCACCAAGGGGAATCCATTCTGCTCGTGGATCTCGGGAATGGTATTCACCAACCAGTTCTGAGGCGTATGGCAGCGTATGCAATCGTTCCCAACGCTTTGGTTGTGGACATCGGTATGACAGGAGATACAATCGCTGGAAGGTGCTTTATCAAAATCGATGGAGGTGTGGCACTGCTTGCAATTGATCGAAGTGTGTGATCCTTCCAAAGGAAAATTCGTTATTCCGTGATCAAAGGTCATATCGGTCCGCATCGTTGTCCATCCTTGGGGATCATGACAGGCGGCGCAGTCGAGTTTCATGCGCTCACCATGCGGGGACTGGGCGAAGACAACAACAGCTCCCAATACCAAGAACAGCGAAGCGAATAGACGCATCGCCGAACCGAAGCCATGTGCTTTATATGTGCTTGGCAGTCCCATTGCTTCAACCATCAATTTCCATGACAGGAATAACATGCCACGCTATTGTACGAATAGCCATTTACACCGCTATGGTTGCTGTTGACCTGGTTTTGGTTGTTGTGGCAATCTATACAGGTAAAGATACTGAAGTCCCCAGGCACGTTGTGACAGGTCGCGCACGTGTTCCATACTGAACTATGATTCCCACTATAGATCCGGAAGTAGTCAGCATCGTGGTTGAAGCTCGATGGTGACCAAGCATTTTCGTTGTGGCACAACGTACAATCAGTCGGAAAGAGGTCCGCTGCATGGTTCGGATTATTGGCGCTGTTGTAGTCCGGCATGTGGCATGCATTACAATTGGTCGGCGTGCCGGTGTACCCATTCGCATGGCAGGAAACACAGCTCACGCCGACGTGTGCCCCAACGAGCGGGAAGTTGGTTGCATTGTGGTCATACGTAGCTGGGACCCAATTGGTTACATCGTGGCAAACGATGCAATCCGTTGGAAATCCAGCTGTTACGTGGTTCGGGTTAGTCGTTCCATTGTATTCCGTGATGTGGCAGGCATCGCAATTCGTTGGAGTTCCTTGGTATCCATTGCTATGACATGTCACGCAGCTCGGTCCCAAATGCGAGCCGGTCAATGGGAAATTTGTCGCGTTATGATCAAAACTTGAGTTAGTCCAAAGGGTCGGATCGTGACATAAAGCGCAGTCCGTCGGGAAGCCAGCAGAAACGTGATTCGGGTTCGTAGCACCCGTGTACTCCGTCATGTGGCAACCATCGCAGGTGTTCGGCGTGTTGTTGTAGTTGCCGTTGTGGCATTGATCGCAACTGACCGTCGCATGTGAGTTCGTCAACGGATAGATCGCATGGTCGTAGCTGCTCGGTGACCAGGCCGTTTCATTGTGGCAGGTCGCGCAGTCCGTTGCGAAGCCAGCAGCTGTGTGGTTCGGGTTCGTTGACCCGTTGTAATCCGGCAAGTGGCAGCCGTCACAGGTGTTCGGCGTGTTGGTGTAGTTACCGTTGTGGCATGCATCGCAACTTGTTGTAGCGTGTACACCAAGCAACGGATAATTGCTGTGATCGAATGTCGCGTTGTTCCAAAGCGTTGGATCATGGCATTGCGCGCAATCCGTGGGGAAGCCAGCTGTGACGTGGTTAGGGTTGGCAGCTCCGTTGTAATCGGTCATGTGGCAACCATCACAGGTATTCGGCGTGTTGTTGTAGTTGCCGTTGTGGCATTGATCGCAACTGACTGAGGCGTGCGAGTTTGTCAGCGGATAGATCGCATGGTCGTAACTGCTCGGTGACCAGGCCGTTTCATTGTGGCAGGTTGCGCAGTCCGTTGCGAAGCCCGCAGCCGTGTGGTTCGGGTTTGTACTAGCGTTGTAATCCGGCAAGTGACAGCCGTCGCAGGTGTTCGGCGTGTTGGTGTAGTTACCGTTGTGGCAGGCATCGCAACTTGTTGTCGCGTGTGCGCCGAGCAATGGGAAGCCACTATGATCGAAGGTTGCGTTGTTCCAGTTCGTTGGGTCATGGCAAGTCGCGCAATCCGTCGGGAATCCAGCCGTGACGTGGTTCGGGTTCGCGGCTCCGTTGTAATCGGTCATGTGGCAACCATCACAGGTATTCGGTGTGTTGTTGTAGTTGCCGTTGTGGCATTGATCACAACTCACAGTAGCGTGCGAGTTGGTCAATGGATAGATCGCGTGGTCATAGCTGCTCGGTGACCAAGCCGTTTCGTTGTGGCAAGTTGCGCAGTCCGTCGCGAAGCCCGCGGCAGTGTGGTTCGGATTGGTCGAGCCGTTGTAATCCGGCAAGTGGCAACCGTCGCAGGTATTCGGTGTGTTGGTATAGTTACCGTTGTGGCAAGCGTCGCAACTTGTTGTCGCGTGTACACCAAGCAGCGGATAGATGTTGTGATCGAAGGTCGCGTTGGTCCACAACGTCGGGTCGTGGCATTGCGCACAGTCCGTCGGGAAGCCAGCTGTGACGTGGTTAGGGTTGGCAGCTCCGTTGTAATCGGTCATGTGGCAACCATCACAGGTATTCGGCGTGTTGTTGTAGTTGCCGTTGTGGCATTGATCGCAACTGACTGAGGCGTGCGAGTTTGTCAGCGGATAGCTCGGTGACCAGGCCGTTTCATTGTGGCAGGTTGCGCAGTCCGTTGCGAAGCCCGCAGCCGTGTGGTTCGGGTTTGTACTAGCGTTGTAATCCGGCAAGTGACAGCCGTCGCAGGTGTTCGGCGTGTTGGTGTAGTTACCGTTGTGGCAGGCATCGCAACTTGTTGTCGCGTGTGCGCCGAGCAATGGGAAGCCACTATGATCGAAGGTTGCGTTGTTCCAGTTCGTTGGGTCATGGCAAGTCGCGCAATCCGTCGGGAATCCAGCCGTGACGTGGTTCGGATTGGTTGCTCCGTTGTACTCCGTCATGTGGCAACCATCACACGTGTTCGGTGTGTTGTTGTAATTGCTGTTGTGGCATTGATCGCAACTGACTGAGGCGTGCGAGTTTGTCAGCGGATAGATCGCATGGTCGTAACTGCTCGGTGACCAGGCTGTTTCGTTGTGGCAAGTTGCGCAGTCCGTGGCGAAGCCCGCGGCAGTGTGGTTCGGATTGGTCGAGCCGTTGTAATCCGGCAAGTGGCAGCCATCGCACGTGTTCGGTGTGTTGGTATAGTTACCGTTGTGGCAAGCGTCGCAACTTGTTGTCGCGTGTACACCAAGCAGCGGATAGATGTTGTGATCGAAGGTCGCGTTGGTCCACAACGTCGGGTCGTGGCATTGCGCACAGTCCGTCGGGAAGCCAGCTGTGACGTGGTTCGGGTTCGCGGCTCCGTTGTAATCGGTCATGTGGCAACCATCACAGGTGTTCGGCGTGTTGTTGTAGTTGCCGTTGTGGCATTGATCGCAACTGACCGTCGCATGTGAGTTCGTCAATGGATAGATCGCATGGTCGTAGCTGCTCGGTGACCAGGCCGTTTCATTGTGGCAGGTCGCGCAGTCCGTTGCGAAGCCAGCAGCTGTGTGGTTCGGGTTCGTTGACCCGTTGTAATCCGGCAAGTGACAGCCATGGCACGTGTTCGGTGTGTTCGTGTAATTGCCATTGTGGCATGCATCGCAACTTGTGGTCGCGTGCGCGCCGAGCAATGGGAAGCCACTGTGGTCGAAGGTCGCGTTGTTCCAGTTCGTTGGGTCATGGCATTGCGCGCAGTCCGTGGGGAAGCCGGCCGTGACGTGGTTCGGGTTCGCGGCTCCGTTGTAATCGGTCATGTGGCAACCATCGCAGGTGTTCGGCGTGTTGTTGTAGTTGCCGTTGTGGCATTGATCGCAACTGACCGTCGCATGTGAGTTCGTCAACGGATAGATCGCATGGTCGTAGCTGCTCGGTGACCAGGCCGTTTCATTGTGGCAGGTCGCGCAGTCCGTTGCGAAGCCTGCGGCCGTGTGGTTCGGATTGGTTGATCCGTTGTAGTCCGGTAGGTGACAACCATCGCACGTGTTCGGGGTGTTCGTGTAGTTGCCGTTGTGGCATGCATCGCAACTTGTTGTAGCGTGCGCGCCTATCAGCGGATAGATGTTGTGATCAAATGCCACCGGTGTCCATCCGACATTTGTCGTATGGCATGTAGCGCAATCCGTAGAAAATCCGCTCACAACGTGATTCGGATTCGTCGTGCCATTGAAGTCATTCAAATGGCACGACACACATTCCGGTGATGCATCCGAGAACATGCCCGTCGTGTGGCACTGGTTACAATCCGTAATAGCGTGTCCCATTGTAAGTGGGAAGAAACTGTGATCCACCGTGTTCGTGTTCCAACCTGTGCCGATCGGATCATGGCATTCGATACAGTCCGTAGAGAAACCGACAACGACGTGGTTCGGGCTCTGGGTATTCTGAAAGTCGGCCCGGTGGCAACTGATGCAATCATTCCCCACGCGATCGAATTGGGACGCATTTCCACCGCCATGGCAGTCCACGCAACTCAAATTCCCATGCGAACCGAATAGCGGGAACCCGTTCTGCTCGTGCAGCTCCGGTATGTTGTTCACCAACCAGCTTTGCGGCGTATGGCATCGGGCGCAATCATCACCCAAGGTCATGTTGTGTACATCGGTGTGGCATCCGATACACTGCATTGGAGACTGATCGAAAACCATAGTGGAGTGACAGGATCTACAATCCACTTTCTTATGGAAGCCTTCCAAAACGAAATCCGTGGAATCGTGACTGAACATGACCGACTTCGAATCCGAAGCGACCTTCCCTTCTGTATATCGCGAACGTCCCTTATGCTTCAACGTACCCGAAACTTTTTCGCTCCAGATCAAGGTGGGGTTGGTCCAACCGGCCGGGCTGTGGCATTGTGAACAATCGATCTTTAACGCATCGCCATGGGGGGACTGTGCGGAGACCCGCAGTCCTGCGAACAGGAGCATCACAACTATTTGTGACAGTCGGCGCATTCGTACTTCTGGATCTTGAATGATGGCACTTTACCATCGCTCGCAACCGTGTGACAATCCTTGCAATCCACCTTCACATGTTCCCCCACCAACGGGAATTCCGTTAGGTCGTGGTCGAATTTGCTGGGGAACCAGGTCTCAGAAACGTGACAACGTTTGCAATCCGTAACTCCCTTCACTGCGAAATCCTCACCATGCACATTGTCGTGGCAATCGATGCAGGCCGAACCGATCTCTCGGAATTTCCACTTTTCCTCCTTCATGTGGCAGGAGTTGCAGGGCGTAGCAAGATGCGCCCCTTCCAACGGGAACTTGGTGCTCCTATGTTGCTCGAAAGTGAATGAACTCGTTTCGAATCCATCGGTCAGGAAGTGGCATTCGATACAATCCGGCGACACTCCGTTCTTCGCAAATTCCCCTTCGTGGAAGTCCTTGTGGCAACTGCTACATGCAACAAAAACAACAGGCTCAGTGAGGTTGTTCGGATGGCATTTCTTGCAATCCACATCCACGTGCTTGCCCTGCAACGGGAAATCCGTCAACGTGTGATCGAAGGAATCCATGTTCTTCAACTTCTTGAAGCTCTTCTCCTGGTGGCATTTCGCGCAGTCCGTTCCGAATTTTCCTTCGTGCGCATCCTCGTGACAGGTGACGCATTGGTTCACGGTCACGCCTTTAGGATCCGCGAATACGCGATGGGGGTCGCTCGACTTCGCATGGCAAGCAAAGCAATCCGTGGTCTTGTGCCTTCCATTCAGTTTGAATGAGGTGGTGTTGTGATCGAACCGTCCTTTCCCTTGGAAGATCGAAAACCCTTCTTCGGTATGGCATTGGGCACAGGCACCGCCGATCCGTGATGTGTGTGGATCATCGTGGCACGCCTTGCAATCCGCGTGGGGCACATCGTTGAACACTTCGAAATCCACACCGTTCCGCGTGATCGTTTCATGGCATTTCTTACAATCGACCGGCACATGTTTGCCTTTCAGTTTGAAATCTGTCTCGTTGTGATCGAACTTACTCGCCGGACGGAACGCTTGCATATCGTGGCACTTCAAACATTCACCGGACATGGTGCCTTGGTGGAAATCCTTGTGGCACGAAAGACATGCCTCATCCATTCCGAGGAAGGTGCCCTTACGCGCTTTGATCTCGCGATCCTTGATGTTGTCCGGCTTGTGGCAATCGCGGCAATCGATTGGTTTGTGCGCACCTTCCAATTTGTAACCGGTAAGGCCGTGATCGAAGGCCTTTTCATCGAAACGCACCATCTCGAACTTCCGACCATGGTGTTCACTGTGGCACTTGAAACAGTCCTGCCCTTTCACCTCCTTGCTCGCATGGAACCCTTGGTTCTTGCTGATCAAGGACTTCATTTCCTTGTGGCAATTCAGGCACTTCGCGTTGGTCACCTTGTTGCCCAGATCGTGGCATTGGGTGCAGTTGCTCATGCCCTCCCACTTCGCGTGCGCATCGGTCAGATCACCCGGTGAAAGCTGCGCGTAGCCTGACCCTGCAAGCAAAGCAAGCATGACGAACAGGTATGTGCGCAGCGTTTTCAACTGTGCTTTTTTACAATGTGTCCGAAACGTTTTGTGATCTCCACCCCGGCTTTCTGCAAAAAGCTCGTCGGCAATTCCCCACCTGCGAAAATGTACACGAGGTCGTTCTTCAATTCTTTGGTCTCCTCGCCCACTTTCAGCA
Source organism: Flavobacteriales bacterium (assembly GCA_016700415.1). Taxonomy (NCBI): domain Bacteria; kingdom Pseudomonadati; phylum Bacteroidota; class Flavobacteriia; order Flavobacteriales; species Flavobacteriales bacterium. The sequence goes on from CP065018.1 coordinate 2,758,108, forward strand.
ATACCGCCTCCTCCGTGATGTTGATCAGATCCGAATTGAAGATCACTTTTAGTTTCTCGGATGTAATGGCCTCTTCGATCGCCGTTTTGTTCTTCGGTTTGATCCGTGCGAATTGATCCTTTCGGTAGGACAGGATCACTTCGTTGTCATCCGCCAACAACATCGCTGATTCCACCGCACTATCACCTCCGCCCACCACGATCACCTTCTTGCCTTGGATATTCTCCGGCTCCAACAAGCGGTACGCGACATTCGGAAGTTCTTCGCCGGGCACCCCCAATTTTCGAGGACTGCCGCGCCTTCCGATCGCGAGGAGCACATTGTGGCTTATGTGCTCAGCGCCCGTATTCGTGGAAACCTTGAATGTTCCGTCCTTTTGCGGTAGGATGCTTTCCACCTTGGTGTTCTCCGTGATGGTGATCCCTTGTTCTTGGATCACCTTCTTCCACAGCGCGAGCAATTCGCCTTTAGACGTGTCGAACAACTTCGCTTTGCCATAGAGCGGAAGGTCCATCGGTGCCGTCATCACGATCTTGGCCCGGGGGAATGTGAACACCGTTCCACCCAACGAGTCCTGCTCCAAGGTGATGCTCGTGAGGCCGCGTTTCTTGGCCTCCAATGTGGCGGATATCCCAGCGGGACCTGCGCCGACGATCACCACGTCCAACACACCTACCCGTTTGGTGGTCTTACGATCGGCAATGCTCTCCAAGGCTTGTTGGCCCTGCTCCACACTGTTCTTGATCAGTCCCATTCCGCCCAGTTCTCCAGCGATAAAGATCCCCGTGATGTTGCTTTGGAAATTCTCGTCCACGTGCGGCAATTCCACACCGCGCTTCTCGGTTCCGATGCGCAAGGAGATCGCTTCCACCGGACACGCGTGGAAACACGCACCGTGCCCCACACAATTCGAGGCGTGGATCACCGTGGCCTTGCCGTTCACGATGCCCAGGATGTCCTTCTCCGGGCAATCAGCGACGCAAGCTGCACTACCGATGCACGTATTCAAATCGATATACGGATGCAAGGACACCGGCTCGAAGGTGCCTTCGGCCTTGGCCACTTCCACCTTCTGCTCCACTACGGCCGACTTCATCTTCGAACTGCGCATATAGAAGAAGATCACCAACCCACACAGCAGTGCCACTGAACCGTAAATGGCTATTTGTTCCGAGAGCACTTCCATTAGAAGATCCAGCGATATCCGAAAGTCAGGGTAACAGCGACGTGGATGACGAGCACGATCAGCATGATCAACGCGAACGGCAAGTGCACCACGTGCCAGTATTTGAATAGGCGTTGCATGGTCAGCAGCCGGCCGATCCGATGTGTCAGCGCGAATTCATCCTTTACCATGCGAATGATCGACACTTCTTCGGCACGTGCCACGTTGCGTTCCTTCAGCGAGGAACGGATCCGGCCGATTGCCTTCCGCTCACGGAAATAGCGTGCAAAGAGGTTCGGACCCATCGTCACAAGACCATCCGATTTGTCCCCCCCAGTGATCAACCCGATCAATTTCTCATCGAGCCCTGCACTTGTCTTCAACTTCTCGACCAATCCCGACCGCATACCCTTCACCTCGTTCAGGCTCAGCTCCCGTCCTTCGATGGTGCGCGGGATCTGGATGTAAATGAAGCGACCAACCACTCCGCTCGCTACCACCGCCACCATGCTCCAGAACGCCACCGAAACCAATCCGCCGAATTTGAATGCGGTATGGAACAGCACTAGGATCGGACCCAGCGTACACAGGAAAATGTGGAACTCCAGCAAGTACTTCAAACGCAATTGTTTCGCCATGAAGTTGTACCGTTTGCGGGCGATGTAGATCACCACGCCGAACAGGATCATGAATGTGCCCAGGATCCCGATCCCATGTCCGAATGCACCACTTGGTTTGAACCACGCATGTCGTGGATGGTAGAACCGTTCTTCGAGCGGAAGCCCGTAGTAGGAATAGCCGGTGTACGCGAGGTAGGCCGTAACGACCACCGTGATCGCGACCATGGAGCCGATGAAGAGAGAGTGTGTTTTTCGCGTCATCAGTTCCTCGGTGCGCGGGTCAACAGGAAAAGAGCCTGCACGAGCGATCGGCAGACCCTCTGGGACCCAAGGCCATTGTTAGTGAATATCGCATGTTGGAGCAGGCCTAAGTTCGGAAAGGCCGGGTGACAATACCATGACATTTAGCTGAATGTACTAATAATGACGCTGAAACCGCCCCTTGGAGAACCGGACCTGATCCGGATGCCAGAATAAATGGGCCGCAGGAGGTAGATAGCTCAACTCCCTGACCGCAAGCGCGACGTGTCTTGTCCTAGAATTGTTTGACACTGACAACTAACCCCGGTCAGATCACCAGCCTTACCCCACCAAGCTCTGCCACGCGGTAGGGGAAGCGGTTACTCGGGGAGCCGATGAACATGAAGTTCGTGGGGATGTTCCACTCCTCGCTCAGGCGGTGTACCAGCTCGGGGCCGAAGACGCCGTGCATCTCCGTGAACTCGATCTTGATCTCCGGGTAGGCGCGGTCCAGCACCTCCATGTCGCGGAGGTATTCCTCGTGCATCTTCTCGCCCTCTTTCAGCACGGTGACGATCCTGAGCTTCTTGGTGATCTCGTTGGCCTGCACGTACATCATCACGCGGTTGAGGATGGAGAGGTCGTCGCCCTTGGTGAAGTACACGAACTCCTGGCTGTTGAGCTTTCGGATGGTGCGCGAGATGGCGAAGCGCCCGATCACGGCGAGGCCCGGCACGCTTTCCACGAAACGGCTCATCCACGCCATCAACACTTCCAGGATGGCCTTGCGGTTGAGCATCACTGCGATGACGAGCATGGTGGGAATGAAATACTGGAGGAACACTACGAGGAATTCCGGATGGAGCCGCACGTTGCCGTACAGGGCCAGCACCACGCCCATCAAGGCCACGGAGACGGCGGCCACGGAGGCCGTCTCGGGCCGGGGCAGGCGGGCCCGTTTCATCTTCAGCAGGAAGTTGCCGATGGCGAAGAAGGCCATCACCGTGAGGAAGGAAATGGTGTAGACGCCGGCGAGGGCCGCGGTCTCGGCATTGGTGAGGAAGAGCACCGAGAGGCAGAGCAGGAAGAAGAGGATGATGATGCGCGGCGAGCTCCCTTGCTTGGTCTCCTTCAGCAGGAACTGGGGCATGATGCGGTCCAAGGTCATCCGCTTGATGAGGCCGGATACGCCCACGTAGCTGGTGAGCACGGCACCGCAAAGCACCACCACGGCGTCCACGGTGATCACGGTGGCCAGCCAGTTGCCGCCGATGGTAAGGCCCATGAAGGAGAGCATGGTCTCCTCGTGCTCACCGATGGCGGACATGGGCAGCACCATGATGGCGCAGAGCACGATCAGCGGGTTCAGCACGCTGACGGCCACCCACATGTTGCGCAGGGTTTTTGGGAAAACGCCGTGCTCCTGTTCCTCCACGTAGTTCGCGGAACTCTCGAAACCGGTGACGCCCAACATGGCAGTGCTGAAGCCGAAGAAAAGCGCGGCCGCGATCCCCCGGCCTTCCGGCAGGGGCAGGCTCCAATTGAGCGAGAAGAGGTGCAACCCATGTTGGGTGACGAACCAGATGCTCGCACAGATCAGCAGGCCCATGGTGACTAAGTGCGCGATGAAGATGATGATGGCCACCACGGAGGATTCCGTCATGCCCGCGATGCTCAACAGCATGAAGATGGCCAGTACCACCCCCGTGGCGATAAGCACCGGTATGGCAGGGACGAGGGCATGCAGATAGTACATCGCCGTGCTGGCGCTGAGCACGGCCGTGGCCATGTAGCTGAGGATGGTAAGGCAGGCGGCGATGCTGGCGTTGTACTTGTTGGTGGTGTTCAACAGCACGTTGTAGGCACCGCCGTTCAGCGGCAAAGCGCCCACCACCTCGCCATAGATCTTGCGGAACAGGAAGAGCACGCCCGCCACAATGATCAGTGCGACCACGGCCCACGGACCCGCATAGCCCATGGCGATGGCGCCCACGTACAGACAACTGCTGGTGATGTCGTTGCCGGCGATCGCAGTCGCGGCCAAGGGTCCCAGTTTCTTCGGAGCGTGTGCCATGGAGGGTGCGAAGGTGCGCCAAAGCGTTGAATTCAACAGCCTCTGTAGCAACAAGTTTTCGATCAAGGCGGAAGAGGGTCGTGGTTTTCCCCTCCTTCCTTCAAGGAGGGGAAGGGGTGGTGCATTTCTAGCACGACCCACCCCCGAACCACCCCCGACCCCTCCTTTTAAGAAGGAGGGGAGAACGACCCTCTTGCACGTCACTCTGTTACATCGCGTTCTGAGCGCTCTTGGGTTTTCCCCTCCTTCCTTCAAGGAGGGGAAGGGGTGGTGCATTTCTAGCACGACCCTACCCGAACCACCCCCGACCCCTCCTTTTAAGAAGGAGGGGAGAACGACCCTCTTGCACGTCACTCTGTTACATCGCGTTCTGAGCGCTCTTGGGTTTTCCCCTCCTTTCTTCAAGGAGGGGTAGGGGTGGTGCATTCGTAGCACGACCCCTACCCGAACCACCCCCGACCCCTCCTTTTAAGAAGGAGGGGAGAACGACCCTCTTGCACGTCACTCTGTTTCATCGCGTTCTGAGCGCTCTTGGGTTTTCCCCTCCTTTCTTCAAGGAGGGGTAGGGGTGGTGCATTCGTAGCACGACCCCTACCCGAACCACCCCCGACCCCTCCTTTTAAGAAGGAGGGGAGAACGACCCTCTGCGCGATCCTTTGGCGCGCTCCGATGAGAACCCATCGATCTCCGCTCCTGTTTTCAAGGTGGGTATCCGCTTCTACGATCAGTATGAAGGTTAAGAGGCGAGAGTACTGGGCCCCGTGGGGATTTATCTGTGAAAGCCACTGTACTATTGTGCCATGGAACGCTCGCATCCGCTGACCACGGTGGGTCATGTCCGGCAGCGGTACTTCGGGCCGCACACTTCGTTGATCGTCGCGAGCGCGGTGATCGGCATCTTGGCCGCGTTGGGGGCCATTGCACTGAAAGTGGGGGTGCATGCCTTTACCGCCCAAGCGCATCGTTTGACCTTTGCCGGGGAGCGGCCGTGGCTCATCTTCCTCCTGCCCATGGCGGGGTTGCTGCTCGTGGCGGGCATCACGCGGCTTTTCCTGCACGACAATCTGGGGGCGGGCCTTCCCAGCCTCATCCGCGACGTGCGTGTGCGGGACGGGCGCGTGGCCAAGCACAAGCTGTGGTCACAGATCGTCACCAGTGCGATCACCATGGGCATGGGCGGCTCGGCCGGGCTGGAGCCTCCCATCGCCGCCACCGGCGGGGCCATCGGCAGCACCTTGTCGCAATGGTTGCGCTTCGGGCGCACCGAACGGATCCTGCTGCTTGCCAGTGGTGCCGGTGCGGGGGTAGGGGCCATTTTCAATGCGCCAATCGCGGGCACGGTGTTCGCGTTGGAGATCCTGCTGGCCAACAATGCCCTGCCGCTGATGGTGCCCATGCTGATCGCTTCGGCATGCGCCACGTTGGTCTCCTCGTTGATCTATCACGGGCAGCCCTTCGTGCTCATCACCAGTTCCTGGGATCCACAGTCCTTGGGGTTCTATGTGCTGCTGGCCTTTGTCGCCGCGCCGCTCTCGGTCTTCGTGATCCGCATCTACCGCTGGATGCAGCATTTTGCTACGCGGAACTTCTCCGGTCCGTTCACCCGGGCCGCCGTGGGAGGTGCCTTGCTCGGGCTGCTCATCTTCTTTTTTCCGCCGCTGTTCGGCGAGGGTTATGACAGCGTTGAGCTGCTCCTGCAAGGCCGTGCCGCCGAGCTGGCCATGCACGCCCCGGTGACCTTCCAGCTCGGTGTGTGGAACATCGTGCTGCTCACCTTGGGCCTCACCGTGTTGAAGGTGGTGGCTACGGCGCTCACCGTGCATTCCGGCGGTAACGGCGGGATGTTCGGCCCTTCGCTCTTTATCGGGGCCATGCTGGGGTTCACCTTCGCCCGCGCCGTGAACCTTACCGGCGTCATGGAGCTCAATGAGGTGAACTTCACGGTGGTGGGCATGGCGGCCGTGCTCAGTGGTGCCATCCATGTGCCGCTTACGGCGATCTTCCTCATCGCGGAGATCACCGGAGGCTATGCGTTGTTCGTCCCGTTGATGATCGTGACCTCGCTGTCCTACCTCGCCTCCCGCTACATGGAACCCACCTCGGTCTATGGAACCCCGCCAGCGATGGTGGTGAACGCGGAACCGGCCCGGTCTGACGCGCAGGGAAAAGAGGCGGGGCCAACGAAGAACGGCACCCCCGAAGGAGTGCCGCCTCGTCCGTGACGCTTCCACCAAAGCGCCGCGGCCAAACGGTCAATGACCGTTAGTACTTGACATCATCAATGGTCCTGATGGCTTTGCCGGGCCACCCGCGATCGCCGTTCCACAGTTTGTTCGATCGGTGATCTGACCACTATCTCTTGCTGGACAGGGAAATGCATTGACCGGGCCCGGCGCGACAAGAAACCCGGTGCGAGGAATTCCCTCCCCAACCCCCATGCTTTTCGGGGAATGTGGATTACGGATTTTTCCAGGACCTTTGTTCAATGCGCATAGCAATACTCCTTGTTCTTGCACTTCCCATGGCCATGCGCTCCCAGCCGCTCACGCCCACCGTGATCACCCCGCTGGACACTTTACTTAACGAGACCAGTGAATTGCTTGAGGTGGATGGCAGCTGGTGGACGATCTTGGACAGCGGCAACCCCCATGCGCTGTACAGCATCGACCCGGCCACGGGCGACATATTGCGCACCGTAACGGTGACGAATGCCGTGAACACGGACTGGGAGGCCCTTGCCTCCGACGCCGACTGGCTCTACATCGGGGATGTGGGCAACAACAGCGGCGCACGTACGGACCTGCGCGTATACCGTGTTCCCTTGTCGTCCGTGCTGGACCCTGATATCACCTCCATGGAAGCGGATACGATCCGCTTCGCCTATGCCCTGCAATCGGACTTCACACCGGCGTACAACAATACGGACTGGGATTGCGAGGCGATGGTAGCGGCAGACGACAGCCTGTTCCTCTTCAGCAAGAACAGGGTCACCGGTACCTGCTATCTGTATGCATTGCCAGCAACGCCCGGCGACCATTTGGCCGAGCGGCGTGACACACTGGATGCCCAAGGACTGATCACCGGGGCCAGCATCGACACCGCCCATGGTGCGATTGCCCTTGTGGGCTATTCAAACGGTGTCTATTTACCCTTCATTTGGCGCCTTGCGGATTATTCCGGACATGACTTCTTCCAAGGGACTGCCCAGCGCCATGACCTGGCCATCGGCATCACCCAAATGGAAGGGATCGCGTGGAACGGCCCTTTCCAGCTGTACATGACCAGTGAGCAGAACAGCCCGGACGTCGCGCGCCTTTGGGAGCTTGAGCTTGATTCGACCATTGGCATCATTCCGCCACCTTCGCAAGCACTTGGACCCGTCCCGGCACCCCTGCTCGTCCATCCCAATCCGGCGAACGACCGGGTCAGCCTGAGCAGTCTTTTCGGCGTGGGCCGCTGGCAGGTGACCGACACGCAAGGCCGGGTGCTATTGGATGGCTCCACTACGACCACCGCACAGGCGATCGACCTTTCCTCCTTGGCGCCCGGAGTTTACCTGTTGATCGTCACCGATGCGATGGGGCAGCGCGTGGTGCGCGTGGTGAAGCGCTGACCCGCGACCATATCGAAGGACGGTTGTCCGTGGTGGACCGGCAGCTTGCGGATAACTTTGTGCCCGATGGCGAAGGACTATTACCAGACGCTCGGCATCAGCCGCAACGCGACGGCTGAGCAGATCAAGAAAGCCTACCGCAAGTTGGCGCGAAAGCACCACCCGGACCTCAATCCCAACGACGAGGCCGCCAAGAAGCTGTTCCAGGAGATCAACGAGGCGAACGAGGTCTTGAGCGATCCCGGGAGCCGGAAGAAGTACGACAAGCACGGGGACCAATGGAAGCACGCCGACCAGATCGAGGCTGCCCAGCGCGAGCGGGCCTCAGCGGGCGGTGGTGGCTTCCGCGGAGGTGACCCCTTCGGTGGCTACAGCGGCGGAAACAGTGGTGCCCAGGAACAGGACCTCAACGATATCTTCGGCTCCATGTTCGGTGGTGCGCGAGGTCAGGCCCGGTTCCGCGGTCACGACCTGCAGGCCGGGCTGCAAATGCCCCTGCGCGATGCCGCAGTGACCGAGAAGCGCACCCTCACCATCAACGGGAAGCAGATCCGCCTCACCATTCCCGCAGGCGTGGAGAACGGCCAGACCATCCGCATCAAAGGCCATGGCGCACCTGGCATGAACGGAGGACCGGCCGGTGACCTGTTGATCACTTTCAGCGTAGCGGTGGACCCCGTGTTCAAGCGTGTGGGCAAGGACCTCTATGTGGATCTTGACCTCGACCTCTACACCGCCGTTCTGGGCGGAGAGGTCACCGTGCCAACATTGAACGGGAAAGTGAAGGTGACCGTGAAACCCGAGACGCAGAACGGAACAGTGGTGCGGCTGAAGGGTAAGGGCTTTCCGGTGTACAAGAAGGAAGACAGCTTCGGCGACCTCTTCGTCACTTATACCGTCAAAGTGCCCGTCAACTTGACCGAAAAACAGAAGGAGCTTTTCAAACAACTCGCCAATACATGATCACCATGGAAAACGAGGAACTGGTCCCGATAGAAGTTTTCTGCAGCACCTGCCAGGTGGAGACCACGTTGATCGATACGTTGGAGGAGAGGGGCCTTGTTGAGGTCACCGTGCGGCAAGAGCGCCGTTACATTGCCTTCGCGCAGTTGGAGCGCGTGGAGAAAATGGTGAGGCTTCACGAAGACCTCGGCATCAACGTGGAAGGCATCGAGGCGATCGAAAACCTGCTCGAGAGGATGGAGAGGCTCCAAGCCGAAATGACCCGACTGCGCAACCGGCTACGCCGCTACGGCGACACCGATTGAGCCGCACTGGCCACCATCAGCCACCTGGGGATATCCATGCCGCCGGGTTGTTCGGCCCGCACGAAATAAACACCATTGGCAAGGCCGTTCAGGTCGATCACCGACCGCGTCCCTTCGGTCCGCCCGATCTGCTGGACATAGGGTCCATTGGTCCATTGGGAAGTTGAATATGGCCCGGCGTTACCGGGCATGGCCGCCGTTGACAGTGATACTGCCACGACTGCTAAGAAGACCATGGTTCTCATGGCTTTGGTGTATCGGTCCGACCGGAAGACTGCAAGATCCGTTCTGTGGCCGGTCGCACGGACAACCTGTCAATACACGAACGGGATCAGGCGCTTGGTCCGCGCCATATAATCGGTGTAAGCCTTACCCAGCGCGGCGGACAGCGCGCGCTCCTCGATATGGATCCGCCACAGGAACATGATCGTTATCGGAACTACGAGCAACAGCGCGGCCATCCAGTTGTGGACCAATATCCCCAAGCCGATAAAGGCCACCAGCGCCCCGGTATAGCTCGGGTGGCGCACGAAGCGGTAGGGCCCGTCGCTCACCACGCGATGGTCCTTCGCGATGGCCACGTTCACCGTGAAGAAGCGGCCCAAGTGTATGATGGACCACCATCGCAGCGCGATCCCGAAAACGAAAAGTAAGGCCCCGGTGGAATACGTCGCTACCGAATAGGGATAGCTGAACTGCGGCCATGCATAAGAGCCATAGATCGCCAGGAAGATGGAGATGCCGATCACGCCCCAAAGCAGGGTGAACGAGCCACCATCCTTGCTTTCGGCGGACTTCCCGCTGCGTTTGAAAAGGGCGAGACCGATCTCGGAGACGCCGAGAAGGATGAAGAAATTGGTGGGTGATGGCAGGGCGGTCATGCAGTGAAAGCTTGCACGAAAGTACATTCACCCAAGGCGTGGCCGGACGCGTTCCTCTGCGGGCAGGTAAGCATCCATGCGGCCGCGACGAACTGCATCTGAGCAGAGCGCGGATCTGGCGCTCACACCGTCGCCACCACCTTCAGCTCGATCGCGATCGGCGTGGGCAGGCAGTTGATCTCCAACGTCGTGCGGCACGGTGGATCCTTCTCGAAGTACTCCTTCCACAGCCGGTTGTAGGTGGCGAAGTCGTCTTTCATGTTGGTGAGGAAGACGGTGACGTCCACGATCTTCTCCCAGCTGCTCCCGGCGTCCTCCAAGATCCACTTTACGTTCTGGAACACGCTGCGCACCTGTGTTTCAATGTCGTAGCTGAGGATCTTCCCTTCGGCATCCAGTTCCACACCGGGGATCTTCTTTGTGCCCCGTTCACGTGGACCGACACCGCTGAGGAAGAGCAGCTCTCCCACGCGGCGGGCATGCGGATAGTGGCCTACGGGCTCGGGTGCTTTGCTGCTGGAAATGGAAGGCATGGGTGGTCGGTTTGGGCTGGAATGCAGGACGAAGTTCGGGGGAATGATCGGAACAGGTGACCAATGGCACCGTTCCATGGCGGCGGGGTTACGACATTTGTACCATGGGCATACGCGCGTTGATCGGCTTGACCTTGCTGCTGTTCGGTAGTGGGTGTCAACACAAGGAGAATACCATCATGCCCACCGTGGGTGCGATCACGGAGAGCGTGTATGCCAACGGATCCGTGAAGGCCGAGGGGCAGTATCAAGTGTTCCCCACGGTGAACGGTACCGTGCTGGCCTTGCTGGTGAAGGAAGGCGATACGGTGAAGGCCGGCCAGCCGTTGATGCGGATCGACGACCGTACGAGCAGCCTCAACACCCGTAGTACTGACGCTCAATTGCGCCTGCTGGAGCAGAACATCCGCGAGGATGGCCCCGTGCTCTCACGGCTGCGTGCCACTGTGGATCAGGCGCGAGATAAGCTCACCTTGGACAGCACCAATTTCAAACGACAAGAAGCGTTGTGGGCGCAGGGCATCGGCAGCCGGAACGAGCTGGACCAGCGCCAACTGGCCTACACCACCAGCAAGGCTGCCTACCACATGGCTTCGAAAGCTTTGGTGGAGAACAGGGAACAACTGCGCACCTCGTTGGAGGTGGCACGCAACACGGCGGCCATCAGCGCAGTGGGTGATGCGGACCGGGCACCGGGCAGCTTGATGGACGGCATCGTGTACGACCTGTTGATCGAACCCGGTGAACTGGCCACGCCGCAGAAGCCCGTGGCGGTGATCGGCAGTGCCTCGGACCTGTACTTGGAGATGGAGGTGGATGAATTCGACATCCGGCGGATCAAGCCGGGCCAACACGTGTTCGTTACGCTGGACAGCTATGGGGGGCAAGCCTTTGAGGCGGAGGTCACGCGTGTCATTCCCCTGATGAACGAGCGCTCACGCACTTTCAAGGTGGAGGCACGCTTCACCAAGCGTCCGCCGCAGCTGTTTCCCAACCTTACGGTAGAGGCCAGCATCGTGATCCGCACCAAGGAAAACGCTTTGCTGGTGCCGGCATCCTACATCGTGGACGGCACCTATGTGCTTACGGACGGCGATGAGAAGACACTGGTGAAGCTCGGCGCGCATGACATGGAAAAGGTGGAGGTGCTCGAAGGTATTACGGCCAATACCACGCTGTACAAGCCGTGATCCGGTCGATGCGCTTGCTGGCCACCATCGCCATTACCCTGCTGCGCGCCAAGCTGCGGCAGAGCATCGTGGCGGCCGTGGGCGTGATGTTCAGCATCGCCATGTTCGTCACGCTTCTCGGTTTCATGAACGGCCTGAACCAGTTGTTGGACGGCCTGATATTGAACCGCACCCCGCACATCCGCCTGTATAATGAACTTCGTGCATCAGCAGAGCAACCGGTGCAGTTGGCCTATGCGGACAGCGCCACCGCAGGGCATGCTTCCATGCACCACTTCATCTACTCCATCAAGCCCAAGGACGATCTGCCCCGCCTGCGCAATGCCACGGCCATCATGGACGTCCTGAACAAGGACCCCCGCGTGTTGGCCATATCACCAAGGTTGGTGGCACAGGTGCTCTTCAACGCGGGCACCACCGACCTCACCGGCCAGGTGAACGGGATCGATGTAATGCGGGAGGTGCGCTACTACATGTTCCAGGACTACATGGTGGCGGGCGATCCAAACGATCTTGCCAACGGCAACAACACGATCGTGTTGGGAAAGGGATTGGCTGACCTCATGGAGGCCAAGATCGGCGACCTCGTGCAGGTGACCACCGCCACCGGTGACCGCACCATGCTGCGCGTGGTAGGCTACTTCCAAAGCGGCATCGCCGACGTTGACAAAGTGCAGTGCTATGCCAACATCAAGACCGTACAGAAACTGCTGGCCCGGCCCGCGAGCTATTTTACCGACATCAACATCAAGCTGCACGACCTGAACGAAGCGCCCACCATGGCCAAGGAGCTCGCCGTGCGCTTCGGGGTGCAGGCCACGGACATCCAGACCGCGAACGCACAGTTCGAGACCGGCTCCGATGTGCGCAACATCATCAGCTACGCGGTCGGTATCGTCCTACTGATCGTGGCGGGCTTCGGCATCTACAATATCCTGAACATGATGATCTATGAGAAGCTGGACGCCATCGCCATCCTCAAGGCCACCGGCTTCAGCGGCAGCGATGTGCGCCGGATCTTCCTCCTGCTCAGCATTATCATCGGCATCGCAGGTGCCTTGGGTGGCCTTGTCGTGGGCGTCACGCTGCAGCACATCATCGATAATATCCCCTTCGACACCGCAGCCCTGCCGTCGGTCACCACCTTCCCGGTGGACTATTCCATCCGTTACTATGTCATCGCCGTCACCTTTGCCCTGGCCACCACGTGGGTAGCGGGCTGGTTCCCTGCGCGCAAGGCCAGCCAAGTGGACCCGGTGGAGATCATCCGAGGAAAATGAACACGAGCGGGCTGGTACTGGAAGTGGAGAAGGTGAACAAGTACTTCCACGACCCTGTGACCATTCAGGTGCTGAAGGAGGTGAGCATGCAGGTGGCCCGTGGTGAATTCGTGAGCATCACCGGCAAGAGCGGCTGCGGCAAGAGCACCTTGCTGTACATCCTCAGCACCATGGACACGGACTACGAGGGTGAGCTGAAGATCGATGGTGAACCCACACGGAAGTCCGATCATACCCGGTTGGCCCGCATCCGCAACGAAAAGATCGGCTTCGTCTTCCAGTTCCACTACCTGCTCACGGAATTCAGCGTGTTGCACAACGTGATGCTTCCCGGGTTAAAGCTGGGCCTGAAGAGCCGCGAGGAAGTGGAGCACCGCGCCATGCAACTGCTGGGCGAACTCGGCATCGCCGACCAAGCGCTCAAAGGAGCCAACCAGATCAGCGGCGGCCAGAAACAGCGGGTGGCCATCGCCCGTGCCATGATCAATGATCCGCTCATCATCATGGGCGATGAGCCCACCGGCAACTTGGACAGCCGGAACAGTGATATCGTCTTCGACATCTTCCGCCGCATCGCCGATGAGCACAAGCGCAGCCTGCTGATCGTTACGCACGACCAGGATTTTGCAGCGCGCACGGACCGCATCATCGAGATGGATGATGGGCGCGTGGTCTCCTAAAGCCCACGCTCACACACCGAACTGCCGCAAATGATGGTCCAGGTGCTTGTGGAAAAGCACGTTCCACTCGGCACTGGTCAACGCACCGAAAGAAGGTGAGTGCTTCCCTTCGAAATAGGCGGCGCCAAGCTCCTGCGTCCTGTTGATGTATGCGATCATACGTTCGCGTTCCTCGGTGAAGTCCCTTTCATCCGTGATCAGGAACTCAGGTGCGGTCCGGCTGTTGCGCTTGTAGGGCTTTGGGCCCACGACCACCGGTTTGAGGAAGAGCTTCAGTAACGTCCGCACGAACGCGTTGGGCGGCGGATGTCGCTTGGCATACTCCGGGTCGTACACCATCTCATAGATGCAGTTGCAATGCGCGAGCATCTGGCCCACGTTCATCTTGCCCCATTTCGGCGCGGTATCTGCCTGTAAGCGGTTAATGCGGGCGATCGCGAGATCCGAAACGGATCTTGAGAAAATGTTTTCCATGTGAGGGGTCGATAGAGGTGGAATATAGGCCGAAAGAGTGTTTGGCTCACGACTGTGGCTGCCGGGTGCGGAGGAAAGGCTGAACCAGGTTCTGTGGGATTCCTCAAGGCTCAGTTCAACGACATCGGGCCCTTGCGGCGAAGCCCTCACGAAAGATCGGTCTCCTTGGTGATTGATGACATGGCCCAAGGACAGTTCATGATCGACGACGAAGTTGTTTTTGTCGACCAACCGTCATTGGGGCGTAACCACCACCTCGCCAACGGCGTACACCGGTGCCTTTCCCAATTGAGGGCCGCATGAAGTTCATAAGCACACACGCATTCGCCTTGTTCACGCTGATCACCGGTATCTCCGGTGTGCAGGCCCAACAACAAGCGTTGACCTGGAATTGGGCCAATACGATCTGCAGCAATATGCTCAACTGTAGCGATGGCTGCAGCTCCTGCAACCTGCCAAGTCCACTGGTCAACAACTTCTATGGCACCAATGCGGCCTGGGTGGGCCTCACAACCTGCCCGCAACCCGTTGTGACGGGGGACAATGCCGTGTTCAGCGAAGGCTGGTCCTCCGCTCCTGACGCGTCTAAATTGATGATGGTCAGCGGCATCGTTGCCATCCCCATGACGTTGGATTCGATCATCATCCGTCACCGCACGGCTGATCAAGGACCCACTTGGTTGCGCATTTCCCTGAAACGCGACCTGTCCCAGCCCGCCACGAAGGTCTACGAGGGTCCCATCAGCTCCGAATTTAACAGCCTGGACCTTACCGACATGGGGCTCATGGAGATACCCGAAGGCAACACCGCCGGCGGCTTCCAATTGCAATTCCAAGCCTTTGGCAGCGATGGGGGCGCATGGGTCCTGGACCAGGTGCGCGTGGTGGTTTCGCCCTACATGTCCAACCTCGCCACGGGGTTGACCGAGTTGAGCTCGCGGCCCGCTGACAGGTCAGAGCCGATGTATGATGTCTTAGGCCGTCCGGCCGATAGCAATACGTTGCTGAGCATCTCGCGCGACGGCACCCGCCGCGTTGTGGTGATCGAATAATACCGAGGTCCTTCCTTTTCAATACGGCGCGGCATCGCAGCGCCGGTATCTTCGCGGCCATTGATCAACAAATGGCAGAGACTTTGAGCGAACAGGAAGCCAATCGCCGGACTTCCCTTCAAAAGATCCGTGACCTCGGGATCGAGCCGTTCCCTGCGGCGGAATTCCCTGTTACCGCAACGAGCAAAGGCATCGCGGCCAGCTTCAAGGATGATGCGCCGCAACAGGACGTCGCCCTGGCCGGCCGTTTGATGAGCATCCGCATCATGGGCAAGGCCGCGTTCGCGGTGCTGCGCGATGGGGAAGGCGACCAGCAGATCTACATCAGCCGCGACGACATCGCCCCCGGCGAGGACAAGGCGATGTACAACGACTTCTTCAAGAAATACTTGGACCTCGGCGACTTCATCGGCGTGAAAGGCTTTGTGTTCCGCACGCGCACCGGCGAGATCACCGTGCATGTGAAGGAGCTGACGATGCTCGCGAAGTCGCTGCGTCCGCTGCCCACCGTGAAGACCGATGAGGAAGGCAACGTTCACGATGCCTTCGCCGACCCCGAGCAGCGCTACCGCATGCGCTATGTGGACCTCATCGTGAACCGCGACGTGAAGGAGACGTTTTTGAAGCGCGCCCGGATCTTCGATGCCATGCGGAAGAGTTTCCAAGAGGCCGGCTATATCGAAGTGGACACGCCCGTGCTGCAGGCCATTCCCGGTGGTGCGGCGGCGCGTCCGTTCGCAACGCACCACAACGCGCTGGACACGCCCTTCTACCTCCGCATTGCTAACGAGCTCTATCTGAAGCGCCTCATCGTGGGCGGCTTCGACGGCGTGTTCGAGTTCAGCCGCAACTTCCGCAACGAGGGCATGGACCGCACCCACAACCCGGAGTTCACCGTGATGGAGCTCTACGTGGCCTACAAGGACTACCGCTGGATGATGGACTACATCGAAGGTGTCTTCACCGCGGCGGCCAACGCCGCCAACGGCGCGCCCACCGCTACCTTCCAGGGCAAGGAGATCAGCTTCAAGGCCCCGTTCAAGCGCATCACCATGTGCGGCGCGATCAAGGAGAAGACCGGCCAGGATGTGCTGGAATTGGATGAACAAACCTTGGGCGAACTCTGTAAAAAACACGGCATCGAGGTGACGGCCAGCATGGGCAAAGGCAAGTTGATCGACGAGCTCTTCAGCGAGCTGGTGCAGCCGGAATTGATCCAGCCCACCTTCGTGATGGACTTCCCCTTGGAGATGAGCCCGCTTTGCAAGAAACACCGCGACGACGACCGCCTTACCGAGCGCTTCGAGCTCTTCATCGGCGGCTTCGAAGTGGCCAATGCCTACAGCGAGCTGAACGACCCCATCGACCAGCGCGAGCGCTTCGAGGCGCAGCTGAAGTTGATGGAGCGCGGCGACGATGAGGCCATGTTCATCGACCGCGATTTTCTTCGCGCGCTGGAGTATGGCATGCCCCCGACAAGTGGCATCGGCATCGGTATGGACCGGCTGGTGATGCTGCTCACGGACAATCCTGCGATCCAGGAGGTGCTGCTGTTCCCGCAGATGCGGCCGGAAAAATTCGACTAAGCACAAGATGCTCTTCAATTCCACCGAGTTCCTCGTGTTCTTCCCGGTGGTGGTGGGGCTGTTCTTCGCGCTTCCGTACAAGTGGCGCTGGCTGCTGTTACTGGTGGCGAGTTGTGTGTTCTACATGGCTTTCGTGCCGGTGTACATCCTCATTCTGGGCTTCACCATCGGCGTGGATTATTTCGCGGGGATCTTGATCGAACGATCGCTTGGAGCCGACCGGAAACGCTGGCTTGTGCTCAGCATTTTTGCCAACGTCGGTGTGCTCGCGATCTTTAAGTACTACGCTTTCCTCACCGGCAACTTGGAAGTCTTTCTCGCCTCCGTGGGCATGGCCCGGCATTTTCCGGACCTCGGCATCCTGCTACCGATCGGCCTTTCCTTCCATACGTTCCAAAGTCTGAGCTATACCGTTGAGGTGTACCGCGGGCATGTCCCTGCGGAACGGCGCTTCGGCATCTTCGCCCTGTATGTGATGTTCTTTCCACAGTTGGTCGCGGGCCCGATCGAACGGCCACAGTCCCTCTTGCCGCAGTTCCACGCACGCAGACCGTTCAACATGGACGACCTCACGTGGGGCTTGGTGAAGATGGCCTACGGCTTCTTCAAGAAGGTAGTGGTGGCGGACCGGCTGGCGCTCTTCGTGGATCCCGTCTATGCGGACCTGGGCTCGCGCAACAGCTTCACCATTCTTGTCGCCACCGTGTTCTTCGCCATCCAGATCTATTGCGATTTCAGCGGTTATTCGGACATCGCCATCGGTGCCGCGCGGATCATGGGCTTCCGCCTGATGGAGAATTTCCGGAGGCCCTATCTCTCAGGGTCCGTCAGCGAGTTCTGGGGCCGCTGGCACATCAGTCTCAGCAGCTGGTTCCGTGATTACCTCTACATCCCGTTGGGAGGTAACCGTGTGTTGAAATGGCGTTGGTACTACAACCTCATGATCACCTTCCTGATCAGCGGTCTCTGGCACGGCGCCAATTGGACCTACGTGATCTGGGGCGCGCTGCAAGGTGGCTACCTGGTCGCATCGATCATGCTGGGCCGGTCTTCTTCGCGCATGGTGCAAGCGATCGGTCTGCACCGCGTGCCAAGGGTCCGCCGCGCGATCAATGTGAGCTTCACCTTCGTCCTTGTTACGCTGGCATGGGTGTTTTTCCGTGCCACCACGGCGAAGCAGGCTTTCACGGGCTTGGGCAAGTTGCTCCATTTCCATGGGCCGATCGCTTTCGATGGCGTGTTCGACAACGTGGACAACTACCACTTCGCGGCCTGCATGGGCGCCATTGCGCTGCTCGTGCTGAGCTATCGCTTGCCGATCGACCTGCGGCTGAAACGGCCCCGCACATTCATCGTCCTCACTACCTTGATCATCATCGTCCTCGGGCGCAATGGCGGAGACTTCATCTACTTCCAGTTCTAAGCGCGCGGTGTTCCGCTTCCTGCTGTCCACGGCCGTGGGGATCGGCTTGGGCTGCCTGCTGCTGGACCGGCCGCTCACGCGCTTGGCCTTGGCGAACGAGAATTTCGGCGCGTTCAAGGTGCAGCGGATGTTCACGGAAGATCACCCGGGCGAAGTGGCCATCATCGGTTCTTCGCGTGCTGCGGGTTCCTACGTCCCTTCGCTGCTGGGCGACTCCGTGTTCAATTACGGCATCGAGGAGACCGGCTGGCGGGAAGCCGAATTGATGCTCTCCAAGGAACTATCAAAACCGAAGAACACACCGGTGATCGTCAACTTCGAGTACTCGTTCTTCGACGGCCACCGACCGAACACGGCGCACTTCATCCCTGCAGCGGGCCAGCCGGAAGTGCGGGATCTCCTCGGTAAGCGCATGCGTTGGTATTACCGCTTTCCGACGCTGCGGTATTTCGGATCAGTGGACGAATACGTCCGGGTGTTCATCCCGTGGGTCACAAGAAGGGGACAGGTTTCGGACAACGGCTTCTTCATCGACCAGGGACCGGACCGCGCCACGCGCGACAAGATGATGGCCATCGGAAAGACCAAGCTTCCTATGCAATGGAAGCCACACCCCGCGGAGGAAAAGGCGTTCCTGGAATTGTTGGGCTCCACGCAACGCACGATCGTATTGGCCATTTCACCGTACTACCCGGAATTCTACACCGATTTCGGCCACATGGACCAAGCTGAGGCATGGCTGGCCGCTGCTCGTTCACTCCCGAACGTGGTGGTGGTGGACCTTGGCCGGATGCCCTTGCCGGAAACGGACTATCTCAACATTACGCACGTGATGCTGCCCGGTGCCGAAGCCTTCAGCAAGGAACTGCGGAAGGAGTTGAACGCGCGCGGGATCGAGCTCTGATACACGAACGTTGACGGTTTCAAGGCATCTGCTCCACGCGCGACATTGCGTCGCCGACCACCAGCCTTTGCGCCACGTCCATCCCGCTCACCACGTGGGCGAAGCGGGTGTAACGCCCATCCAGATGCGGGGCGGGGGCGAGCATGATGAAAAACTGGCAACTCTCCGTGTCACGGCCCGCCGAGGCAATGCCCACAGCGCCGGTGACAAAGCCCGCATAGCCGTTCTCGGTCCGCATGGTCCAGTCCATCGCGCCGAAACCATCACCGCGCGGGCAACCGCCCTGGGCCACGAAATCCGGGACGATGCGGTGGAAGTATTTGCCGTTGTAGAAACCCGATGTCACCAATGAGTCAAAGGCCGTGCAGGTGCCGGGTGCGGTGTTGGGCTCGATGGCGATCACGATGTCGCCCTTCGTGGTGGTGATGCGGTATTCTTTGCCTTCTTTTAATGAGGCGAGCCGTGCACGATTGATGGGATGGTTGTAGATCGGAGCTTGATGAGGTGGTGGAGGTGACCCATTCCGTTTGGCGACCACCAAGTCCAACAGCTGGAGTGTTTCGAGGTCACGGATGGGATGCAAGGCTGAACGCACCTGCTGTTCCACTGTGTTGTCCAGCACCATGCCGATCGCTGTGGTATCCGACCCGACAAGTTCCTCGGCCGCAGCGGCGATCAGGCCCGGATCGTTGGTCCCGAATGCTGCCCTGAGCACCTTGTTCCGTTGGGCATCCGAAGCGTGAACCACTTGCTCCACAGCTCCAGCAAAAGCAGCTTGGCGCTCTACCGCCGACCACGCTTGTTCCATCCAGAAGATCAAGGTGTCCACGGGTACGAACAGGGACTTCGCTTCGATCAATGCAACCCTTGTGTAAGGATCACGCTCCTTGCTCCACAGGATCTCCAATGCGGCTCCTGCCCGATCACGCGTTGTCGCATTCCCGGACTTTGCGGCAAGCCCGTACAGCGGGATCTTCAACTTTGTGTCCGTGATCTTCTCCGCGGCCTTCAGGCATGCTCCAACATCCACTTCATCCATGGTCTTCAACAGCTCCACGGCAGTGGACCGCACGGCCGGAAAGCTATCGTACAGCGCCTGGAACAGTTCATCTATCGCTCCCTTTCCGGCTATGGCCGCATGAGCGCGCAGGGCGGCGACGCGGATCATCGGGTCCGGGTCGTTCAGCATCCCCGACACGACCTTGCGGGCCAAGGTGTCGCTGAAGTTCTTCATGCCCGCGAGCAGCAACATTTTCGACTCCGGTTGCATTTCGCGTTGCAGCAGTTCGATGTAGCGGCGCTCCACCGGGACGAGGGTTTCCTTGGGCAACCGCCGCAGTGCTTCTGCGATGCACACCCGCTGGTATCCGTCGCTTTTCACGAAGGCGGAAAAGAGTTCTTGCGGTTCAAGTTGGGGCTTCGTCTTTGTCAATGCCCGGAAGGATGCGGCATAGAACGCGCTTGCCATGGTTGGGTCCGTCTCTTTCAGCGCCTGATCGGCGATCGCCTTCACCGCGTTCGTATCGGCCACGAAGCTCAAGGCCCAGGCGGCGGCGAGCCGGACTGTGGGCTGTGTGTCATGCATTGCTGCGGCCAGGCCGGCACGCACCGAGGTATCCTGCACGCTGATGAACGCCATGGCCGCCGCTTCGCGGACCGCGTCGGCCGTGTCCGTCAGCAACACCAGGAGCGCCTTGCTATCGCGATGGTCTTGGGCGTCCAGCACAGAGGCCAAGCGCGCATCGGACCATTTATTGGTGGCCGGGGCGGGAGGCTTGGTCGTGGAAGCGTGTTCGCAGCCAAGGGCCAACATGCAAAGCGCCAAGATGGAGTTCTTCATTTGCCCGGAAAGCTACTTGTACTTCGTGCCACGAAGCCCCGGAAGGAACAGGACGGGTTCAAAGCACCTCCATCCTTCCTGCGGTACCTTCGCGGCCCGTAAGACCATACCATGCAACTGATGAAACCACTGGGTCGCGTCGCCCTCGCCGCCCTCCTCCTCGCCCCCTTCGCCACGCAGGCGCAAACGCTGATGCCCGACAGCCAAGCCGTGCGCCAGATGCGTATGGACGTATACACCCTCGCTGACGACAGCATGCAGGGCCGTGAGACCGGCACCAAGGGCGAGCAAATGGCCGGAGCCTACATCGTGGGCCGCTTCAAGGCGATCGGCCTCACGCCAAGAGGGGATAGCACCAGCTATTTGAACGCGTTCAACTTCGCCGCGTTGCCCCGCTCCGGCCCGGACAACAGCTTGCAGCTCGGTCGCAACAAACTGAAGCTCGGCGACGACTTCTACCCGCTGGGCTACTCCGCCAACGGACAGGTGCTCACCCGCGTGGCCCGCTGCCGCTATGGCATCCTCGCGCCGGAGCTGGGACGTGACGACTTCGATGGCGTGGACGTGAAGGACCATGCCGTATGCATGAGCATCAGCTCGCCGGACGGCATCCACCCGCACTCAAAATGGCTGGCGCACAACGACCTCCGCTCGCGCATTGACGACGCCATCAAGCTCGGTGCCAACGCGATCATCTTCTACAACGACGACCCCGAGAAGGCCGATGACCCGCCCGCCGATTTCGAGATGAAACTACAGTCGTGCAGTGTGCCGGTGGTCTTCCTCACCAAGAGCGGCTTTGCGAAGCTGGGGCAGGACGGCGACCCCGTGGTGATCCACACGGACATCATCCACGAGGAGAAGACCGGGCACAACGTGGTGGGTTTTCTCAACAACCACAAGCCCTACACCGTGGTGATCGGCGCGCACTACGACCACCTTGGCTTCGGCGGTGAGGGCTCGCTCTACCGCGGCGAGCCGGCCATCCACAACGGCGCGGACGATAACGCCAGCGGCGTGGCCGTGCTGATGCAATTGGCCACGGACCTGCAGCACATGCCGAACGCCCAGAATAACAACTTTCTCTTCATCGCCTTTAGCGGCGAAGAGAAAGGACTGTACGGTTCCAACTGGTGGACCAAGCATCCCACCTTGGTGATCGACAGCCTCAACTACATGATCAACATGGACATGGTGGGCCGCTTGGACAGCACGAACAACGTGGCGATCAACAGCATCGGCACCTCGCCGTCGTGGCCCGGCATTACCAAATTGAAGGTGGGCGACCTCAACATCAAGACCTCCGAAGGCGGTATCGGGCCTAGCGATCACACCAGCTTCTACCTGCAGGGCGTGCCCGCGATCCACTTCTTCACCGGCAGCGAGGAGGACTACCACAAGCCGACCGACGATGCCGACAAGGTGAACTACCCGGGCATGCTACGCATCGCGCGCTACATCGAGGCGGTGATCACCACGCTGAACGACAGCGCCAAGCTCGCCTTCGCCAAAACCGCCGACAGTGATACCTCGAAAGCACCGCGCTTCTCCGTGACCTTAGGCGTTGTGCCGGATTACATGTACGACGGCAAGGGCCTGCGCATCGACGGTGTCACAGAGGACAAGACCGCTGCGCACGCGGGGCTGAAAGCCGGTGACATCGTGATCAAAATGGGCGACCATGAAGTGCCCGACATGATGGGCTACATGAAAGCGCTCGGCATGTTCAAGAAAGGCGACAAGTCCACGGTGACGGTGATCCGCGACGGCAAGGAAATGAAGGCCGACATCCATTTCCAATGAGCGGTAAGCACGGTACGTCCGCCGAACGGCGGATCGCGGTGATCGGTGCCGGCTCGTGGGGAACGGCCTTGGTAAAGCTCTTGACCGGCTCGCAGGAAAGCGTGGGCTGGTGGGTGCGCCGTCAAGCCACCATCGACCACATCGTGAAGTATGGCCACAACCCGGACTACACCTCGGGTGCCCAGCTGGATGCCAGCCGCCTCAGTATGGGCACGGATATCCGCGCCGTGGTGAAGGGTGCAGACGTGGTGGTGCTCGCTGTGCCCAGTGCTTTCCTGAAGGCCGCCATGGACCAGTTGGAGCCGGATGCCTTGAAAGGCAAGACCTGCTTCAGCGCCGTGAAAGGCATCGTGCCGGAAACCAACCAGATCGTGGGCGAATACCTCTTTGAGCACTGGGGCGTGGAGAAGAACGACCTCGGCATCATCTGCGGCCCGTGCCATGCGGAAGAAGTGGCGTTGGAACGCTTGAGCTACCTCACCATTGCCAGTCAGGATCCCGAGAAAGCCAAGCTAATGGGTGACTCCCTGAGCGGCCGCTTCTTGAAGACGACGCTCAGCGATGACATCTATGGCACCGAATATGCCGCGATCCTGAAGAACGTGATCGCCGTGTGCGCGGGCATCAGCGTGGGGCTGGGCTATGGCGACAATTTCCGGGCGGTGCTGGTGAGCCGCGCCATCCAGGAGATCGAGCGCTTCGTCACCGCCGTGCATCCGATCACGCGCGACATCAACGAACCGGCCTACTTGGGCGATCTTTTGGTGACGGCTTATTCCGCCTTCAGCCGCAACCGTGAGTTCGGCGCCATGGTGGGCAAGGGCTACAGCGTGAAGGCCGCGCAGATGGAGATGAAGATGGTGGCCGAGGGCTACTACGCCGTGAAGTGCGTACACGAGATCAATAGCAAGCTCCGCGTGGACATGCCCATCACCGAGGCCACGTACCGCATGCTATATGAGCGCATCGCGCCGACGATCGAAATGCGGTTGTTGAGCGATAAGCTGGCGTGAGGGAAGAGGTACCACGAAGGACGCGAAGTACACGAAGAAGGTAGGAATTATTGTTGGGCACGGGAGGACGGCCTTCCCTGCGCTTCCCTGCGCTTTCCTGCGCTCGCCTAACTCCCGCGCCAATGTTTTGTGGAAAGTCTCGTGCTGGTCAGGGGTCACGATAGGTCGGTCCGCCACGATCGTATCGACGCTCGCGTGCTGGCACGCCAACCCTTCCATCCTATCCCTTCCTACGGGCCTCTGCAAGATCACTCCAAGAGTTAAGCCGCATTGAACATTTTTCATTTACTATGTATACATATCATCAGTACACATATCTTTGTCCCCGGACCAACCCCTCAACATCATGTGGCAACGCACCTACTCCATCACCACAAACCAAGCTACCGCCGCCGCCCTTTGGGATGTGCAAGCGGACGTGAGCAACTGGCCCGCTTTGGGCGATGACCTTGAATGGACGCGCATTGATGGGCCCGCACAGGTCGGCAAGGAATTCTTCCTGAAACCGAAAGGTGGCCCGAAAGTCCGGCTCACCATCGTTCGGTGCGAACGCGCATCGGCCTTTACGGACATGAGCCATTTGCCGCTATGCAAGATGACCTTCGCACATTCCTTCACCGAGGTGCCTGAAGGTGTGCGGATCGATATGGAGCTGCGCTTGAACGGGCCTTTGACCTTTCTTTGGAAGAAGGTGATCGGCGAGAAACAAGTGGCGGATTTCCCGGCACACGGCAAGGCGCTGATCGCTGCAGCGAAGAAATCATGAAGAACAAGACGGGACCGTTCCGTGCGGAACAGGCCGAGGCCAGCAGCGGATTCCTATTGTGGCAGGTGGTGAGCCTTTGGCAACGCGGCATTTCGCGTGAACTGGCACCGCTCGGACTTTCCCATTCACAATTCGTGTTGCTCGCAAGCTTGACCTGGTTACGCATGCATGGATCATCCGTAAGCCAGCGCGAACTGGCCGATCACGCAACGATGGACGCGATGACGGTAAGCACCGTGCTGCGCCGCTTGGAGGCAACGGGGCACGTGCAACGCAAACCACACGCGACCGACACCCGTGCGAGGGATCTTCGCGTTACACCGAAAGGGAAAGCGGCGGCGAACAAGGCCGTGCATGCGGTGGAGCAATTCGATGAGACATTCTTCGCCGCGCTGGGTGTTCAGCGGCCTGCCTTTGCACAAGGACTGATGCAGTTGGTGAAGGGGAACAAGTAATTGAGTTCAGATCAACCCCACCGGCGCAAGACTTCCGCCTCCTGTCCTCTGCGTACCAGATAAGCGTGTGTCTCGCGCCATTCAACGAATATAACAAGGATGGTCAGGGAGCCTTCGCCCCTGCACACCAGATGCTCCCACTCACGCACAAGCACAAGCCAACACGCTGATCCGGATCCCCGGCACGTCCGCCAAGGCCAAGGCACAGCCTTCGATCGTGGCGCCGGTGATCCCTAATTCTGGCGCGAGACTTCCGCCAACGATACTCTGCGTTCCAGAGGGCGGGTGTCTCGTGCCATTCCGAAAATAGCAATGGTGGTCGGGGGGACTTCGTCTCCACACCACACGTCCCGTTCACGCGCACGCACAAGCCAGCACGCTGATCCGGATCCCCGGCACTTCAGCTAACGCCAAGGCACAACCTTCGATCGTGGCGCCGGTGGTCACCACATCATCCACCAGCAGCACGTGCGCGCCGGCCAATACTTGCGGGTCGGAAAGCTGGAAGGCCGCCTTCACGTTCGTCCAACGGGCCAGCCTGCCGCGCTTGGTCTGCGTTGTGGTGTTCAGCACGCGGAGCAGGCCGGTATCCACTTCGCGCTGGGGCCACACCTCGCGCATGCCGTCCACCAATACCTGCGCCTGGTTGAAGCCGCGCTGCTTCAGCTTCCGGGGGTGAAGAGGCACCGCCAATAAAACGTCCACATCGGCAAAACGTGGGCTCTTCATCACGTCCTCGGCCATCCGTCTGCCGAGTTCCAGGCCCACACCGGGGTCTCCACGGTATTTCAGCCGGTGGAGCATGTGCTGCACCATACCGTCCTTGCTGAACTGGAGGAAAGCGCTCGCGGCATGCAGGCGCACCCGTCCCTTGAAGACCTGTTCCACCTTGTTAAGCGGATCGTCGTGGCCCCGCAAACGGGGAAGATCGTCCACACATTCGGAGCAGATGCTTTGCTCGAAGCCCATCAATCCCTGGTCGCATCCGGCGCAGCGCCGGGGCAGGAAAACCCCGGCCAGGTCGTACAGGATGTTGCTTTTGCGAAGGGCCATGGTTCATGGATCTGTTGACAACTGGTGCATGGCACGAAGGATGCACGGACGCACGAAGATAATTTCGCCCTTTAGCCCAACAAACGGACCCTATGACGGAGACCCAAGCCCCCGCCCCCCAGCCGAGCAAGAACCGCAACAGCACCATTCTTCTCGCTCTGGTGGTCTTGCTCTTGATCAGTAATGTGGTCTTACTCTTCCTCTGGTTCCAGAAGAAAGATCAGGCCATGGCATCCGCCGATCAGGTGACGGCCGTGACCAGTGAAAAGGAGAACGTGACCAAGTTATTGGAGGACATGCTGGTGCAATACGATACGCTGAGCACCAACAACGACCAGCTCCGGACGGGCATGGATTCGCTGCAGAAGCAGATCGTGACGTTGATGGACAAGGTGAAGCGGGGCAACTATGATGTCCATAAGGCAAAGCGGGAAGCTGAGACCCTTCGGAAGATCATGAAGGGCTACGTGGTCACCATCGACTCGCTGAACCAAGTGAATCAAGCACTGATGGTGGAGAACGTCAACACCAAGCAGCAGCTCGGCGAGGTGACCGGCCAGAAACAGGCTCTGGAGAGCAAAACCGCCGCACAGCAGGCGCTGATCGACAAGGGGTCCGTGCTCACGGCCACGGCGATGACCGCCAATGCGCTCTTCGTGCGCAACAGCGGCAAACAGGTGGACACCGAGCGCAGCAGCAAGGCGGAGATGATCAAATGCTGCTTCAACCTGGGCGAGAACCGCATCACGCAGGCCGGGACTAAAACCCTGTACATGCGGGTGATCGGCCCCGACGGCTCCGTGCTGCCGGCCAGCGACCAGGCCAACCGCTTCTTCTATGACGGCGTGGAAGGGGAGTTCAGCGTGAAACGCGACGTGAACTATCAGAACGAGCCAGTGGACGTATGCATGTTCTGGACCGCCACCGGCAAGCTCACCGGTGGGGAGTACAAAGTGGACGTGTACGAGAGCGGCGTGAAGGTGGGGCACACCACGTTCAATCTGAAATAGTAGTGTAGTTGTCCGTTGCCAGTTGTCAGTTGTCAGTTGTCAGTTGTCCGGCTGGATGCGACCTGAATGCGCCCGAGCGTCCGATGAAACGGACGCTTGGGCGTCTCGTTCCTGATCCGCTGATCCCTCGGCATTTGGGCTCCTTTACTGCACCAGCCCAAAGGGGCCAAGGCCGTCGAGCTTGAGAGTCTCTGCAGGACTTGAGATCGCCCTGACAACTGACAACTGTGCCCTGAGCTAGAAGAACGCCCTTACCTGCGCCCCGCCGACATGCACCGTCGGTGAACCGGGGCTTGAACGGCCGTTATAGGTGATGTCCACCTGCAAGTGATCGCTCAACCGGCGCTGGATGGAAAGGCTCCAAGTCAGGTTTTTGCCGGGCTTTAGGCCGCTAAGCATCTCCGTGCCCAAGGAGGAATCCACCGTGCCGCTGTACGAGATATCCACCAAGTTGCCGTTCACTTGCACGGTCCCCTTGTCCGGGGAATTGAATCTGAACTCCGCCCCCAGGTCGCGCACCTCCGCGCGCTCCCCGCCCAGGTCCTCATCATTCCGTTTGTCCGTGTACTTGAAGCGGAGCGAGCCCCGCATGCGGGTGTTGGGCTGCCAGGTAAGCTTCGGTGCCGTGCTTTGGTCCTTGATGGCGAAGGTGCGCCCCAGCAACAGATCGCTGTTGCTGCCCGTGCGGCCCGAACCGGCTTCCACCTCCAACATCCATTGCGTGGTGGTGTTCCAACGCAGATGCACCAAGTTGCTCTCCCGCACCCGCGACTCGGATCCGTTCAGGAGCAGGCTCTTGCCCCGGTCGCTCTGGTAGGTGTGGTCCATGCTCCATTTCCGGCTGCTGCGGTCGTAATAGATGGTGTTCCGCACGGAGCTGTTCAGCGCGATCAGCGAGGTGTCCGCCGGGTCGATGATGAAGGGATTGAAGGCGCTCGCGTTGGCATCGTCCCCGGTCTTGCGGTCGCTGCGGAAGCTGGCCACATCGTTCCATTTGCCAAGGAAACCGCACAGCCCCTTCTTGTCACGCCAGATGGCTGATGGGCGCAGTTCCCCGGAGGCGCTCAACTGGTTGCTGAAAACCCGTACGGTCTCATTGGTCTGCACGAACACCCGGATATAGTCCGCTTCATAGCCGAAAGGCGCCTGCTCAAATTCGTTCAGCTCCTTCACGCCATTCCCGTTGTAATCGTTCCAGACATAAGCACCTTGCCCTGCCGGCACCTGCACATAGATGAACTCGCGCCGCGGCTCCAGACCGCTCCCGAACTCATAGAACATGTCCCAGTTCAGCACCCCCTTCAACGCGCTGTGGCCATGGTCCAAGCGGGCGAGGTAGGTGTCCTCCGCAGGCTGGACGGTCAACACGGTGTCCACGATGCGCAGTTGGCGGTAGGTGAAAGTGGCGGCGAGCTTCCGGATCTTCTTCCCGCCGAGGCCCAGGCTGGCGCTGTAGTTGGTGGCCTCGGTGCTGGGAGTGAGGGCACCGTTGCGGAAGGCCTGGTCATAACGCTGCCCGGCGCTCAACCGGAATTTGGCCTTGGCGGAATCCGGGCTTTGCACGAAGGCCTCCCAGTCGTTGTACTGATAGCTGCCCGCGGTGAGGGCGTCCAAGCTGTCGTTGCGGAAGAGGTTGCGCTCCAGTTCATCGGAGACACCGAGCGTGAAGCGATTGAAGCGACGGGCCAGCACGGCCTTGTTCCGCAGGAAGCCGCTGGAGCTACTGCCGGCCGAGGTGTTCAGCAGGCTGCCGTCCAACGTGGCGTCGAACTTCCCGAAGCGCATGTTGCCGCGCAGGGCCTGCCGAAAGCCGTCATAGCGCTGGTCGATGTGGAAGATGGAGCTGGAAAGATCCGCCTTGCCCTGCTTGCCATTGAGCAGGCCGATGCTCACCGTGCTCAGCACCTGGTCGCCGTCCTGCACCACTCCTGCGATGTTCCAGTCCCGGTCGAACTCCACCGTGCGGTAGCGCTCCACCACACGGAAATCCTTGGAGCGCCATTCGTTGTCGGTGCCCACCACCATCTGCTTCGTGCTGTCCGACCGGGAGATGGGTATGGCATGGCTGGCCCCGGCGCGGACCGCCAGCGCCGTGTTGTCGGCATCATCGACGGAACTGAACGTGTTGCGGTCCTCGTCGCTTACGGCCACCTCGCCCCACGCCTTGGTACGCGCGGAAAAGCGATGGTCCGCGCCGATCGCCAGCATCCGTTTGTGCCGGGGCGGAACGAGCACGCGCACCGGAGCTTGGTCGCCCTTGTGGACGATGGCCCCGTTCACCGTGTCCGGCGCTATCCAGCGGAACACCCTTCCGTTGGGCGTGAATTCTTGCTGCACGTAGTCGCCCTTTCCCGCGCCCACCGTGCTGAAGGAAACGCGATAGCGTGCGCTGTCCGCATTGGTGCTGTAGCGGTACACCGGTGACCAGCCCAAGGAATCGATCTGGGCGTAGAGCACCTCATCGGCGGAAAAAGCCACGCTGTCCGCACCGGGCACCACCGCCGCCAAGGGATCGTCGCCGGCCTCGGTGAGCGCCTGCTTTTCCGTGTCCGTGAGGGCTTGTTGCAGGGGTTGGCCCTTGTGGTCCTGTTCACTGTACAGGTCCAAGCGCAGGGTGGTGGCGCCCATGGTCAGCTCGTTGGCCACGCGCACCAAGGACCGCGCGTAGTTCTTGTCCGAGTACTGGAATTCCACGGTGATGCGGCGGTCTTTGGTGATAGGGCGCTTGGCGGTGAAGGTGACCTCGGCGGTGTTGTAGTCGATCACGTAGTCGTTCTCCAAACCGCGCGTCAGCTGCTGCCCGTCGATAAAAATGCGCTCGGTGCCGGAGAGCACGATGATGTAGGTGCCGCCGTCGCTGGCGGTGAGGCGGTAGGGGCCTTGCACCCCTTCGGTCCCTTGGATCTGGTTCCGCGAGAAATTACCCTTGCTGATGGCCGCGCTGAACCCCAGCACGTCATGCACTCCGTCGGGTTTTCCCAGCTTCGTGGTGTAGCTGAGGCCCTTGGTCTTCTTGTAGTAGGTGAGGAAGTGGCTCTTCGGGCGCTGCAGTACGAAATCACCGGCGGTCAGCTCCTGCCGGTCGTCGGACAGGGTGATGAACACCTGGTCGAAATCCTGAAGCTCCAGCGTATTGCCCCCGGCCTGTATCGGGATGGTGTTGTCCGTCACCGAGGCCTTCACATTGATCTTGTCGGTGAGCTTCCCGTTCAACTCCAGGTTCAGGGAGCTGTTCACGGAGAGGTCCTGGTTGTTGCCGAAGAGGATGCCGCGCGAGATGCTTCCGCTTTTGTTCAGTCCGCCCATGCCGAAGACGTCCTGCTCGCCTTTTTGGGGCATGTACCGGAACGGGTCCTCGCGATCACCGGAGGGTTTCAGCAGGCGCTCGGGGTCCTTATGGCGAAAGGTGCCGCCCAACAACAGCGGCATCACGCGGAACCGCGCGATGAGCGTGTCCGAAGGTGATCCCGCCTTCCGGACCAGCAGGCTGCGGTAGGGGTCCAGCACATAGTGGTCCGGAGGGATCTCCGCCGTGTCCCCCCAAAGGCTGAAGGAGCCCGGGACGATGCTCAGCGTGTCCAAGACCAGCGTATCCCGGTCCATAACGATGCGCCGCGTCACCCGGTTATCCGGGTTTTGAGCATGCACCGCCCCCGCCGCAAGGAGCGGCATCACCGCCCAAAGGAGGCGGCGCAAGGGGAGGGCGGGGGCGGGTTTCAACACGGGGAACGGCGGAAAGGGTACGTGGCAACGGGTTGAAAAGTATCCCCGAAAACCTCGTGGATGTCCGTTGTTTCACGACAACGCTGTTGGTAATGCACTGGAGCAAGGTGAAAACGCACACCGTAGCCCGATAGATTTGGCTCTCTCTATGCTCCGATCGACCCTGTTCACCGCCATGCTTGCCGCCTTTTGCGGTTGTGGAAGTCCACCGGTCGCGGACCGGGGCGAAGGGGCGCTGCACGGCGGGGTGTTCAACTTCAACGAGACCCAGGTGCTGCGTAGCATCTTCCCGCTCACCATCACGCGGGTCTCCGAGCAGCGGGTGGCTTCACAGATCTATGAAGGGCTCGTCCGGTTCAATGCGAAGGACCTTTCCGTGGTACCCTGCTTGGCCAAAAGTTGGGATGTGGATCCCACCGGTACCATCTACACTTTTCACCTGCGGGATGACGTGCGTTTTCAGGACGACCCGATATTTTCCGACGGGGAAGGGCGGGAGTTGACAGCGGAGGACGTCGTGCATTGCTTCACCACGATCTGCCAAAAGGGCGCGGGCGACCAGGTTTTCTGGCTGTTCCAGGACAAGGTGGCCGGTGCGGACGACTACAATACTTCCGGGAAGCAGGACGGCTCCGTTAGCGGGATCGCCGCCTTGGACGACCGCACGGTGCGCATCACGCTTACCCGGCCCTGCCCGAACTTCCTGCAGAGCATCGCGGGATCCGGGTGCTGGATATGGCCGAAGGAGCTGCCCGCGCAGTATGGCAAGGACCTGTTCCGCCATGCCGTCGGCACCGGGCCGTTCCGGCTGAAAGTGGCACGCCCCGAGGAGGTGATCGTGCTGGAGCGGAACAGCAACTATTGGGGCCGGGACGAGGACGGTGGCTCATTGCCATACTTGGACGGTGTCCGGGTGACCTTGGTGCCGGACAAGGAAAAGGAGATCGCCGAGTTCCTCAAAGGGAGGTTGAACATGGTGACGGAACTGTCGCTGGAGAGCATGAAGGTGCTGGCCGATTCGGTGGACCCGGGTACCGGTGAACGGCGGTTCAACAAGCTTTCGACCCCCGCCTTTGCCGTCCAGTTCTATGGCTTCAATGCCTCCAAGTCCCCGTTCAACGATCTGCGTGTCCGCCGTGCGTTCGCCTTGGCGCTGGACCGGCGGACGTTGGTGGACAGTGTGCTGCACGGCATCGCGGTTTTGGCGGACCATGGGTTGGTGCCACCGGGGCTGGCCGGTTATCCTTACGATCTGGTTCCGGGCATCCCGTTCGACCCGGACAGCGCCCGCCAATTGATGGCGCTGGCCGGCTATCCGGACGGCAAGGGTTTCCCCCGGGTGCAACTGCAGGTGAACAACTACGGCTTCGGGTACCGCAACGTGGCGAGCAAGGCACAGGAGATGCTGGGGAAGGAACTGGGTGTTGCGATCACCGTGAGCGTGGTGCCGCCCAAGGAATACTACGAACGGATCGAACGGGGCGAGGCCCTTTTCTGGCGCGAAGGCTGGGTGGCGGACCTGCCGGACCCTGAGAATTTCCTCGCCTTGATCTATGGCAAGAACGCCGTGAAGGACACTTCCCTGTCCTCGAGCCTCAACACCACGCGTTACGCGGATCCGCGCTTCGATGCCCTCTTTGCGAAGTCCATGACGGAGACCGATGAACAACGGCGGATGCAGGATCTTGCCCGCGCGGAAGAGATCGCCATGCGGGACGTTCCGCTCGTGCCTCTGTACCATGAACGGTACATCGTACTGTTGGACCCGAAGGTGCTCGACCTGGCCGTGAACCCGATGGAGCTGTTGGACCTGAGCCGGGTGAGGTTCAAGCGGCCAAAGCCTCACTCGAAAGTGCCCGATACCAGCTCGTAAGCGATCCGTTTCGCCAAAGGCAGAAAGGTCTCGATGCGTGGCAGGCTGATGTCCGCCTCGAAGACAAAGGTGGCCGGGTTGGGCAGTGGGCCTTTGCGGGCCAATTCCGCCTTGATGTGCTCGTAAGTGCAGGAAAGGCCCACGGTCCATGTGGCGAAGTAGTGCGTGCGCACATGCCTGTGAAGGTCGGGGGGCTGGAACTCCTGAATGATCGGCAAGGAATAGGAATACACCAATGCCTCGTTTTGCTGGCGCAATAGCAACCAGCCTTCGCGCGCGCCCAACGGCACCACGCCCACGGGCTCGAAGCGGATGCGGGCATGGAGCTCATCACGCAGTTCCCGGCCGCGCTCCATGGCCGTGAGCAGGGGAGGGAGCGTTCGCTCCAGCGAGCGCAGCACCAAGGCCCACGAGCGCTGCTCCACCATCGGTTTTCTCACTAAGCCACTCCGCGAAAAGTCCATCCCGATGACCTCGCCGGGCATGTGCGCTCCCAGTTCCACGGCGCGGTCCTGCACCTGCCGGAGCTGCCCGATGCGCAATTTCAGCTCATCCAGCCACGGGTAGAGTTTATGCTCCCGGTATTGGGCCTCCACCCGCTGCAGATAGGCCAACAGGCGGTATTCCTCCAGCTCCTCGTCCAACGCGGTGGTGAGGATGCGGTCAGCGGGCGCGCCGCTCCAGCTTAAGGGTTCCATGGTAGCAAGGAAAACGCGATGTTCATAAAAAGGTTGCACCCACAGGGGTCGATCGGCGCTTTGGAATGACCTTTGGTCTTTCACGAAAGATAGCCATGATCCGTACACGAAAGACCGTTCTGCCGCTCCTCGCGGCCATCGCCATCCTCAGTGCCTGCGTGCCCGCCCGCAAGTACGAAGAGCTGAACACGCGCTACAAGGCCATGCAGGAAAATGAAAGCTCCGCGTTGGCGAAGGCCCAACAGACCGAGGCCGCCATGAAGGACCAGCAGGTCACCTTGGAGGACCTGACGCGCCGCAAGGAAATGCTCCAGCGCGACACGCTCACCTTGGGCACCAGCCTGCGCCACATGACCACGCAGTACGACAAGATCAATGCGCTGAACAACGAGCTGCTGGAAAAGTACAACCTGCTGCTGGCCGGGGGCAACAACGAGAACCGCAAGCTGCTCACCGACCTCGAGGCCAACCGCCTGAAGCTCCAGAACAAGGAGGATTCACTGGCAGTGCTGGCCGGTTCCTTGAAGGACCGCGAGGCCAAATTGGCTGAGCTGCAGGCGGAGTTGGACAAGAAGGACCAGGCCATGAAAGCGCTGAAGGACCGCGTGAGCCAAGCACTGACCGGTTTCGAGGGGAAGGGATTGACCGTGACCCAGAGGGACGGGCAGATCTACGTAAGCTTGGACAACAAGCTGCTATTCCCCAGCGGAAGCACCACGGTGGACGCCAAGGGCCGTGAGGCATTGAGCAGTTTGGCCAAGGCGATCGAAAACGACAAGGATGTGAACATCATGGTGGAAGGCCATACGGACACCGACAAGGTGCTGCCGGGTGCGGCCTACAAGGACAATTGGGACCTCAGCGTCCTACGGGCCACCAGTGTGGTGCGCATCCTTCAAGAAAGCTCCAAGATCGACCCCAAGCGCATCACCGCGGCCGGCAAAGGCGAATACGAGCCTGCCGACCCCGACGACAAAGCCAAGAACCGCCGCATCGAGGTCGTGCTGGCACCGGACCTGAAGGGGCTGTACGATCTGGTGAAGGAGCACTGATCTGGTCCGTGGTCAGAACCAGTTGCCCGCGCTCGGCTACTTGCCAAGTGCGTGTGCATTCAGGGCCTCTGGCCGGTTTCAATAAACGATACGCGGTAACTACTTCTTCTTAGCCACCTTCTTCGCGGCAGCCTTTTTAGCAGCAGGCTTACGCGTAGTAGGACGCTTCGCCGCCCTCTTCGCCTTAGGCACAGCGGACTTCGCTGCGGGACGCTCATGCAAGGCCAAACGGTTCCCTTCCGTATCGATGAACAGTGCGAACCAGCCCGAATCCTCGCTGATGAGCGTGCGGCCCATGATCACGCGGCCACCGGCCTCGGCCACGCGGCCCAACAGCATCTCCAGGTTTGAACCCGCGTTCAGGTAGATCAATGCGCCGGTATCGTTCGGCAGGCAGCCCGGGCCTTGCACCACGGCACCACCGATGCCTTGGTCGGCAGGGAAATACGCCATGGCGAAATCACCCGTACGGGAGGTCTCCATACGGATGTGATATACGTGATCGTAAAAGGCCTTGGCGCGTTCCATGTCGTAGGCCGGTATCTCGAACCAGGTCACGTAGTCCTTCAAGGCCGTGAACTTCTTCATGGCAGCGCTGATGCTGTTGCTTGCTGTGCTTCCCATTTTCGTTGTGCCGTGGCCCGGCTGGCTTCAAATTGCTGATCCCGACCCGCCCGGAGGTATGGAGGAGGTGAATGCCGACTTGCCCGGGATCCCGACCGCTTCTTCCTGGATACGCAGGTCGCCGAGCTCTTTAACCCGTTGTGGCTTGATCAAAGGACCGAGGCTGTCAAGATACGGCTTCGGCGCGTTCTTCCAGTAAATGTCGAAATCGCCCAGATGGTCGCGGAAACTCTTCAATGGCTGGCCTAAGCGCAACAGCCCGAGCTCCCGGCTACGGCGCACTTTTTCAAGGTTGATCTCGATGGGGATCATCTCCTCGTTGTTCTGAGCCTGATACATTACGCGGCCTTCCGGCCCGCAGATGATGCTGCGTCCGCTACCTCCCGTGTCCAACCCGTTGATGTCGAAGATGTAGCACTGGTTGATGGCAGCGCTGGCGCGTACAATGCTCAGCTCGATCTCGCGGTCGATAGTGCCGGTGAGCGTGGGGTGCAGGATCACCTCCGCGCCTTGCACGGCCAAGGTGCGCGTGGTCTCGGGGAACCACATGTCGTAGCAGATGCTCACCCCGAAACGGCCCACTTCCGGTACGTCGAACAAACAGAATTCATGTCCAGGGGTGACGCCCACCTCGTACGGGTAGAACGGGAACATTTTCCGGTAGCGCGTCACTACGTTGCCGTCCGGGTCGATGACGGACGCCGTGTTGTAGATCTTGCCTTCCACCGTGTGGAACACCGAGCCGGGCAACAGCCACACCTTGTGCTTGCGGGCCAACTCCTGCATCGGCTCCTCGAAATCCTCGATCCGGGCAAGCGAATGATGCGTGAGCGGGCCGTAGGCGCAGAGTTCGCTGTACACCACCATGTCCACCCACGGGTAGAGGTTCATGAGGATGTTGAGCTTCAGTTTCATGGCCTCCACGTTGCTGTAGGAGGCGCTGACGCGCATTTGGATGCCGGCGATGGAGAAGGGTTTCATGGATCTTTATTTTACCACAGAGACACGGAGGCACAGAGAAGTGCGGTTTGCACTCGATGTCCCCTATGACTGCATGTGTTCTCGTGTTTCGAAATTCTCTGTGTCTCCGTGCCTCTG
The DNA here is from genome assembly GCA_016700415.1 of Flavobacteriales bacterium. NCBI lineage: Bacteria > Pseudomonadati > Bacteroidota > Flavobacteriia > Flavobacteriales > Flavobacteriales bacterium. The sequence continues at coordinate 2,794,099 of CP065018.1, forward strand.
TGGTGAACCTTACCCGACGATCGCAGCGAGTTCCTCCTCCATGATGTCCAACCCCTTCTTCAGCAGTTCGTCACTGATGACGAGCGGGCAGAGCACACGGATGATGTTCTTCTCCGTGCCGGCGTTGATCACGATGAGGTCGCGCTTGGCGCAGGCAGCCATCAACTTGCCACAGGTGTCGGCATCGGGCTTTTGCGGGTCGCCGTCCTGCACGAACTCCATGGCCATCATCGCGCCTAAGCCGCGCACGTCGCCTATGCACTTGTGCTTCGCCTGCATCTTCTCGAAGCGCTTGCGTATCACTTCGCCCACATGCCGTCCTTTTGCGTTGATGTCGATCTCCTCCATGTACTTGATGGTGGCCAGCGCCGCCGCACAACTCACCGGACTTCCGATGTAGGTGCCGCCGATGCTGCTGGGGCCGGCCGCGTCCATCACTTCCGCACGACCCACCACTGCTGCGATGGGCAGGCCGCTGCCGAGGCTTTTCGCCCAGGTGCTGATGTCGGGCATCACGCCCAGCTGCTCAAATGCGCTCCATGCACCCGTGCGCCCGAAGCCGCTCTGGATCTCGTCCAAGATCAGCAGGATGCCGTGCTGGTCGCACCACTTCCGCAGGCCCTTCAAGTATTCCTTCGGGATCACGTTGAAGCCGCCTTCGCCCTGCACCGGCTCCACGATCACTGCTGCGAGGTTCTCCGGTGCCACGGTGTTGTGCGACAATTCGTGCAAGCGATGCAGCTCGTCCTTCACGAACGCCGCCTCGCTGCGGCCCGCGCCATAGCGGTAGAAATTCGGGAACTGCGTGCGGTACACTTCCGGAGCGAACGGCCCGCTGTTCGGCTTGTAGCCCACCTTGCTGGTAAGCGTCATGGCCATAAGCGTGCGGCCGTGGAAAGCATCGGTGAAGCAGAGCACACCTTGGCGACCGGTGGCCTGTCGCGCGATCTTCACGGCGTTCTCTACGGCTTCCGCGCCGGTGCTGACCAACATGGTCTTAGTGGCCTTGCCGTGCGGAAGTATAGTGTTCAGCTTTTCGCAGAGCGCGATGTACGGCTCGTAGCTGGCCACGTTGAAGCTGACATGCAGGAATTTCGCGGCCTGCTCTTGGATGGCCTTCACCACGGGCGGTGGGCAATGTCCCGCGTTCACCACGCCGATGCCACCGGCGAAATCGATCAGCTCGCGGCCGTCCGCGTCGGTGATGATGGCCCCTTCGGCCTTCACGGCGGTGGCGTGGTTGAACATGCCGACCCCGTTCGGGATGGCGGCTTTGCGGCGGGAGATGAGCTCTTGGCTCTTGGTCACTTCTTCGGTCATGGTAGAAACTGGGATGCGGTGCAAAGGTCTTCTTCTTTGGTAAACCGGACTGTGACGGAATGGCAAAACCGCCCAAACTTTTCAATACCCGTTGAGAACTTTCACTACCCCACCACCGCCCGCACCTTCACGATCAGATCCGCATCCACCAGCACAAAGTGATGCGCTGGCACCTCGATAAAATCATCGGCCACATCGGTGAGCTTTTCCGAGACGATCATCGCCGCGTGCTCCTTCTTATCGGTACCCCGCACCATCTGGCACACGTTGTCCGTGCAGATGTATTTCTTGCCTTCGCTGTAATACATGGTGAGTGCGGCACTGCGGTCGGTGACGTAGCGCAGGCCCACGGCGATGCGGCCATCGGTGTAGACCATGTTGAGATACGCCGGTTCGGTGATGGCGTGTGTGGCCATCAGCTTCTTCAGGTCGGCGATCATGGCCTCGAAGGCATCCGCCACTTGGTCGGGCGTTGGCTTTTCATGCGCGCTCAGGTGGTCCAGGAACAGGGCGAAGAGATGCTCGCTGTCGGTCTGTCCCTTCACCCAAGTGTACATCACCTCGGAAAGCAGGTTGCAGAGGTCGCGCTTGATCCGATGAAAATGCTCTACGCCACCGTTGTGCATCAGCAGGCGGTCCTTGCAGTGGAAGGGATGGCAGTTGGCCTCGGCCACGTCGCCCACGCTGGCGGCGCGCACATGGGCGGCAATGCAGTGCGAGGTCACTTTCGGGGCGAGGTAGCGCAGGTTGCGGTTGTTCCAGGCGGGCGTGACGCTTACGAACACAGCAGGGTGGGGCGTGCGGTCGTGGTGGTACCAGCCCACACCGAAGCCGTCGCCATTGAGGGGTTCCTCGATCTCACGCGCGGCATAACTCTGCTTGATGATGGAATCTTTGGGGTCATATAAGAGCTCGCCCATGCTGATGGGGGCACCGAGATAGGATAGGAAGCGGCACATGGAAGGAAGTTTGTACCGCAAAGGACGCTAAGAACACGACGAAGAAGTTTCAACCGCAAAGGGCGCGGAGAACGCGGAGAAGAGGTTTTCACCGCAACGGTCGCTACGACGCTACGAAATACACGCAACGCTTTGGGAAGCATCTGAAATAAGAGTGCAATGCTCCCTTGCATTTCGTTGCGCCCCCGTTGCGCTCGTTGCGACCGTTGCGGTTCCATTCTTCGCATTCACCTTCGTGTGCTTCGTGTCCTTAGTGGTCTACTTTTCTTCCGATCTTCACCCCATGGCACGAACGAAGAAACACACCGAGCTGGACGAGCTCCTTACTGCACGGAACGAGCGGATGCAGAAACTGCAAGGCATCGTGAAGGAAGCGATCGAAGAGCAGGAGCTGATCATCAACAATCTGGCGAACCCGCCGCACGAGGCTATTTCCCGCGGGCAAAAATTGGCGGACAAGGTGGCGTCGTTCGGCGGCAGCTGGACTTTCATCGTATCCTTCTTCATCATCCTGGGGGCCTGGATATTGTACAATTCTCTCACTCCTGAAGGCGACCACTTCGATCCCTATCCCTTCATCCTGATGAACCTGGTGCTTTCCTGCATCGCGGCCTTGCAGGCACCGGTGATCATGATGAGCCAGAACCGGCAGGAGGAGAAGGACCGGAAGCGCAGCGAGAATGACTATCTGATCAACCTGAAGGCCGAGCTGGAGCTGCGCAGCCTGCACCAGAAGATGGACCTGCTGCTGCAGGACGAGGTCCGCTCGATCTCCGAAGTGCAGGAGAAGCAGTTCAAGGTGCTTACGGACATGGAGCACCGGCTGGCGAAGCTGGCTTCCGGAGTACGATAGGGTAAGTACCGCGAAGAACGCGAAGGACACGAAGAAGAAGGTTTAACCGCAGAGGGGGTAAACTGGGACGGCCCGGTCAATTCCAAGGATTTAACCGCAACGGACGCAACGTTCGCAACGAAATTTCACGCAACGCCCCCCGCTGGCTTCACAAGCAGGGGCAAACTCAGGTCTGGCATTCATTGTGGTCAAGCCCGCATTCCGTCGCACCCTGTTGCGCCTGTTGCGGTTCCCCTATTTGCATTCCGTTGCCCTCCTTTGTGTTCTTCGTGTCCTTCGTGGTATAAACCTTTAGCGGTAAAACTTCAGGGGTTCGCTTTTATCCCCGTGCATGCGTTTCTTTGCGGGCCAAGGGCCTACCGATCCACAACGGCCCGACCATGCCAAAGGTCACCATAGACAACATCGAGATCGAGGTCCCGGAGGGTACCACGATCCTGCAAGCCGCCCGCATGATCGGCGAGCGCAACAGTGCCGAGCGCTACGTGGCCCCGCCCACCATGTGCTATTACACCAGCCTCAAGGGCAGCGGGGGCTATTGCCGCACCTGCATCGTGAAGGTGACGAAGGGCAGTGAGCGGGACCCCCGCCCTATTCCCAAGCCGGTGGCCAGCTGCCGCACGGCCGTGATGGACGGCATGGTGGTGGAGAACACCCTCAGCCCGGAGCTGCTCGACGCCCGCAGCGGCGTCACCGAGTTCCTATTGATCAACCACCCGCTGGACTGCCCCATCTGCGACCAGGCCGGGGAGTGCCACCTTCAGGACCTCTCCTACGAGCACGGCTTGGCCACCAGCCGCTACCAGTTCGAACGCCGCACCTTCGATCCCATCGACATCGGGGAGACGATCAAGCTGCACATGACGCGCTGCATCCTGTGCTACCGCTGCGTGAAGGTGGCCGAGCAGATCACCGATGGCCGTGTTCATGGCGTGATCAATCGCGGGGACGTGGCCGAGATCAGTACCTACATCGAGCAGGCCATCGACAACGACTTCAGCGGCAACATGATCGATGTGTGCCCCGTGGGCGCGTTGACCGACCGCACCTTCCGGTTCGCCGCCCGCGTGTGGATCACCAAGCCCGTGGACGCACACCGCGACTGCGACAAGTGCAGCGGCAAGACCACGGTGTGGCTGAAGGGACAGGAGGTATTGCGCGTCACCGGCCGGAAGGACCAGTGGGGCGAGGTGGAGGAATTCATCTGCAACACATGCCGCTTCGAGAAGAAGCAGCTCAGTGACTGGGTCGTGGAAGGGCCGCGCAACATCGACCGGCACAGCGTGATCTCCCAAGGGCACTATGTGCTGAAGACCGAGCAGAAGGTGCTGGACAACCCCGCGCCCAACGTGCCCGAGCTGACCCACCTGAAACCCGCCAAGAAGAACCGATGATCCCTACCGCGATCTTCCTGCTCGTGCTCTTCGTGATCACCCTCACCGTGGCAGCGTATTCCACCTATGGCGAGCGCAAGGTGGCCGCTTTCATGCAGGACCGCATCGGCCCCAACCGTGCCGGCCCCTTCGGCCTCTTCCAGCCCTTGGCCGACGGTGGTAAAATGTTCATGAAGGAGGACTTCGTGCCCGCCAACGCTAACCGCACCCTCTACTTCCTCGGCCCCGCCGTGGCCATGACCACCGCCTTGATCACCGGTGTGGTGATCCCCTGGGGCGGCACATTGCAGTTCGGTGATGTCAGCGTGAGCCTGCAAGGGATCAATCCGGAGATCGGCATCCTCTTCGTTTTCGCGATGGTGGGCATCGGCGTCTACGGCATCATGCGCGGCGGCTGGGCCAGCAACAACAAGTACTCGCTGCTCGGCGCCATCCGGGCGGCCAGCCAGATGGTGAGCTACGAGCTGGCCATGGGCCTCAGCATCGTGGCGCTGGTGATGATGACCGGCACCCTCAGCCTCGGCGGCATCGTGGACTATCAGGTGGAGCACGGCTGGAACATCATCCGCCAGCCGCTCGGCTTCTTGATCTTCATTGTCTGCGCTTTCGCGGAAGCCAACCGGGCGCCCTTCGACATGCCCGAGTGCGAGACCGAGCTGGTGGGAGGCTACCATACCGAGTTCAGCAGCATGAAGCTCGGCTTCTACCTTTTTGCCGAATATGTGAACATGTTCATCAGTGGCGCGGTGATGGCCACGCTCTACTTCGGTGGATACGACGTGCCCGGGCTCGCCAGCACCGGCTGGGACCCCAACCTCATCACCATCATCGGTGTGGCCGCGATGTTCGCCAAGACCTTCTTCTTCATCTTCTTCTTCATGTGGATCCGCTGGACCCTGCCGCGTTTCCGCTTCGACCAGCTGATGAACCTCGGTTGGAAAGGCCTGATCCCCTTGGCCATCGTCAATATCCTCATCACCGGCGGCATCATGCTCGCACAAGGCCAACTGGCGCCATGAGCACGGCGAATAACATGTCCGCTCGCGGCGGCTTCGCACCGCTGACCTCCCGCAGCAAGCAGGTGAGCAATAAAAAGATGACGCTGATGGAGCGCATTTACCTGCCGGCGATCCTCGGCGGGCTGTTCATCACCATTAAGCACTTCTTCCGCCTGAAGCGGCCCACGATCCAGTATCCCGAGCAGCAGCGGCCCTTCAGCGATGTATATCGTGGCATGCACGTGCTGAAGCGCGATGATCAAGGCCGCGAGCGCTGCACCTCCTGCGGCCTGTGCGCCGTGGCCTGCCCTGCCGAGGCCATCACCATGACCAGCGGTGAGCGCAAGAAAGGGGAGGAGCACCTCTATCGCGAGGAGAAGTATTCGGTGACCTACGAGATCAACATGCTCCGCTGCATCTATTGCGGTGATTGCGAGGACGCCTGCCCGAAGGAGGCCATCTTCCTCACCGATCGCATCGTGGAAAGCGACTACCTGCGTAAGCCCTTCATCTTTACCAAAGAAGAGCTGGTGGAGCCGATGGACCCCGCCAAACGCATCGATATCAGCAAGCGCCAACCGCCCGCCGTGCTGAAGTTCAAGGCGAACAAGCACTTTGCGCATAATCGGTGAGGTCCGGGAGCATCGCGGATATGTCCTGTCTGGTGTCTTATGTCCCATGCTTCATCCGGCATAGGACATAGGACATACGACCTTGGCCTATGGGAACGGACACAACGTTCTCCGGTAACTTCGCCGCCCATGTCAGATACCCCCTCCCGCACGGAACTTTCCGCGCTCGGCGAATTCGGCTTGATCGACCGGTTGGCATCCGCGGTTGAACTGGTGAACCCCTCATCGCTGCAAGGCATCGGCGATGACGCTGCGGTGATCGACCCGCAAGGCCTCATGCAGGTGGTTACCACCGATATGCTCGTGGAGGGCGTCCACTTCGACCTCGGCTATGTGCCCTTGAAGCACCTCGGCTACAAGGCGATGATCGTCAACTTCAGCGATGTGTACGCCATGAACGCCGTGCCGAAGCAGGTCACCGTGGCCATCGCCATCAGCAACCGTTTTTCCTTGGAAGCCGTGGATGAGCTGTACGCGGGTATGCTCACCGCCTGCCAGGCCTACGGCGTCGACCTCGTGGGCGGCGACACCACCTCTTCCACCAGCGGACTGGTGCTATCCATCACGGCCATCGGTGCGGCGAAAAAGGAGGACATCGTCTACCGCCATGGCGCCAAGGAGCACGACCTTTTGGTAGTGAGCGGCGACCTCGGCGGCGCCTACATGGGCCTGCAAGTGCTGGAGCGCGAAAAGGCCGTCTTCAAACAGGACCCCAACGTACAGCCCGACCTCGTCGGCTTCGATTACATCTTGGAGCGGCAGTTGAAGCCGGAAGCCCGCAAAGACGTCATCGCCATGTTCAAAGAGATGGAGATCAAGCCCACGGCCATGATCGACATCAGTGACGGCCTGGCCAGCGAAGCGATGCACGTCGCACGCCGCTCCGAATTAGGCGTGAAGATCTACGAGGAAAAGCTCCCCATCGACCCGGTGACCTATCGCACCGCCCGCGACTTCGACCTGGACCCCACCACCTGCGCGCTCAACGGCGGTGAGGACTACGAGCTGCTCTTCACCATCCCCCAAGGCGACTACGACAAGGTGAAGGGTTCACCGCACTTTACGGTGATCGGCCACATGACCGACCTGGCCAGCGGCTATCAGTTGGTGGACCGCCAAGGTGGGCAGCATGAACTGAAGGCACAGGGCTGGGATGCGCTGCTGAAGCGCTGAGCGGCCCGGAACTTTCTTGTCATTCGATGGAACGTTGTGTCGCGAACAACGGCCACATACGTTTTTTCGTCAGAAAGGAGTTGAATGCCTGTAGAGTACCTCGAAGAACCTCACTCCCGCGTCATCGGCACTACGTACCGACCCTTCGGGCAAGCCTTCTCGATCGGCCATCCTGCGTTGCTCCTCAGTCAGTTACCTGCGGGTAACTTCCTTTCGTCGCGCCTTGGCTGAACCGAACGATAAGTGCTTGTGCCATCGGTTCGAGGTTCTTCGAGGTACTCTTTAGCCCACGGCTCGGCCATAGATCCTAACTTTGTTCGACTTTTGAATTTTTCTCCCGTGAGCAAGACCACCAGCCCCTACCCCCTGCTCGATCGCATCATCGTTCCCTCGGACCTGCGCACGATCCCCGAAGCGCAGCTCGATCAGGTGTGCCAAGAGCTCCGCGACTTCATCATCGACGTGGTGAGCGTGAAGGGCGGCCACTTCGGCGCCAGCCTTGGCGTGGTGGAGCTCACCGTGGCACTGCACTACGTCTTCAACACGCCCTACGACCAGCTCGTTTGGGACGTGGGACACCAGGCCTACGGGCACAAGATCCTCACCGGAAGGCGTGAACTGTTCCACACCAACCGGCTGTACAAGGGCCTCAGCGGTTTCCCCAAGCGCAGCGAAAGTGAGTACGACACCTTCGGCGTGGGCCACAGCAGCACCTCCATCGGCGGCGCGCTCGGCATGGCCGTGGCCAGCAAGCTGAAGGGCGAACTGGACCGCCACACCGTGGCCGTGATCGGCGACGGCGCGATGACCGCCGGCATGGCCTTCGAGGCGCTCAACCACGGCGGTACCGCCAACAGCGACCTGCTCGTGGTGCTGAACGACAACTGCATGAGCATCGACCCGAACGTGGGCGCGCTCAAGGAATACCTCACCGACATCACCACCAGCCAGAGCTACAACAAGGTGAAGGACGAGGTGTGGAAACTGCTCGGTAAGGTCAGCAAGTTCGGGCCGAACGCGCAAGGTGTGGCGCAGAAGGTGGAGAACGCCGTGAAGGCCGCATTGCTCAAGCAGAGCAATCTTTTCGAGAGCCTGCGCTTCCGCTACTTCGGCCCGGTGGACGGCCACGATGTGGAGCGCTTGGTGAAGGTGCTGCGCGACCTGAAGGACATCCCCGGCCCGAAGATCCTGCACACGGTAACGATGAAGGGCAAGGGCTACAAGCCTGCTGAAGAAGGCAGCCCGACCGTGTGGCACTCACCCGGACTGTTCAACAAAGAGACCGGCGAGATCATCAAGGTGGTGCCGAAAAGCCCGCAGCCGCCGAAATACCAGGACGTCTTCGGCCACACCATCGTGGAGCTGGCGGAGAAGAATCCGAAGATCGTGGGTGTGACGCCCGCCATGCCCAGCGGCTGTTCCCTGAACATCATGATGAAGGCCATGCCGGACCGTGCGTTCGACGTGGGCATCGCCGAGCAGCATGCCGTCACCTTCAGCGCCGGCATGGCCACGCAAGGGCTGATCCCGTTCTGCAACATCTACAGCTCCTTCATGCAACGCGCCTACGACCAGGTGGTACATGACGTGGCGCTGCAAAAGCTGCACGTCGTCCTCTGCCTCGATCGCGGCGGACTTGCTGGTGCCGACGGTCCCACGCACCACGGCGCGTTCGACATCGCCTACTTCCGCTGCATCCCGAACATGATCGTGAGCGCCCCGATGAACGAGGAGGAACTGCGCAACCTGATGTACACAGCGCAGCTCCGTGACATCGGCCCTTTCAGCATCCGCTACCCGCGTGGCGAAGGCGTGATGACCGAATGGAAGACACCCTTCAAGGAGATCACCATCGGCACCGGTCGCAAAGTGCGCTCCGGCAACGACATCGCGGTGCTCACCATCGGGCACATCGGCAACATCGCAGCCAAGGGCATTGATGCGTTGCAGGCGGAAGGCTACAGCGTGGCGCACTACGACATGCGCTTCGCGAAGCCCATCGACGAGATGTTGCTACACGAGGTCTTCGGCAAGTTCAAACACGTGATCACCATCGAGGATGGCTGCATCCAAGGCGGCATGGGCAGCGCGGTACTGGAGTTCATGGCGGACCATGGCTACCAGGCCCAAGTGAAACGCTTAGGCATCCCGGACCATTTCATTGAGCACGGTACGCAAAAGGAGCTCTACGCGGAATGTGGCTTTGATGAAGTTGCGCTGGTGGCTGCGGTGAAGGAGATGCTGCCGGCGAAGGGTGCGCGGAGTGTTGGAGCTTCAGCGTAATAAGATGGTGTGGCTGAAGTCTTGAAAGTGGTGAACGGCAGGGTCCCGAAGCGGAGACCATGCGACGGGGTAAAATGACTGCCACTCGTCAAAAAGCCGAGCGGCTGCCCGCGTTGGGGACACGCGAGCGCCAGCAGTGGACACCCATCTCCAATCCATAAGCTTCGGAAGAAGAAGTAGCGTACATTCGATAGTTCAAATTCCACGCTCATGGTCATGCGCTACACCACCTTTGCCGCGTACATACTGCTCGCGACCGTATCAATGTCACAATCGCCCCAATGGGGGTTCACGCTGGACAGTCCCGGCTATGATCAGGCGGAATTCCTGGGCGTGGATGCTGATGGCAACGTGGTAGTCGTGGGCGAACTGGGCGATGTGCTGGACGCCGACCCTGGTACGGATGAGTTCTTGCTGGATCCCGGTGCGGATGAGGCTTGGTTCGTCGCGAAGTACACCGCCACGGGCGACTTCCTCTGGGCCTTTCCGCTACACGCCAGCGCTGGTGTGAGCGATCAACTACAGATCCATGATGTAGCAGTCTCTCCCGATGGCGCGGTACACCTCTTCTTCACCCTTTGGGGTAGCGTGGACCTGGATCCATCGGGTGCCGCACAGGTGGTGCAAGCGACCACGTTGGATCCAGTGAACCAAGAGGTGCATGATCTGGTACTGGTCACTTACACCACCGATGGCAACTACGCCTGGCACAAGCATCTGAGCGGCGGTGTGGCCGGCCTGTCCGGTCGCAACGTAATGCTGCGGACCAATGGCTCGGTGCTGATCGCGGGAGGTTACAACCGTGATATCGATCTGGACCAGGAGCTGAACTCCTCGGCGGATTCGTTGCACGCCGTTATCCAGTTTAACGCGCAGACGTTCCTGGCCCAATACACCAGCTCGGGAGTGTTCGAATGGGCTGCGGATCTCGACACGGAATCCTATCTGCAACACGCTATGGTTTCCAGCAGCGACGGTATTGCACTGGCGGTCACGGGACCCGGCGCGCTGGATCTCGATCCCGGACCGGGTGTGGAGGAGGTGACGGCGACATCGGGGACCACCTATATCATACAACTGGCTCCCACGCTTGAGCTTGTATCGTCTTTTGCTTTGGTGGGCATGTACGGTGTGGGCATCGCGGACATGGTCGGGACAGCTGGTCGCCTGTTCGTGGTAGGTTCCTACGAGGACCAGATCGTGATCGGTGATTCCATTTTCCACGACAGCAATACCGGCCCCACGAACGACTTCCTTGCCTGCATCCCGCTCAACGGCGCAGCCTACTGGGCGGTGAACTTGAACATTCCGGTAGGCTCCAACGAGTCGCTTGCCGTGGATGCGAGCGGGGCGCCCGTGCTGGGCTTCGAGTTCAATGACCCGGTGGATCTGGACGCCACAGGGACCGATCCCGCTGCCGTGCTGGACCCCATCGGTCCTACAGGGGATATCGGGGTTGCATCGTACGACGCCATGGATGGGACCTTCCGCTATGCATGGCACGTGGGCGATGCACAGGGCGAATTGTTCCTGAACGACATTGCGCTGGATGATGCCGATCACATCCTGCTAGCCGGACAGATGGTGGGAACGGTGGACTTCGATCCCGGACCAGGTGAATTCCCGCTCGCGGTGCCGACGACGCTGGATGAATTGGACGGTGCGTTCGTAGTGAGGTATGATGCGGTGTACACCGGGCTGGTAGGTACGCCCACCGCGCGGGATGGAATGCAGGTGTTCCCGAACCCAGCGCATGATGTCTTGCAGCTGGACATGCCACCTGATGGTGCCACCAACTTGGCCTATGTGGTGTATGATGGGACAGGGCGCGCGGTCGAGCACGGATCCACACGGCCCGGAATGTCCCGTTCCATTTCCGTGCATGCGTTGCAGCCGGGGTTTTATTCCATCCGTGTAGTAACGGACCAGGGGATCGTAGCGGTTCCATTCTTGAAGGAGTAGCAGCTACGAGCGGCGCGTAGGCCGGGTCTACGCGCAAGAGTAACATCGACGAGGAATCGATCTTCGGCAACCTCAAACAGAACAAGGGCCTCACCCTATTCATGCGCCGGGGGCAGGCAAGGTCGCCTTGGAGCCCGGATTGCTCCCCGCACCTGCACTCCGGTTTTTCCCGAGTGCCTAACTCTTGCGGCCTCCGGCCATTTTCAACCCTCAGGACCATATCGGCAGAGCCCGCCTGAGGCGGATAAGAGCCGGGCACCTACCTGAGGTAGGCAAGCGCGGCCGACCTTTGTGGTTATCGTGGAGCCGAGCGCCGAGAGTTGTTTGTTGACCCCCGGAGCGCGGATATGGATGGTGAACCGATGCCGCATGTTGAACCTATCTTGCGATAACAATGGCCAAGAGAACCGCGCCTCGGTGCATCATCATCGCAGGTCCAAACGGTGCGGGGAAGACCACGTTCGCCAAGAGTTTCCTTGTTCCTGATGCCCACGTTGTCAACTTTATCAATGCCGATCTGATCGCATCCGGGCTTTCACCCTTGATGCCGGAACGGGCAGCACGCGCTGCAGGACGGATCCTGTTGATGGAACTTGAACGCCTCACAGTGCGTGGGGAATCCTTCGCATTGGAAAGCACATTGAGCGGTCACACCTATGTGGAGCTGTTCAAGCGATGGAAAGAGCGAGGGTACCACATCGAGATCGTATTCCTGAGGGTTGAGGATTCGAAGATCTGCCTCTCGCGGGTGGCCGCACGAGTGAAGCAAGGAGGACATGACGTTCCTGCGAAAGATGTGGTGCGCAGGAATATCCGGGGCTGGGCGAATTTCAAGGAACACTATCGCGGATTGGCTGATAACTGGTGGGTATTTGATGCGACTGGCGCCGAACCAGTACTTTTGGAAAAGCATCCATGAAGAAGCCAAACTCCCAGAACGGAGAACTAAAGACGGAGGTGATCCTTAAGGCGCTCAAACGCGCAGCAAAGGAAGCCCGCCGCATGGCCAAGATCCACGGCACCAAGGTGTGGGTGATGGTGGATGGGAAGGTGGTGGGATTGAAGCCTTGAATTTTTGGATTCGCTAATTCCTGATTCCTAATTCCGATCAGCCTAAGCGGTCGTGGCCAATTAGGAATCAGGAATTAGCGAATCAGTATTGGGCCAACCACAGGACCTGCCCAACTTCGGACTCTTTCGTACTGCGGATTGGCATCAACGCGCATAAAGCTTCTGCACCGCAAACATCCCTGGCTTCCAATGCCCGTCGTGATCGATCAGGCTCCAGCTGGGGCCCGGCCAGCAATCGTTGAGTTGCCAGAAGAGCGTGCCCATGCAGCGCGGCTGCGCGGCCATCTGTGCTTTGATCGCGATCTGGTAAGCGTTGGCCTGTACCTCTTGGCTGTCGGTGATGAAGCGGCCTAAGGTCTTCGGTTCTTCGCCCAATTCTTCCTTGATCGCTTTCCAGATCGGAGCGTCCGTCTTGTAGCTCCGTTGGCGGTATTGGAGCGCAGGACTGCCGAGGTAAAGCTGCTTTGGATCGATGTACTTGGCGAGCAGAGCACTATCCGGCCAGCTCTGGAAACCGTACTCACTTACAAAGCGCCCGACGTTTTCCGCCATTGCCGCGATGGGTTCATCGCCATGCCACACGCCCCAATAGTGTAGGTCGCCGTTACGCAGTCCCGCCGCGTTTCCCCAGTTGCTCAGCGGACTTGTCCACGTGTAGGGTAGCCCCGCATCGTGTGCGACCTCTGCAAGTTGGCGCGCCCATAGATCGTGGTTCGTTTGGAAGATGCGTGCAGAATCAGCGCCGTGCAGATCGTACTTCTGCTGCCAACCCCAGTTCTTCCACGCCACGTCCAGCTCGTTGTTCCCGCAGAGCAGCGCCACGCTTGGATGTGTTGACAAACGAACTACTTGTTCGCGAGATTCCGCCAGAACGTTGTCTAAGAATGCGCCTTCCGCAGGTACCAAATTCGACAGCATGAAGTCCTGCCAGACCAAGATGCCCGCCGTGTCGCAGGCATCGAAGAAGGCATCGGGCGGGTAGATGCCACCGGCCCAGATGCGCACCATGTTCATGTTCGCGCGCTGAGCACTCGCCACCAAGGCCACCCAAGCGGAATCCCCGGCGCGCGAGGGGAACATGTCCGGCGGAACGATGTTGCAGCCCTTCATAAAGGTGGGCACGCCATTGATCACGAAGGTGAAAGAGCGACCGATGCTGTCCGCTTCTTGCCGCAGTTCAACACTTCGGAAACCGATGTTGCATTGTGCTTTGTCGAGCACATCTCCTGTGGCGTTACGCACTTCCACACGGATGCGATGCAGCGCTTGGTTACCGGATCCAGCAGGCCACCACAGATCGTTCTTGTCCACCGCGAAATGAAACGGTGCATCGATCATGTCCGATCGGGATGGCTCGATCCTTCGTTCGCCGATAAGTCGATCGTCGAGGAAATAGTGAAGTGACGCACGTTTTTCGCCACGAACGCTTGCGTGAATGGTGGCGCGGATGCTGTCCGCATCAAACTGCTGTCGCACCTGCAACGCGGTGATCCGTGACTTATTCCAGCAGCGCAATTCCACCGGTTGCCAAATGCCGCTGCTCACCAAGCGTGGCGCAAAGTCCCAGCCGAATTGATAAGCCGCCTTGCGGGCGTAGGGGCTTGCACCGGAAGGGTCATTGTCGTGCGGCAACTGCAGGCTGTACGCTTCACGCAGGGTTTTTCCTTCCGCGATCGGACTTCGGAAGATCACCTTCAATTCGTTGGCACCACGCCGCAATTTCTTCTTGATCGGCCATTCCCAGGTGCGGAACATGTTATCCGCCTTGCCAAGCAGGGCATTGTTCAGGTAGACCTCGGCGAAGGTGTCAAGCCCTTTGAAAACAAGGTCGATGTGCTCGTTCCGCAACAGCGTGCGGTCCGCAGTGATCGTGCGGGTGTAGGCCCAGTCCTTATTCTCGATCCATTGCACGCTGTCCGCATTGAAGTTGACATACGGATCCGGGATCAAGCCATGGCGCAGGAGGTCCGTATGCACCACGCCGGGCACTTCCGCAGAGAACCAACGTTCCGTGTCGGCTTGGCGAAAACGCCAGTTGCTGTCCAAGGGAACGTGGGTTACCTGCGCCGCGATCGTGATCGCGAAGGCGAGGCCACTGATCGTTGAAGCCACGGCCCTGCTGAGCAAGTATGTGAAGGTTGGTCGCCGGGCGATGCGGTCGAACATGGAGGCAATGTACTCCGCAGGTCACGGGGGAAGGACCAGAGAAACCTCACGCCGCCTGCTTCCGCCCGGATCTTTTAGACTTGGCTGCTGTGGCCTTGGACGACGCGCTCCATAGTTCCTTGACCAGTTCCGCGAAGCCCCTGCCCTCGGCCTTGGCGCGTGCCCAAGAGAGGAGGTCGATCTGGTCCATCACGGAGCGTTCGCGCGGCTCCTTCGCTGTGGCCTGCAGCTCCAGCAATAGGTTTTGCCAAAGGTCTTTCCGGAGTTTCATGGAGCCTGGCTTGGCCAATGCCTGCGCCTGTTCCAGCAGGATAAGCTCCAAAGTGAACGGGCCGTTGTGCTGCTTCAATGCGCGTTGGGTGTTGCGCACTATGTAAGCCAGTAGCTCCTCCTTGCCCAGTTCCACCAGGACCATCAAGTTGAGCATGCGGCCCAGTGCGTGCAGCTCGGTGTGGGCCTCGATACCCTTTTCGTTCAGGAGGCGGTTGCACCAGCGCAGTGCCCGGTCGTATTCCCCCGCGCCGAGGGAGACGTACGCGGCCTGTAGTGCGAGCTCGGCGCGGCGCACGGTGCTGGCGCGATCGCCGAACTGCTCCAGGCCCGCTTCCAAGGCGGTCAGATGCTCCACGGCCTTGCCGAATTCGCCCTTCGCGGAAAGCACCGAAAGCTCCAAGCTGCTGCCCATCACAAAGAGCTTCATCTCCAGGTCCGGGCTGGGCACCGTGGCCATCATCAGCGGGATCTTGCGGAATTCCCGAAAGCCGTCCAGGGCCTCCTGGTGCCTGCCCAAGCGCATGCGCACTTGGGCGAGGTTACCCATCACGCCGAGCATCAGGTCCGGCTCTTCTTGGAAGTGCTTCTGCTCTTTGCTCAGCACGTCGGCGCAGGCGGCCAATTGTTGTTCGCAAGGGGCCAGGTCGTTCTGCGCGTAAGCCAAGGCGCTGCGCACGTGATGGTGCAGGAACCGTGCGCGTGCGCTGTGCAGCTCGGCCCCGTCCGCCAGCAGCGGTTCTTGTGCCAAAGCCTCCAGTTGCTCCAGCTCCTTCGGGCCGGGTGCTTGGCCGCTTCGATAGATCAGTAGGAAGGAGGCGCTTTTGATCTGCCACAGCCGGTCCACCTCCTGCCACTCGTCCGCCACGCCTGCCACGGACCCTGCGCGCGTTGCAAGGTCAGCGGCGGTGACACCCGAATAGTTGCAGCGCTCCATGGCGCGCCGCTCCCATTCCGCCACCTGAAGAAGCAACGCCTGTCGGTCGTGTGCACGGGCCAATGTGCGTGCGCCACGCAGCACCTTGACGGCATCCGCATAGAGCGCCCTGCGGTGCAGCAGTTCCACATGATGGAGCATGCGCCGAAGCTTGTCGTCGATGGAGCTATCGGCGTGGAAAGCGTCCAAGCTGGCGAGCACGGTTTCATAGAGCCGTCGCTTGGTGATGGAAAAGCGGCGCATGAACGCAGCCCCGGCGAAGCGCTTGCGAATGGCCTTCTCGTCATAGGCGGGCATGGCGGCGATGGCGTCGAATAGCGCTTGGTGGTTGCTGTGGCCGGCCACCAGATGGCGGGAGGTATGGAGCTTGAAGTAGCGTTTCTCCGCCCGCGACATTGAATGGATCAGACGGTGTACATGGTCTTGGGCAAGCTTGGGCATGGTATACGTTTTTTGATAGCCTCCGTAAGCTATCACCGAGCTGTCCGTCCCGATATGCCCATCGCGGGGAACGGCGTGTTGCAGGGCACCAACGGCATGCGCAACAAAAAAGCCCGGAGGACCGGGCTTTGCTTGCAATGAGGAAAAAATTTCAGGACTTCGGCTTGCTCGACCGCTCCTTGTCGCCGAGGTCATCGCCGTCATCGGAGATGGGATCTTTACTGTTATCCGTGTTGCCCGGAGTTATGGTGGTACCGCCCTGGTCGCTGCTTCCTTGCACCGGCTTCATGGACTTCGAGACCTGAGGAGCCGTGGTAGGGGCCACGACCTCTTCCTTGGAACACCCGGTAGCGACCAGCATGAGCAATGCGAAAAGCATCGCACTGGCGGTCATGGTTATTTTTACTGGGCGTAGCATGTGCAACAAATGTAATGCATCAGGTCCCCGATCGCAAACGGTCCGGGCCGGTCGGCGCGGCCTCGGGTGAAGGCAGTTCGATCACCACCTGGGTACCGGCACTGCCGTGCTTGCCACCGAGCTGCTCTGGGCCTTGGATGCGGATGTCCGCGAGGTTGAGCTTCCGCAGGATGTCCGCGCGGCCCTTGGTGATCTCGATCCCGCGTGAGATGTGGTCACGCTCCGTGCCGTTCTTGCTGCCCACGCTGTGATCGATGCCGATACCGTCATCGGTGATGCGGATCCGCGTTCGGCCCTCCGCCGTGCGGTCCACGGTGATCTCCACGCGACCGGGGCGCGCCATGGGCAGAATGCCGTGCCAGATGCTGTTTTCCACGTAGGGCTGAAGCATCATCGCGGGGATCTTCACCGCATGGGTGTCCACTTCAGGGGCGATGCTAACGCTGTACTGGAATTTGTCTTTGAAGCGCATGTGCTCCAGCACCAAGTACAGTTCCAAGCGGGAAAGTTCCTCGGCCAAGGTGGTGGTGTCGTTCTGGCTGGCGTCCAGGTTCTTGCGGATCAGCTTCGCGAAGCTGGTGAGGTACTTGTTCGCCATGGTCCGGTCCTGGCGGTTGATGCTGTACTGGATGCTGTTCAACGCGTTGAAGATGAAGTGCCGGTTCATGTTCGCGTTCAACGCTTGTTGCTCAAATTGGAGCATACGGGAGCGGAGGATGAGGTTGTGGGTTTTTTCAGCGCGTTGGCGGCGGATCTTCCGATAGCGCATCACGCCCAGCAGGATCCCTGCGAGGATCGCCGCGCACAAGGCGAAGAACCACCACCGGAGCCAGAACGGCGGGGTGATGGTGAAGTCCACTGAGGCAGCGGGTCCCCAACGACCTTGACTGTCCGCAGCGCGCACCTCGAAGGTGTACGCCCCTTGCGGCAGGTTGGAATAGCTGGCGAAGCGCGCTTCGGTGGGCGGAAGCCGATCGTTGTCGAAACCGATGAGGCGGTACTGGAAACGCACATGCTGCCCATTCGCCAAGGCGATGGCGGTATAGGTGAAAGTGAGGTGGTTTTTCCGATAGCCGACCTGTAGTGGTGCCTTGGGCCCGCTGCCGATCCCGATGCTGTCCGACCCGGCGATGGGTTCGAGGAAGCTCGTGATGGCCGTGATGTGCGTGATCGGGGGAGCAGTGCTTGCGCGCAGCGGTTTGCGGACGGGGTCATGCACGACCAGGCCGGCGTTCGTGCCGAAGTAGAGCCGACCGCGGGCGTCCAGGTAGCCGGCATTGAGGTTGCATTCCAGCCCGCGCAAGCCCTCTTCTTCCGTAACGTGCTCCTTGGCTGAAGGGTCTGCCAGCAGGCTGTCCGGGTTGAAGCGGAAGAGCCCGTTGTTGGTACCGGCCCAGAGGTTGTTGCTTTCGTCCCGCAGCAGGAGGTCCACGTAGTTCGACCCGAAATCCATTCCGAGGTCGATCCGGGTGAAATGTCCTTTGTCATAGCAGGTCAGTCCGTTCGATGTGCCCATCCAGAGCCGCCCTTTCGCATCCGGGCTGAGGCAGAAGACGTTGTTGTGGCTCATGCCGTCCGCAGTGGTGAAGCATCGGGCGCTGTCGCCTTCGATCCGCACCGCACCAAGGTCCGTGGCCAACCAGATCGTCCCCGAGGTGGTACTGCGAATACTCCGCACCCCGCGCAAGGCGGTCCCGTGCATTTCGCCATGTTGTTCCACGCTGCCGTCCGGGTGTAGCATGGATACGCCGTCCCGTGTTCCGCACCACAGGTCGCCGGTCGGTGCGCGGAAAAGGGAAAGCACACGTTGACCGGTCAGCGCTTGGAACGGCTCCAGAGGGATCACGATGCCGTTCACGATGTGGCAGAGGCCGTCGCTGGTGCCGAACCACAGGGAGCTGTCCCTGTCCACAAGCCCGCACCAGACGGTGTTGTTGGGCAGGCCGTCCAAAGTGGAGATCTGCGCCATGCCGTCCATGCGGCACACCCCGTTGCCGTAAGTGCCCAACCAGATATCGCCGTGCTTGTCGCTCAGGGCACACATCACCAGGTCGCTGCACAGCCCTTCGGTAACGGTGTATGTCACATAGGATTCGCCGGCGTAGCGCAGCACCCCCGCGCCGTCCGTGCCGAACCACAGGCCGCCGCCATCATCCTCGAAAAGGCACCAGACATTGTCGTTGGGCATGCCCTGATGCACCGTGTAGGCACGCAAGCGCCCGTCCTCCAGCAGGTCGACGCCGAACTTGGTCCCCGCCCACAAGCGATCGCGGCGGTCCACGAGCAGGGCGCGCACATTGTTCTGAAGCAGGCCGTTCGCTTCGTTATATTCCACCGGCGTCCCGTCCTTCTGCAGCCCGAACAGGCCATCGCCGTAGGTACCCACCCAGATCGTTCCGTCCTTCCCCAGGGCCAAGGCGCTGATGGAGGAGGATATGGGGAGCTTCACCGGCGTCCAGCCCTTGCTGCCCCCGCGAAGCAGGCCATTCCGGAGTCCGGCCAACAAACTGCCGTCGTGCATGATCAGCAGGGTGCGCACGCTGCTGGCCGTGTCCTTGGGCCAATGGGGAGGAACGCTCACCAGCCCGCGTTGCAGTTGAAGCAGCCCGGCACCTTCGGACCCGATGTAGATCGTGCCGTCGGTTCCTTCCGCCAGCGCGAGGATGCGGGCATCGGAAGCCGACTTTGGTAGGGGAACGGTATGCATGGCATGGCCATCGAAATGGACCAGGAAGGAGCCGCAGCCCAACCACACCGTGCCGTCCGAAGCACCCAGCAGCGCATTTACCTGAGGGTCGGGGAGGCCGTCGCGCAGGCCGAAATTGATGAAGTCCTCACCGTCGAAACGGCTGGCGCCGCCCAAGGTCCCGAACCAGAGGTAGCCCGACCTGTCCTGCGCCATGCAGCGCACCTGGCTTTGTGCAAGGCCGTTCCGCGGGGCGAACTGTGTGAAGCCGAACTGCTGGGCGAGCAGGGAAGGAGCGGGAAAGCAGAGGGCGACGGCAAGCAGGAAGCCTGCCCTGCGGCGCGACCGGGCACGTGCTGATACCGGGCTTCCCGTGCCTGCCACCGTCAAAAAGTATTGATCATCGCCAAGAGGTCCGGCAAGCGGCGGCGGCTCACCGGCACCAGCGCACCGTTGTCCAGCACGGCCATGTTGCCTTCACTGCGGCTGAAGCTCCGCAGATGCTCCAGGTTGATGATGTAGGATTTGTGGACGCGGAAGAATTTCTTGGGGTCGAGGTTGGTCTCGAACACGCGGATGTGCTTGCTGCTGATGGTGCGCTTCCCGTCGCGGACATGCACCACGGTGTAGCTGTCACTGGCTTCCAGATAGAGGATGTCCTCGTGGCGCAACAGTACCAGCCCGTCGCGGCTGGGCACGGCCACACGGGTGCTCAGCGGCGATGCCGGATCGTTCATCAGGGCATGTAAGCCTTCGCTGCGCCGTTTGGTCTCACCAGGGTCGCCCACCGTGCGCTCCAGCTTGCCCACGGCCCGGTCCAGTTCTTCCGGGTCGATCGGCTTCTCCAGATAGTCCAAGGCATTTTCCTTGAAGGCACGCAGGGCGAACTCGTCGTAGGCCGTGGTGAAGACCACAGGGAGATGGGGTTCCGGAAGGGAGCGCAGCAGCGAAAAGCCGTCCTCGCCGGGCATCTTGATGTCAAGGAAAAGCGCCTGCGGGTCCATCGTTCCGATCAGTTTCCGGGCCTCATCGGCCGTGGCCGCCATGCCCACCACTTCCACGTTCGGACATTGCTCTTCAAGCATCAGCTGAAGGTTATGGCGGGCATCCGCCTCATCGTCCACTATCAGTGCGCGTATGGCCATGGTGTCGGAATTGTCCGGAAAGTAGGACAAGGTAGGGAGGCCGGGACATGCGAAGCCATGAACGGTCGTTCCTGGCCAAGGCGCGGAAGAGGTTGTCCATTGCTTGAATGATTGCGAGGAATGGGGTATTTCCCGCTCGCGCCTTGGGATCCACCGTTGCTCGTTGTGAGCATATGGACGCACTGAGATCGCGATAGTTTCGTGCAGGACCAACACCTCCGTTACCATGAAAAACTCATACTCCATCCTCACGATCGGCGCTCCCTACTGGATCTTCAACGACTTGGGGAACTAGACCGGCGCTCCAAGAGTTGGCGACATTCCGGGCCTGCCTCCCGCAGGGACGGCCTGCCCCGGAATCCCGGAAGGACTTCCCGTAACCGCGTTTTCGGAACATTTGGCCGCTCAGGGCGTAACAAGCCCCGAAACCATTTGCCATGAAAACGGGACCAGAAACGGAACTGAAGATCCGCATCGACCAGATCGAGCGGCTCTTGATGTTCGACTACGAACCGGGTACCGCGGACGCGCTCTTCGATATCTGCACCAGTGACGGACATATCCTGAAGACCGGCGATGTGATAGGCCCGGTTACTGAGGTCCGACTCACCGACGTGCATGACAACGAGCTGGTGCTCATGGTGCTCGACGGCGACCGTTCCGTGGTGCGCCCGATCCACTTGAACAAGGCGGTTTGATGCGCAGTTGCTCAGGCACAACGCCCCGTTTCAGCGGGTTGACGATCGTCTGTACGGCGCTCTCCGAGCAGGCCAATGAAGGCTTGGTACATCGGGTTGTCACACATACCACGCATCCTGTTGCATTGGAAGTGCGGTATGTACTTCGGCTGAAGGCCGGTGCTGGCGGTTCTTCGAAGGCGAAGGCTTGATCGATCGCGATCCTTCCCGACCCGTTCCGTTCCGGCGCTCGGATCGGCGATAACCTCAGAACTCAGCCGAGTACCTGGCTGTTGAACGCCTCAAGCGGACTCCGATAATACTGGCTTGCGCCAATCCCCATCTTCGTGCTCGGGGGTCCTCAACGCTTTCCGTCGCTCCGGCCACTCCACACTTGCTTTGACGGACATTTGAAGGGCCGAGCAAAGGCCACGTGCCTCACCCGAACAACTGCCCCAGCACTTCATCCACTCGTCCCACCGGCACGACTTCGATCCCTCTGCTCTTGGGCAATCCCCGAACTCGCGCAGGTCTTCCCAGAATAATTTCTGGCGCGGGAGTTAGGCGAGCGTGGCCTTGTGCGAGGTAGGCCGTCCTCCCGTGCCTCACCCGAACAACTGCCCCAGCACCTCATCCACCCGTCCCACCGGCACGATCTCGATCCCGCTGCTTTTGGGCAATCCCTTGGTTCCTTTCGGCACGAAGATCTTCGCGAAGCCCAACTTGGCGGCTTCTGAGATGCGCTGTTCGGTGCGGGTTACCGGGCGCACTTCGCCGGTAAGGCCCACTTCGCCTGCAAAGCAGCAATCCATGGGCACGGGGATGTCAGCATTGCTGCCCAGCACGGCGCAGACCACCGCGAGGTCAATGGCGGGTTCCTCCACGCGGAAGCCGCCAGCGAGGTTGAGGAATACGTCCTTCTGGCCCAGCCTGAATCCGCAGCGCTTCTCCAGAACCGCCAGCAGCATGTTCATCCGGCGCAGGTCGAAGCCGGTGGCGCTGCGTTGTGGGGTACCGTAGACGGCGCTGCTCACCAAGGCCTGCACCTCGATCAGGAGAGGCCGCATGCCTTCCAACGTGGCCGCTACGCATACGCCGCTGGGGCGCGGGCCGCGGTCGCCTAAAAGCACTTGGCTGGGGTCCTCCACGATGGCGAGGCCGCTGCCGCGCATCTCATAGATCCCCAGCTCGTTGGTGCTGCCGAAGCGGTTCTTCAACGGGCGCAGCAGCCGGTAGGCATGGTCGCGGTCGCCTTCGAACTGCAGCACACAGTCCACCATGTGTTCCAGCACCTTCGGTCCGGCGATGGCGCCGTCCTTGGTGATGTGGCCGATCAGCACCATGGGGATGCCAGTGGCCTTGGCGTAGCGCATGAGCTCGCTGGTGCATTCGCGCACTTGGCCCACGCTGCCGGGGCTTCCGTCCAGCACGGCGGTATGGAGCGTTTGCACGCTGTCCACGATCACCAGGCCGGGTTGCAACTCCTCGATCTGGCGGAAAATGTTCTGGGTATTGGTCTCGGTGAGAACGAAGCAGTTGGAGCCGTCGGCCTTCTTTCCCAATTCCTCGGAAAGGCGCTCGGCGCGCATCTTCACCTGCTGAGCACTTTCTTCCCCACTGATGTACAGCGTGGATAGCTGCGGTGTGCGCAAGGCCGTCTGCAGCATCAACGTGCTTTTGCCGATGCCGGGGTCGCCACCGATGAGGATCAAGGAGCCGGGTACCACGCCGCCGCCAAGCACGCGGTCCAGTTCACGGTCGCCCAAGGTGATGCGCGGCCCGTCCTCAGCGCTGATATCGGAGATCGCTACCGGGCGTTGGTCGCGGTTGCGGATGCTGGCCGGTGTTCCGCGCTTTTCCTCCACGCGGTCCCGCACTTCCTCCACCAGCGTGTTCCACTCCTTGCAGGTGCTGCACTGGCCAAGCCACTGGGCATGCACCGCGCCGCAGTTCTTGCAGACGTACTGCGAGCGGAGTTTAGGCGGTTTGGGTACGGCGAAGGCGAGGCTCGCAGGCCTTGGGGAGTACTCCCGCCATGGCGGATGCGCTCCACGAGTGAGGTGGTGGAAAGTCCTTCCACCAGCGGCAGGGAAAGCACCTCGCCGCCGTATTTCGTCACGTATTCGCCACCGACGATCTTGTCCACGGTCCAGTCACCCCCTTTCACCAGTACGTCGGGGTGTACGGCTTGGATCAATTCCATCGGTGTGTCCTGGTCGAAGATCACTACGGCATCCACACAGCGCAGGGCGGCGAGCACATGGGCGCGATCGTCCTCCGTGTTCAAGGGGCGGTCCTCGCCTTTGCCCAAGCGCTTCACACTGGCATCGCTGTTGAGGCCCACGATCAGCCGGTGCCCCTGTGCTGCGGCCTGTTCCAAGTAGGTGATGTGGCCGCGGTGCAGGATGTCGAACACGCCGTTGGTGAAGACGATGCGGTCGCTTTTCAGGCGCCACACGTGGGCCATGCGTTGCACGTTCACGAGGTCCATGATGCGGGAAGCGGGCGGGTTCGTCATTTGGCTGCGGGCCTTTTGATGGCCAATAAAAGTAGGGACAGTCCGCCGAGCACGATCAGCATCAGCGTTTGGGCCACCCAGAGCAGCCAGCCCATAGCGAGTGCCTCGGGACGGATGTAGCCGCCGCCCACCGGAGGCAACATGTAGATGCTGACGATGAGCGCCACGAAGGCCGGGTACACCCCGATGCCGCCCTGCACCAGCACGATGCCCACGGCACCGGCCACGAAGCCGGCGAGGATGCCGGCCATGGGCACGTCCACCGTTTCCGGAAGGGCGTAGAAGCCCAGCTTGAACATACCGACGTAGGCGGCCCAGATGATCAAGGTGTGCAGCAGGAAGCCGACGCGGTCCTTGGTGCGGAACACGGCGCGCAGGCCTTGGCTGAAGCCGCGCAACAGCTCGCGCACTTTATAGCGCAGCGTGGGCCGAGTGGCTATGAGATAGACCGCGACGATGGCGATGGCGGCAAGCCCCGCCATGATCCACGGTCCCCAGGCAATGCCACCCTCTTGCGCAGGCCCCTGCGATTCGCGGAAGGCCGCGATGCGGCTCTTGAACAGGTCCAGTTTTTCGAGCTGGAGCAGCAGGGTGACCCCGGCGATCCCCAAGAGCATCAACATGTCCACGGCGCGTTCGGCCAGGATGGTACCGAAGCCCTTTTCGAAAGGCACCTTCTCCGTGCGGTAAAGAGAGACGGCGCGGCTGGCCTCGCCCGCGCGGGGCAGGAAGAGGTTCATGAAGTAGCCGATCATCACCGCGTGGTAGCAGTTCCAAAACCCGGGGCGGTAGCCCATCGGCTCCAGTATGTAACGCCAGCGCCATGCCCGGCTGATATGGGAGAGCCAACCCACGAAGCTTGCCAAGATCAACCAGCGTAGATCAGCCTGCCGGAATGCCTCGAACAATTCCTCCCGCTGCTTAGGTTCCAAGGCATCGTAGAAGTAGAACACCAGCCATACGCCGATGGCCAGTGGCAGGCCCACTTTCAATATGGCGATCACTGTCCGCTTCACCGGTGCAGCGTGTTGTTGCGTTCGCCTGGAATGCTATCGACAGTGTTGAAGTTGCAGGCTTTCTCCAAGGGCATGTGGGCAAAGTTATCGGCGCAGGGTAATGTTGTCGATCAAGCGCACGGGGCCTACTTGGGCGGCGATGAGCGCTGCGGCTTCGGATACTTCGTCCCAGCTCGTCAAGGGCTGAAGCGTGTCCGGATGTGCGACCTGGAGGTAGTCCAGCTGGACCGATGGTCGCTCGGCCAGCACGTGCAGGCCGGCCTGGAGCGCTTCTGCGACCGGTAGCTTGAATGCTGCATCTTGCACCGCACGAAGCACACTGTACAGAACGGGTGCCATTTCACGCTCTTCCGCGGAAAGCCGTTGGTTCCTCGAGCTCAGGGCGAGGCCATCCTCCGCCCGCACGATCGGATGGCCGATGATCTCCACGGGCCAGCGAAGACGGTCCGTGACATGATGGATCACTGCTAATTGCTGCCGGTCCTTTTCGCCGAAGAGGGCCAGGTCCGGGCGCACATAATGGAACAGGCGTTCCACCACGTTCACAACGCCTTGGAAATGCCCCGGCCGTGATGCGCCTTCCAAGATCCCGTCCAAGCCGTTCAGGTCGTATTCCACGGGCTTGAAGTCATGGAACAGCTCCTCGGCCACGGGCGAGAATACCATGTCGCAGCCCACCTCCCCGAGCATGCGCCGGTCCTCCTCGGGATGCCGCGGATACCGTTCGAGGTCCTTCTTGTCGTTGAATTGGAGCGGGTTCACGAAGATGCTGGCCACCACGGTGTCGGCGTGCTCGCGGGCATGGCGCACGAGGGCGAGGTGGCCTTCGTGCAGCGCGCCCATGGTGGGGACGAAGGCGATACGCCGGGCATTCCGGCGTTGGGACGCCGACCAAAGAGCAGCCTGTGCGGGGTGGGTGGTGAGTTCCAAAAGCGCCGGTACAAGGGGGCCAAACTACGGTCGAGCTTGAATATCGGGGAATTTGTCTATACTTTTGTGGTCCCAATCCCCAGAACCTTACAGATGAGTTTGAAGAACGCGAAGGTCCTCACCATATCCCAAAACATCCACCCCTTTACGGATGGTTCAGGTATGGCGAAGGCCACCCGGCAGTTGCCCCAGGGCATTTTGGAGAAAGGCAACGAGATCCGGGTGTTCATGCCGAAATTCGGCTCCATCAATGAGCGTAGGCACCAATTGCACGAGGTGATCCGGCTCAGCGGGATGAACCTGATCATCAACGATACGGACCACGCCTTGCTGATCAAGGTGGCCAGCGTGCCCAGTGCGCGCATGCAGGTCTACTTCATTGACAACGAGGAGTATTTCAAGCGGAAAGCCACCATCGAGGACGATGACGAGGTCTTCTTCCCGGACAATGACGAGCGCGCGCTCTTCTTCTGCCGCGGGGTGCTGGAGACCGTGCGCAAGCTCGGCTGGCGGCCGGACATCATCCATTGCCACGGCTGGATGACCGCGTTCATTCCCTTGTACGTCCGCCACTTCTTCAATGACGATCCGCACTTCGAGGATGCCAAGATCGTGTTCAGCGCTTACGACGACAAGCCGGAGGCCTTGGACAAGGAGCTTCCCAAGAAGTTGGCCATGGAAGGCTTCGACAAGACCCTGCTCAAGGGCTTGGGCAAGTGTACCACGGACGACCTGCTCAAGTTCGCCATGGGCATGAGCGATGCCTTGGTGAAGGGCAGCCCCAAGCTCAGCCGCTCCATGGATACGGCCATCAAGGCCATGGACAAGCCCCTGCTCACTTATTCCAAGGATGCGGATGAGCGCTTGGACGCCCACTTGGAGTTCTACCAGAGTGTGATGGAGGAAGCGCTCGTCTGATATTTTGAGCACATCCACCCCCGCCGTTCTTGTACGGTCCGCGCTTGCGGCTGTGCTGTTATTTGGCCTGTTCGCCGCTGAAGGTTGCAAGAAACCGGAGGACGATCTTGGGCTTTCCGTACTGGACCCCGCGGACACATTGGGTACCGTCCGCACCGATACCGTTAGCATCGTGGCATGGACGCGGATCGCGGATTCCGTGCAAACCAGCGCACTGAGTTCCAACGAGATCGGTAGCTACCTCGATCCACAGTTCGGGCGGGTGACTACGGGCACGGTCACGCAGCTGCGGCTCAGTGTGAATGACGTGGGCCCCGCCGATGAGAGCCTCGTTTGCGATTCCTTAGTACTGTCCTTGGCGTATAGCACGGTAGACCCTTATTATGGGACCCTCGACCCACAGACCATCCGCGTGTTCAGGCTGAATGAGGACCTGACGACGGATTCCATCTACAGGAGCAACCGCCAACCCGTGACGGACAATGTGGACTTGGTGCAGGAGGGTTCGTCGCTTCACTTCACTCCTTTTCCCGTCGATTCGCCCTTGGTCGGTGGGGTACGCGTGACACCGCAGCTGCGCATTCCGCTTTCCACGGATCTCGGCAAAGAGCTGCTTGGGTTATGGGGCCAGCCCACATTGGCCGACAACGCCTCTTTCCTGGCCTTTTTCAAAGGACTTTATGTCGTTCCGGACGAGACGGGTCAATCACCGTCGACCGGCGGGATCTGGCGCTTCAATCTCTTGAACGGGGCCTCCAAGATGACCCTGTACTACCACGATGGGGCAGGTGTGAACTCTTCGTTCGACTTTATCATCGGATCGAGCGGCGTGCGCTATACATATGCCAAGTTCGATCGTTCTTCCGCCACTGGGATCACGCAAGCTTTGTCGGATACTTCCCAAGGTCAGCAAGTCACTTACATCCAAGCCATGGGCGGCCTTCGCCCGGAGATCCGCTTCCCGTACTTGGACCGCTATGCCAACAGTCCTTATCAGACATTAGCCAAGGCTGAACTGATCGTTTCCGTGGCCAATGATGACACGGCCAGCTATCCGCCCCCATCGCTATTGTACCCACTGCGCAAGGATGCGGACGGCATCGACCGCTTCCTGCCGGACCAGGACCCGGGGCTGGGGGTCTTGGGCGGCTTCTATGAGGCGGAGACCAAGGAATACCATTTCAACATGACGCGCTGGGTACAAGGTGTGATCAACGGCACCTATGCGAACACGGGCCTGGCCTTCGTACCGGGCAGCAGCGGCATATCGGTGAACAGGGCAGCCCTTGCCGGACCCCAGCACCCGGACCACCCGATGAAACTGGTGCTTACCTTCACCACATATTGACGGAGAATCATGTGCGGGATCGTCGGCTATGTGGGCAAAAAGGAAGCCTACCCCATTTTGATCAACGGCTTGAAGCGGCTGGAATACCGGGGCTATGACAGTGCTGGTGTGGCCTTGATCGGCCCGGACGGGCTGAATGTGCGCAAGTGCAAGGGCAAGGTGAGCGACTTGGAGGCCCATGTGAACGGTGCTCAAATGCTCGGTACCATCGGTATCGGCCACACGCGCTGGGCTACGCATGGCGAACCGAACGATGTGAACGCGCACCCGCACGTTTCCAACAGCGGCGACCTGGCCTTGATCCATAACGGGATCATCGAGAACTACGCCACGCTGAAGGAGGAGCTCATTAAACGTGGTCACGAGTTCAAGAGTGAGACCGATACGGAAGTGCTGGTGCATCTCATCGATGACATCCAGCGTTCGGAGGGTACCGACCTCCCGGAATCCGTGCGGTTAGCTTTGGAGAACGTGGTAGGGGCCTATGCCATCGTGGTGCTGGACCGGAAGACGCCGGACCTGTTGGTGGCCGCGCGGAAAAGCAGTCCGTTGGTCATCGGCATCGGCGAGGACGGCGACCATTTCCTGGCCAGCGACGCCACCCCGATCGTGGAGCACACCCGCAACGTGGTGTACATGGAGGACGGCGAGATCGCCATCATCGAACGGGACAAGGGCCTTCGGGTGCGGAACATCAAGAACCAAGAGAAGCGGCCTTCGATCCAAGCGCTGGAGATCCAGTTGGAAGCGCTGGAGAAGAGCGGATACGAGCACTTCATGCTCAAGGAGATCAACGAGCAGCCCAGGAGCATCCGCGATTCCATGCGGGGGCGGTTGAACTTGGCGCAAGGCGAGATCGTCCTCGGTGGCATTAAGGACTATGAGCAGAAGTTCGTCAACGCTAAGCGGATCCTTATCGTGGCGTGCGGCACCAGCTGGCATGCGGGCATGGTGGGCGAATACCTCTTCGAGGAGTTCGCACGCATTCCGGTGGAAGTGGAATATGCAAGTGAATTCCGCTATCGGGACCCGGTGATCAACGAGGACGACATTGTGATCGCCGTCAGCCAGAGCGGGGAGACGGCGGACACCTTGGCGGCCATCGAACTGGCGAAGGGCCGCGGTGCCACGATCATCGGCATCTGCAACGTGGTGGGCAGCAGCATTGCGCGCATGACCCATGCGGGCTCATACACCCATGCCGGCCCGGAGATCGGCGTGGCCAGCACCAAGGCGTTCACCGCACAGGTTACCCTGCTCACGTTAATGGCCCTGATGATCGGGCACCGGAAGGGAACCATCGACGAGGCCAAGTACCGGGAGCTGCTGATGGAGCTCGATGCCATTCCGTCCAAGGTGGAGAAGGTGTTGAAGACGGAGGCGCAGATCAAGTACATCGCCAGCATCTACAAAGATGCCCGCAACGCGCTGTACTTGGGCCGTGGATATTCCTTCCCGGTGGCTTTGGAAGGCGCATTGAAGTTGAAGGAGATCAGCTACATCCATGCGGAGGGTTATCCTGCGGCGGAGATGAAGCATGGTCCCATCGCGTTGATCGACGAGGAGATGCCGGTGTTCGTCATCGCCACGCACGGTGCCAGCTATGAGAAGGTGGTGAGCAACATCCAGGAAGTGAAGGCGAGGAAGGGCAAAGTGATCGCCGTGGTCACCGAGGGGGATACCACTGTGAAGGAACTGGCGGACCATACGATCGAGATCCCCGCCTCACCGGACGCTTTCGTGCCCTTGCTGGCCGTGGTGCCGTTCCAGCTGATCAGCTACCACATCGCCGTGATGCGCGGTTGCAACGTGGACCAGCCCCGGAACCTGGCCAAGAGCGTCACGGTGGAGTAAGTGCCTTGGTGCGCCCTTCGGACCACATGAACACCTTGTTGTTGTGCATGTAGGCTTTCAGGTCCTTTGTGAAGAGGATATGGGCAAGGTCGATGAGAACGAACACCCCAAAGCCGCCGAACGTGAGGCCGTAGATGATCGGCACCTTCAGATCCGTGCCGAAATAAAGCCGGTGTGCACCGAAAGTGCCCAAGGTCAAGGCAAGGGTGGCGGCTACTAACCGTTGCGGCTCCTTTTGGGCCGGGTCGCCGGGTGTAGTTTCCACGGGTAAAAGGACCGTGATCACCGCCGCCGGATCGGTGAACGGCCCTGCCGCCATGCAGGTGCTTTGGCCAAGAATGGTCAATAGGAGACCCGTGATCACGACGAGGTGCTTTACCGGCATGTGTCAAAAGTAAGCGGGCGGCATCCGGTTTCCCGGGCCGCCCGCTATGCTTTCTTCCGGTAAAGGCTACTTCGCGTTCGCGTAGCGCTTGGCCACGGCGTTCCAGTCCACCACGTTCCACCAGGCTTTCAGGTAGTCCGGCCTGCGGTTCTGGTAGTGGAGGTAGTATGCGTGTTCCCAAACATCGACGCCAAGGACCGGGGTTCCTCCGCAACCGGTATCCGGCATCAGCGGATTGTCCTGGTTGGGTGTTGAGCAGATCCCCAACTTGCCGCCCTTGTGGACGCAGAGCCATGCCCACCCGCTGCCGAAGCGGGTGGCCGCTGCCTTGGCGAAGTCCTCCTTGAAGGTGTCGAAGCCGCGGAGATCGCGGTTGATGGCCTCTGCCAGCTCGCCGGAAGGGGCGCCGCCGGCGTTCGGTGCCATCACGGACCAGAAGAGACTATGGTTATAGTGCCCTCCGCCGTTGTTGCGCACGGCCATGTTCTTCATGTCCAGGTTCTTCAGGATGTCCTCGATGGACTTGCCCTCCAGTGGCGTGCCTGCGATGGCGTTGTTCAGGTTATTCACGTAGCCTTGATGGTGCTTGCCGTGGTGGATCTCCATCGTACGAGCATCGATATGCGGCTCAAGTGCATTGAAGGCGTAGGGAAGGGCAGGAAGTTCAAATGCCATTTGTAGGGTGTTTTTAGGGGTTTGACGATAGGAGGCGCAAGTTAGCCGAGGAGGTTAACATTTTTTTCCTTGGTGTGATGGATCCAATTACATTTGCGGCCACTTTCACCAAACCAACAACAAGGATGATCAGGAAGTTCGCAATGCTCGCCACCACGGCAGCAATTTTCGCCGCTTGCGGGAGCAATGTAGAGGAGAATGCCTCCTCCACCATGGACGCCGCCCAGGACAATGCCACTGAGATGATGGACAATGCCCAGGATGCCGTTCAAGAGGCTGCTGCCACTGTGGACAGCACGGCCAACGCCGCCATGGACACTGTGAAGCAATCGATGGAGAACGCTGCCGACGCAGCCAAGGAGGCTGTTAAGTAAGTGTAGTACCGCACAGAGAAGAGAGGGGCCGAGAGGCCCCTTTTCTTTTTGTACCTCCGAAGAACCTAATGGGCGATGGCCACTTGTCCGGCCCGCAGAACTTGGTGCGCACGATCATAGATCCGGTCCTCGCTGAGCAGTACGCGGTAATAACCGCTGTCCCCCCAGATGTTGCGTGCAACGCCCGCCTTGAGGCGCAATGCGATGATGGAGGCGGAAGCCTTCAGGTCTTCCGGGTCATACTTCACCCCTTGGCTTTCCGCTTCTTTGGCCAATGCCTCCAGCTGGGCCGTGGTGATCGCATATTGCTTGTTGAAGCGTTCCGGACCTCCGAACTTCTTCAATGCGGCCCTGTGCCGATCGGCAACATCGAACGAGTAACGGTTCAATGCGCCCGAGAAGAAGAGCTCACTGAGGTAGGCCGAACGATCGGTGGTGTCCGCAGGCACGAAGATGTCCGGCATGATGCCGCCCCCGCCATACACCGTACGCCCGTCCTTGGTGGAATAGGCTTTGGAGGAGTCCAGATGGATGCTGTCGATGTTCAGCAATTCACCATGGATATAGCGCTCCTCCAGATCGTCATTATAGTCGATGCCATTTCCATAAGGCCGCTGGATGCAGCGGCCGCTGGGTGTGTAATAGCGGGCCGTGGTGATGCGCACCGCACTGTTGTCCCGTAGGTTGATCTGCTCCTGCACCAAGCCTTTCCCGAAGGAGCGCCGCCCCACGATGAGCGCACGGTCGTTGTCCTGGACGGCACCGGTGACGATCTCGCTGGCCGAGGCGGACCCTTCATCGATCAGCACGGCCAGCGGCATGTCGATCAAGGTGCCGTCGCCGTCCGCCTTGTAGTCCTGCCGGGGTGAAGCACGGCCTTCGGTATAGACGATCCCGCTTCCTTTGGGCAGCAGTTCATCGCACACGCCTATCGCGGCATTGAGATAGCCCCCTCCGTTCCCGCGCAGGTCCAGAATGAGCCGCTTCATGCCAAGCGCTTTCAGCTCGGAAGTGGCCTTTACGAACTCTTCATGGGTGGTCCGTGCGAACCGGGAAAGCTTTACATAGCCGGTGCTGTCGTCATCCAACAAGGAAACGGCCACACTGTTGATCGGGATCGGCCCGCGGGTAATGGTGACATCGAAGGGTTTTCCGCCGCCGCGCACAATGCCCACGGTGACCTTGGTGTTCTCCGGGCCGCGCAGGGCCTTCATCACCATGTCGTTGGTAACGCCCACCCCGGCCAACTTCACGCTGTCCGCGTTTACGATCCGGTCGCCGGCCCGTATCCCGAGCGCCTCGCTGGGGCCGCCCTCGATGGTGGCCACCACGATGATGGTGTCGCGTTGTATGCTGAACTCCACACCGATGCCCATGAAGCTGCCCTCCAACGGCTCTTCCGCCGCCTGCAGGTCAGCAGCACTGATGTAGTAGCTGTGCGGATCGAGCTGTTGCAACATGTTCTGCAGCACCGCGTCCACCAGCTTGCCTTTCTGCACCGTGTCCACATATTGCCGTTCGATGAGGTCCAGCACCTGCTGCAGCTTGGCGCCGGGGTTGTTCTTCCGCAGCTCGAACAGCCGCGATGTCGGTACTTCGGACCCGCCCATGCGCGAGCCGACATAGAAGCCGCCGGCCACGGCAACGCCCAACATGAGCGGGTAGAACACCGCCCACGACCGCTTCTTATCGTCCGTGCCGTTCACGTTCCTTGGATCCGTTGGATGAGCACGCCGCCCTTTTCGAGCAGGTCGAGACCGGAGGTGTCCTTGTAGGCATCGAGATAGACCAAGCGCTTGATGCCCGCTTGCAGGATGAGCTTGCTGCAATCCTTGCAGGGGGAGTGGGTGAGGTACAGGGTTGCCTCACGGGCGTTGTTGGTGCTTCGGGCCACTTTCATGATCGCGTTGGCTTCGGCGTGAAGAACGTACCAATGCGTGGCGCCTTGCACGTCTTCACAATCGTTGGGGAAGCCGGTGGGCGTGCCGTTGTAGCCGTCGCTGATGATCATGCCGTCCTTCACGAGGATGGCGCCGACCTGCTTCCTCTTGCAATGGCTGAGTTTGGCCCATTCCAAGGCCATTTTCATATAAGCCCCGTCGTAGCGCGCCTGCTTGGCGGGGTCCGCGTAGGTCAAGGAATCCTTTTGCATCGGGGGCGATCGGAACTTCTGCCTTCCATCATCTGATCATCTGATCGCCCGATCATCTGATCGAAAAAGTACCCAGGGCGGGAGTCGAACCTACCTGCGGTAGGTAGGCCCGCGCTTCGCGCCGGCAGGCCCGCACTGAGTGACTTAGTGTTTGGGAATAGGACTAAGGAGTTATTGAATTCGGGTTGAAAGATACAGTTCACTCGGAAGCTCCATCACGCAATCGCTTGAGAAACTCTTTGCCTTGGCCGCTCTTCAAATACTTTTCCCGGATCCGGGCACTTGGTCTATCCGGGTGAACTTCAGAATGCAGCAGGATGAACGGTCGATAAGGCTTCGTCGTCCGCTCCCTTCCTTGTTGATGCCGTTGGATGCGATCTTCAAGATCACCGCTCAAACCGACGTAGATATACGGTTGTTGAAGGCTCGAAAGGGCATAAACCCAGCAAACTGCCATAATGTACCCAGGGCGGGAGTCGAACCCGCACGATTTGCATCACTGGTGTTTGAGACCAGCGCGTCTACCAATTCCGCCACCTGGGTAGGAAGCTCAAAAGAACGAAAACAACACCACTTACAGGTGGAAGAGGCGCGCCTGCCTGCCGCAGGCAGGTCTACCAATTCCGCCACCTGGGTAGGAAGCTCAAAAGAACGAAAACAACACCACTTACAGGTGGAAGAGGCGCGCCGCCTGCCGCAGGCAGGTCTACCAATTCCGCCACCTGGGTAGGAAGCTCAAAAGAACGAAAACAACACCACTTACAGGTGGAAGAGGCGCGCCGCCTGCCGCAGGCAGGTCTACCAATTCCGCCACCTGGGTAGGAAGCTCAAAAGAACGAAAACAACACCACTTACAGGTGGAAGAGGCGCGCCTGCCTGCCGCAGGCAGGTCTACCAATTCCGCCACCTGGGTAGGAAGCTCAAAAGAACGAAAACAACACCACTTACAGGTGGAAGAGGCGCGCCTGCCTGCCGCAGGCAGGTCTACCAATTCCGCCACCTGGGTAGGAAGCTCAAAAGAACGAAAACAACACCACTTACAGGTGGAAGAGGCGCGCCTGCCTGCCGCAGGCAGGTCTACCAATTCCGCCACCTGGGTAGGAAGCTCAAAAGAACGAAAACAACACCACTTACAGGTGGAAGAGGCGCGCCTGCCTGCCGCAGGCAGGTCTACCAATTCCGCCACCTGGGTAGGTGAATAGGGCTGCGAAGGTAATTCGGGAATGCCAACGGATGGAACGCTGATAACGCAGATCCTTATGATGGCCGCCGTTCTGAGGAAGCCGAATGGAAAATGGCGGGCATCCGCAGTTCGCGAATGCCCGCCATGGCACCTTCCCGCCTACTCCTTCACGAAGAACTTGCTGGATGACTTTCCTGCGGTTTCAATCCGTACTAGGTACAGGCCCGGGCTGAGTGCTCCTACATCGATGGCCTTATCGGCGCTGTTCACTTCTTGCTTCAGCACCAACGCACCTTGGCTGTCGAAGATGGATATCGTGCTGCGTGCGACAGAGCTGGGAAGCAGTATATGGAGCCGAGCATCTGCCGGTTTTTGGATACAAACGCAAGCCAAGGTCGTTGCCTCTAAGGGGAGTGATCTCCGTGACCAAACCCTCACAGGTAGACCCCAAGATCCATAGATCGACATCCGGTGCTGGGCTGAAAAAAATCACTCCCACACCGGCCAAGCACCGTTCCCCCGGAATCCATCGTCATATCGCTATCATGCATACTACACGGTATTTTCTTCTTTCGATCACGGTCGCCCTTGTTTGCGCACCTTTCGCCCTGCAGGGCCAAACCCTCGGCGCGGGCAACCAGTTCAGCGTATTCCTCTGTGCACCCGCGGGCCTCAGTGCCTCCGGTTCGGACTACTACGGGCAGCTCGGCAATAGCACCTCGGGGGACCATAACCTAGCGGTGCCGGTGGCCATGACGGATGAAGTGACTATGGTGAGCGTGCAACAGGCACAGACCATCGTGCTGGGTACCGATGGCACGGTGTGGACCTGGGGCCAGCGCGTGGGCACGACCGATGTGTTTGACAGCATTCCCTACCATGTGCCCGGATTGAACAACGTGGTCCAGGTGGCCATGGGTTTCGGACACGCGGCGGCCCTGCGGGCTGATAGCACGGTATGGGTCTGGGGCAGCGGCCTCTTCGGTCAGTTGGGCAACGGACAGATGGGGCCGGGCACGGTGACCTTGGCGCCCATACAGGTCCCGGGCCTTGCGGGGGTTACCGCCATCGCCACCGGGGGCTACCATACCCTCGCACTGCTGGCTAATGGGAGTATCCGCTCCTGGGGCCTGAACGCGAACGGGCAATTGGGCGATGTGACCTTCGAGAACCGGTCCAGTCCGGTGAACGTGGTAGGCCCCGCTGCCACGGCCGTGGCCGGAGGCAACAATCATTCGTTGATGTTGCGCGCCAACGGGAGCATCTGGGCCTGGGGTGGCAACGGCGAGGGTGAATTGGGCGACGGCACCAACGTGGACAAGTCCGGCCCGGTACCCTCCTTGGCCACCAGCGGTTTCACGAGCGTGAAAGCTGGCGTGTTCCATTCCTTGGCGCTGAAGGACGATGGTACCGCATGGGCTTGGGGGTACAACCTCTACGGCCGCTTGGGCGATGGCACCCAGACGAACCGGTTGAGCCCTGTGCAGATCACCGCGCTCAGCAATGTGGTGGAGCTCTGCGGCGGTGCCGGGCACAGCCTTGCCCGCACCGGGGATGGCGGGATCTGGGCCTGGGGGAACAACGAATGGGGCCAGCTCTCGATCGGGACGAACACGAACTCATGGGTGCCGGTAAGGGTCCAATTGGATTGCGGCTTTGCCGCGATCACAGAGCCGGGTGAAGTGCAGTCCTTGACGGTTCAGCCGAATCCGTTCCGTTCCAGTGTGGTGGTGTATTCGCCCACGTTCTCCAGGGGAGGCACGTTCATCCTGTATGATGCCTGCGGAAGAGCGGTGATCCCAGCTACACACTTCGCTGGCGCCCCGCTTACGGTTCAACGCGGTGTGCTACCGGCGGGATCCTATATCCTGCAAGTGCATCAAGCTGATGGCAGCCGGCAGGCCGTGCGGCTGATGGCGGAGTAGGGGGCGTAGTGAACGACGCGCGTTGTGAAACGCGTGGAGTTCTGTCCGTTGGTGGATCTACAACATGTAGAGTTCCAATTCTTCCTTCAGCCGGTTGAAGTGCTTGTCTTGCGTGACCAGTGGAATATTCAGGCGATGGCCGTGGCGGCGATCAAGGCATCGGCGAGTTTCAGCTTGTGTCTTATCCGAAGGTCAATGGCGATCATCTTCACCCGTTCGGTCGCATCCATGATGATGAACTCTTGGATCTGTTCCGCCACCACAGCTCGCTCCTTTGCCGTATAGCCGGGCCAACTGAGCAATTCGATCTGCGTAACGAATGAGATATGGACCTTTTTGTCTTTCAACAAGTCTCCCACGCGCTGGTCTCCGCCTAATTGATGGATGAGTGCGTTGGTGTCCGCAAGCAGGCGCTCAGCGGTCATCGCGCATATGTTCCAAATACTCCTTCATGCGCTCGGCAAGACCTGGGATCGCTCCGGTGTATTTATCCGCATCGTAGCCCTTGGAAGTCCGCTTGGGCACGGTGCGTTTGACTGCGGTATCAACTTTCCTTTCCTTACCGGCAACACGCTTGGGCGCAGCCCGCCTTGCGCGTGCCTTCACCGCTTCCGCCGATCTGCTTTTCTTCTTGGCCATGGTATGGCGAAGATAGGAAGCCGCGTCCTACAGCTTCCGCAGCAGCCCGCGCATGTCCACCTTCCCGCTCACGAGGCGCCCCAGCTCGCTGATCGCCACGCGCTCCTGCTGCATGGTGTCGCGGTCGCGGATGGTGACTTTGTCGTCGGTTAGGGAATCGTGGTCCACGGTGATGCAGTAGGGCGTGCCGATGGCATCCTGGCGGCGGTAGCGCTTGCCGATGCTGTCTTTCTCGTCGTACTGGCAGTTATGGTCCAGCTTCAGCATGTCGATGATGGCGCGTGCCTTCTCCGGCAGGCCGTCCTTCTTGATCAGCGGCAGCACGGCGACCTTCACCGGTGCCAGCGGCGCAGGGATACGCAGCACGGTGCGGTCCTCGCCGCTCTCCAGCTTCTCCTCTTCGTAGGCCGCGCTCAGCACGGCTAAGAACATGCGGTCCAGGCCGATGGAGGTTTCCACCACGTAAGGAATGTAGCTCTCGTTGGTCTCGGTATCGAAGTAGCGCAGCTTCTTGCCGCTGAATTCCTCGTGCTGTTTCAGGTCAAAGTCCGTGCGGCTGTGAATGCCCTCGAGCTCCTTGTAGCCCATGGGGAAAAGGAACTCGATGTCGCAGGCGGCGTTGGCGTAATGCGCCAGTTTGATGTGGTCGTGGAAGCGGTAGTTCTCTTCCGGCATGCCCAGCGCTTTGTGCCAAGCGATGCGTTTCGCTTTCCACGTCTCGTACCATTCCATTTCGGTGCCGGGCTTCACGAAGAATTGCATCTCCATCTGCTCGAATTCGCGCATGCGGAACACGAACTGGCGCGCGACGATCTCATTCCGGAACGCCTTGCCCGTCTGCGCGATGCCGAAGGGGATCTTCATCCGCGCGCTCCTCTGCACGTTGAGGTAGTTCACGAAGATGCCCTGTGCCGTTTCGGGGCGGAGGTAGATGGTGCTGCTTTCGCCGCTCACGCTGCCGAGCTCGGTGGCGAACATCAGGTTGAACTGGCGCACCTCGGTCCAGTTGGCAGTGCCGCTCACGGGGCACTTGATCTCCTCGTCGATGATGAGCTGGCGCAAGGCTTCGAGGTCGCCGGAATTCAAGGCTTCCTTCATGCGGCCTTCCACCGCGTCGATGCGGTCCTGGCTGCGCTTCACGTTGGGGTTGGTGGCGCGGAACTGCCCTTCGTCAAAACCTTCGGCGAAGCGCTTGCGGCCCTTCTCCACCTCCTTGGCGATCTTGTCCTCGTACTTGGCGATGTGGTCCTCCAGCAGCACGTCGGCACGGTAACGCTTCTTGCTGTCCTTGTTGTCGATCAAGGGATCGTTGAAAGCGTCCACGTGTCCGCTGGCCTTCCACGTGAGCGGGTGCATGAAGATGGCGGCGTCCAGGCCCACGATGTTCTCGTTGAGCTTGGTCATGGCCTCCCACCAATAGCGGCGGATGTTGTTCTTCAACTCGACGCCGTAGGGGCCGTAGTCGTACGTGGCGCTGAGGCCGTCGTAGATCTCACTGCTTTGGAACACGAACCCGTATTCCTTGGCGTGGCCGATAAGGGTTTTTAGGCGGTCTTCTTGATTGCTCATTGCGATGGGCGAACGCTCTGGAAATCTTCAGCGTCGCGGCGCAAAGATGCATGCTTCGGAAGGATGAACCGCAACGACGCTACGAGCGCAACGGGGGCGCAACGTTTTTGTACCGCTAAGGACGCTCAGGGCACGAAGAAGGGGAACCGCAACGGATGCTACGGGCGCAACGTTTTGTATCGCTGAGGGCGCGAAGAGGAAAAACCGCAGATAGCGCAGA
The DNA here is from genome assembly GCA_016700415.1 of Flavobacteriales bacterium. NCBI lineage: Bacteria > Pseudomonadati > Bacteroidota > Flavobacteriia > Flavobacteriales > Flavobacteriales bacterium. The sequence goes on from CP065018.1 coordinate 2,833,190, forward strand.
TCACCGCAGATGATCCGATATACATCGGATGCCTATTGGGTGATAGGGATGGACGCAGATGTCCCGCGTTGCGGGAATGGTCAGGCTATGCCTGGCCGTGAAGCCATTCGGGTTTGCTTTTTACACGCCAGTCGAGCCAATCCAAGTATCGACCCATGCGCATGTGTTGCACATGGCCGACCCAATCCTTGGCCCATCCGGAGTGCGCTTTTCCTCCGCAACCGGCCTTGTTAAGCTGTTTCTCGATGTGCCGGTTGATCACACCCGCGTTGGTCTGGTATATCGTCCAAGTGTTCGGGCGGCTCAAATCCTCATTTATGAGCAAGCCATTGAACGAGTGCTGATAGATGCTTCTCGGGAGTATGACAACATCAGGCTTGAGCACTTCCAGATCAGCCTTCACATACGGATGTGAGACTTCCAACAACTTCGGTTTGGAGGCGTAGTCAGAGTTCTTCTTTCCTTTCAAGCTGAACTTCCCGTAGTTGCTCACCGCGATCTGCTGGAGAAAGTCCTTTGGCTCGGTGGAGAATCCTTCTTTCTCAAAGATCTCCAACAGATAGCGGGCTGCGGTGAGCAGGCTGCCGTCTGTTATTGGTGAGATGTGGACCCGAGGGAAGAATTTGTCCGTGCCTTGCGGCCCCTCATCGAAAAAGACCCTGTTACGGGCGGCTGACAATGTCAAATTACTCGTGTAGGTCAGGTTTTCCGCACTGCCGTAAACGAGGACCTTGGGCAGGCCATTCGCACCATAGTTCTTCCCGACGAATGGGGTTGCAGGAGCTTCGTTGATCCAGATCGTTTCGTCAAGTGGATCCTTAATAAGGATCTCGCGGTACCTCTTTTCGAGTTGTGCTTCTTCAAGGTTCATTGGTTGCATTTTTTGATATTCGCTTCGGTGGAGGGATGCTCACAGACCTTTTCTCCCCAAGGGGCAAAGGTGGTATAGTGCCATTTTACTTCGGGCGTGTCGCCTCGCTCGTCCAGCTGCCCCACGATCAGCAAGTACTCCGTGTCCCAGTTCTCCGGGAAGTTCTTCCATGCGGCTTTCAGCATGGCTTGGAATTGATTGCGGGTTTCGTCGATAAGGTCTTGGCTTTTCTTTTGTGATTTCTCCGAGCTGCCGACGTCGTAGGTGTATGTGATCAGCACCTTCAACCGGCTTCGCAGATGGATCAGCTTGACCATTTCCTGCCAACTGATCCCGCCAGAGGTTTCATGCTCTACGATGATCTCGTAGGTGGTAGGCCAGAAGATTTTATCCCATTTTGATTGCCATTCCCCCTCCTTCCAATCTTTGGGCGTTGGCCAATTCTGTTTCTTGGCGAGCACGAGGTCCAGTTTCCATTCTTCCGTGCGGTAACGCCAAATACCTTGGGGGAGGTGTTCAACGAGCTTGTCGCCCAACGGGCTTTCCTTTTCGCTGGCGTTCGCTTCGCCGGTTACACGTCTGGTCCATCCCGCATCCTGGTACCAAAGCGTCCCAACATTATCACCATCCTGTACGATGGTTTTCGCAAATTCCTCCCAAACCTCAATAAACTCTTTCGCTTTCATGCTTCTTCAAATTGAACGGCGTTCAAGGTATGCGCTTCCGCTTCACGCTGTAAAAGCGCTTCCAGTTCCTTCATCCCCAGTGAACCTTTGGCGGTTAAGCGTTCCACCCATTCATCAATTAAGGCCGCGTTTTCGCTGAGCGTATCCAAGGCCATCGCCTCGGCGGCTTCGATCCATTGGCGGGCTTGTGCTTCCACTTCATCGGTGGTAGTGAGGAATCCTTCCGTGGATCGTGCTGGGTTTTCCGCATGTCGGAGCCGGTCCGTACCAAAACCTTGTTGCTTGATCAGCTCCAGGGCAAATCCGGTGGCTTTCTGCAAGTCGCCCTCGCAACCGGTTGAGGTGCCTTCGGGTCCGTAGCGCAATGTTTCCGCAGCCCATCCACCCAGCATAACCGCCAAGCGCGGGACCACTTCTTCACGACGGAACACGATCGACCGCGGGCGGTCCCACACTACGAAGCCGCCGACCTCCGGGTCGTTCGTGTATGCGCACACCTGCAACGGACGCATGCCGCAGAGTAGCGCCCCGCACAGCAGGTGCCCGATCTCATGCACGGCGTGTTGCAGCAGGTCGGCAGGCAAAGGCCCGGCGGTTTTCGCCGATGGCCACGAAAGTTGAACGATCTGTTCTTGTCCTTTTCTTGTGTGAAGTGCCACGGCCCGGGCATTGCGCAAGGCCAGTTTGATGGTGCGCGCCTTATCCATTTCCGGACTGCTCAATGCTTCTGAAAGCAGGCTGGGCAACAGTCGATGGACCGCCGCCACCACGGGGCGCGCGCCCATCACCGCAATGGTGGAGCTGTCGCGGATGGCCTGCACGAGCGCGTCGTCCACGGTGATCTTCTTGCCGCATTGTTTGGAAAGCGCAGCCGCGAGCGATGCCGAACCGTTGCGTGCCATGGCATCCACGGTGGCCTGTCCGATCGGCGGGAACACCACATGGTCCGCACCCATGCGCGCTACTTGTTCGATCCGGAAGAGCTTCAACAGCGCATTATGAACGCCACCCGTGCCGATGTCGCGGTGCCGTTGCAGCAGCACGTCCGGATCCAGTTCCGCAAGGGGTTCACGACCTGTGTCGTAGAGCTCGTCCAAGTTGCCCAGTATGATCACCAAGGCTTTGCTGGCATCCACGATCTTGGGTCCCCTACTTAATTGGCTCACCTCCAACAACCAGCTCAATATCCCCGGCCCATCGAGCGAGCTCAATTTCTGCTGGAGTTCGCTCATGGTGGGCTTGGGTGTTGGATGTAGCCCTTGCAAAGTGTCCAATTCCCCCAAGGGTACGGCCCAACGATCCGTGCTCTTTCGGTCAATGTGATAGTGGTGAGCCACGAGCTTCTTGAACACTTCGGGCTTGTCCACCACCTTGCCTTTGCATACTGTGACACCGGCATTGAAAGCTATCCGGAGCCGGTCATGCAGGTCATAAAGTGCCAACAGGTGATGTGACCAGATATCCGACCATGTGATGATGCGCCCCGAGTCCATCATCTCCCAAAAGGTCCGCAGTGCGTTTGGTTCGATCTGCTCACTGCCGCCCTTGATCGTGCGGGCATGTTGGAACTCGTCCACGACCACGATGAAAGGCGCGCCGCTCAGGTCTTGCGCAACCCGGCTGAACATCTCGCCTAACCAGTTATTGCTGCGGCATTCACCCGCATCGAGCCAATAGGTGCGGTCGTCCAGCCCAAGGTGTTTTACGAGTTCGCGCACCAAGCTGCTCTTTCCCGTGCCCGTCATGCCCCAAAGGCCGATGGTGCGCGGTCGTGATTGTGACTCAGAGAACAGGTACCACGGTGCGAAGGCGCCCAAGAGCCGTTCGATCTCGCTATCGATACCGAAGTGGGTGGAAGCGAGTGTTCTCTTCAGGCCGTGAAGGCGGGTTTGGCGGTCTGTGAAGTTGACCGGATAGGAGGAGGTTGCGGGTTTCATTCCGCAAGGTTCCGAAGTCACTACGCCAAAGTATGTCGTAGTGGTGAGTCGTTACTTTTTCCCGTATTGCTTAGCGGCATTCCTGTGGGCGTCGCGAATCTCCTTAGCGAGATACTTCGGCTCCAGCACTTGCACCAGATCGCCCCAACCCATCAGCATCTGTCGCAGTTCAGTGTTGGCCATCACGTACACCGAAAAGACAACGCCGTCCTTGTCCTCACTTTCCACCTGTTGCGAGTGGTGGATCGGCAAGGCCTTCACATAGCGCGCCTGCACAGGGTTGAAGCGTAGCCGGATCAGTTCGGGCTTGCCGGGACTCGTGTCCACGCCGATCACAGTCTCATAAAAATCGGCCACTGCATCATTGTTGCGGGTGAACTTGGTGCGTGTGGCTTCCAGCTTCTCGATCCGGTCCAGGCCCAGCGCGATAGGTCCGGCATGCTTCGTGGAGCGGCCCAATACGTACCAGCGGCCGCGGTATTCCTTCAACTGATGCGGCCGGATGAGATGCTCTTTGCTCCGATCACCTTGGAATTTGCGGTGGGTGATCTTCACCTCATGGCGCGCACGTATCGCTTGCAGCAATGATCCCAAGTGATGAATGCCCTGAAGCCGCCCCAGCTCCTCGAAACGGACATATTGACGAAGCTCCTTCAATGTCTTGCCATCACGCACCAGCTCCAGCAGTTGCGCGCGTTGCAAAAGCGGCATCACGTCTTGCAGATCGGTCTGGTCCTCTACGGCATAGGTCTTCGTGCTGTGGTCGTAGGGTACTTCGATACCGAACTCGTCACGCAGGTCCGCGAGGTCGCGCTGAAGGGTGCGTTGGCTCAAGTGGAACCCTTCCTCTTCCAGTAAGGACTCCAGCTCGCTGAAGTTGGCAGGCCGATGCAGACGTTCTAGGATGAGGAGATAGCGCTTGACTTTACCACGGTAGGACATGGGGGAAAGTTGGGAGATCTTCGGGAATGGGAGAAGAGGAGCCGCAACGACGCTCATTGCCGCTCTTCCGGCCCACCTTGGTAGCTTGCAGGCCGAAAAATGATCGAACACCGCGGCACCCTCCTAAGCGAAGAACTCTTCGAGAAGCGCTTCGTCTGCAACCTCGATGCTTGCAAAGGCGCGTGCTGCGAGGTGGGCGATAGCGGCGCGCCATTGGAACCCGACGAGGCCAAGCTGATCGAGAAGCACTACGCCGCCATCGAGCCGTACATGACCCAGCGCGGCAAGAAGGCCGTGAAGGACCAAGGCGCTACCAGCGTGGTGGACATCGATGGTGAGCTGGTCACGCCGATCGTGCAGGAGTACGCCGAATGCGTGTACGCGAAGAAGGACGGCAAAGGCATTTGGATGTGCGGCATCGAGCAAGCGTTCAATGACGGCAAGATCGCCTTCAACAAACCGAAGAGCTGCCACCTGTACCCCATCCGCATTTCGAAGTTGAAGTACCACGATGCGCTCAACTATCACCAGTGGGACATCTGCTCCCCGGCCTGTGAGCTGGGCGCTAAACTGGGTGTTCCAGTGTTCCGCTTTCTGAAGGGATCGCTGACGCGGGTTTATGGTGCGGACTGGTACGATGAGCTGGAGGTGATCTATGAGGAGTGGCTGAAGCAACAGAGTTCACCACAGAGCCACGGAGAGCACAGAGAGATGTGACCGGAGGATGGTTTACCGACCTTGATGGCTTCCGGTATTTTAGGGAGCTACCTTTGCCGGGGACACCTATGAAAGAGCTCAAAGACCTCTGGAAGACATACTCCCACTACTTCCTGGACTTCTGGCAGTACTTGGTGATCATCGTGGTCTTCATCATCGGCGCCATCATTTTCCTATAGGACCGGTCTCTGGTCCGATCCTCATCCGGCCTTTGTTCCGATCAATGACCGCGCCGCATGCCGACCCATGGCGAAGCAAGCTTGTAGTAGAAAGCCACCGGTGGGTGCGTCCCAGTCCACCATTTCGCCAATGGTGAAGAGGTGCGGATGTCGCTTCAAGGAAAAGTCCGGGTTCAACGCTTCCACGGGGATGCCGCCCACCGTGGAGATGGCCTCACCGATGGGCCGAAGCCCCGTCACCGGGATGCGCAGGTCCTTCACACTTTCCACGAAGCGTTCGGCTGAACCGGACACTTCCTTCGGCGTGAAGGCCTTTAACAACGCGACCTGCGTGCGGTTTAGGTGCAGTGCTGAAGCGAAGTTCTTCGGAGCCTTGTCGCCGATGCGCTCGACCAACCGCTCGTGCGTGCTGTCGGGTTTCAGGTCGAGGTGAAGTTCCGGTGCTCCCTCGCGCACCGCCGGCACCACGGGATAAATGGCGTTGCCTTCCAGCCCGTGCTGAGTGATCGTGCCCTCGCCCCATGCGCTCTTTGGGCCGGCGGAAACGCGGATGTTCTTCAGCGGTTTGCCTTCGTGCGCATGGATGAAGTCGGCAGGCCATTCGACCTCAACGCCGCAGTTGGAAGCTTGGAACGCACGCACTTCCACCCCGATCGCAGCGAACAACGGTGGCCAGATGCCCGTGGAACCGGTGACCGGCCAGGACGCACCGCCGAGCGCGAAGATCACGCGGTCGGCCTGCAGCGTGATCGGTCCGTCGCGGTTCTCCACCTGCACCCGGCCTTCGCCGTCGAAACCGGTGAACGCATGTTCCGTGTGGATCTGCACACCGGCTTGGATCAGCCGCTCGCGGATCTGCCCCAGCACGTCGATCGGCTTGATGCCTTTTTTTGGAAAGACCCGGCCACTGGTGCCGATGAAGGTTTCCACGCCCAGCCCCACTAGCCATTCCCGCAGTTGCGCAGGCCCGAACGCACGCAGCGCTTCGTCCAAAAGACCGGCGGGGGCATAGAGCCGAAGCAGGTCATCGCCCTCGAGTTCGTTCGTCAGATTGAAGCCGCCCTGCCCGGCCACCAGGAACTTGCGCCCGATCTGCTTGCCATGTTCGTAGAGGTCCACCTCGGCATGCGGCGCGAGGGTGTCCGCGGCCATCAGCCCGGCGGGGCCGCCACCGATGATCGCGATGTGTAGACGACGGGACATGTTGCAAAGGAGGTGAACATTGGGGAAGGGCGGGCGAGATCGGCATCCGTCCATCGAACAGCTCGGATCACCCACCTCAGAAATTATGAACCGGATTTGGAAATAATGGAAATAATGCCCTGCTTGGCACTTGCAAAATCCATCCGTAATGTCTATCGCCCCCCCCCCCCCGGAATTTAGTCGCGATCCTGTCCCAATGCTTTCGTTACGGTAAGAACGATAGCCTTCTGCACCGGATCGCGCTGCCGATCTTGGTTCTTCTGTGCAGTACGGCGATGGCGGCGGACTCCTTGGTCGTCTCCATGCAGGTGAGCAACTACAACGGGTTCGAAGTGAGCTGCTTCGGGGAGAAGGACGGATGGATCGACCTTACAGTTACCGGCGGACAATCTCCATATCACTACAAGTGGAGCAATGGCCCCACCACACAGGACGTGGAGGAACTTGCAGCCGGTTACTACAAGGTGGACGTGATCGATGCCGATGGCCTGCATGCGGTAGGGGAGGTCACTTTGGACCAGCCGCTGTCCATGAAGCTGGACGTGGACGTATACGAATATTCGAACGGCTACAACATCAGTTGCTATAACTGCAGCAACGGCAACGCCTCCGTGATGGTGCTGGGAGGTGCGCCACCCTTCACGACCACATGGAGCGACGGCCCAACAGGGGCCGACCGGTACAACCTGGCTGCCAAGGATTACAAGATCACTACGGCCGATGCCAACGGTTGCGAAGGCACCTCCGCCACCATCTACCTGCGCGGGCCGGACCGCAGTGACTGGAGCATGAGCGGGAACCCCGGCACCACGCCCGGTCCGCAATACATCGGTACGCCGGACAACAAGGACGTGGTGTTCAAAAGCAATGGCCAAGAACGACTGCGACTTTTGAGTAACGGGGACATACGCCTTTGGGGCGCGGACACTACAGTTGGGCCGCTGTATCGCGATAGCGATGGGAGCTTGAAAATGGGAGGTGGTCCAACTCCTACGGAAGGACGGTGTTTTCTTTTGAACGCCATGCCGTATTGGCAAACCCGTGGCAACGATTTCACCGAGCTCTGCCCGGATGAGCCGCAGCCAGTGCTGGGCACCTTGAGCAACGACAACCTACCGATCTACACCAACGCGTTGGAGCGGATGCGGATCACCACGGCGGGGCGCGTGGGAATTGGTACGGGTGCCCCGGCCCAACAATTAGATGTGGCCACATCGGATGTGAGCGGCGGGATGAACCTCACCAACACCCGCAGTGATGCCAATGCCCATACGGAGATCCGCTTTATGAAAGGAACTGATCAACGATGGGGCTTGGGATGCGACTTCGGGGCGAACGGAGGACAGGATTTTTTCCTTTGGGACGAGTGGGCCCATTCAAGGCGCTTGGCCGTGGACGGGAATGGTCGCGTGCTGATAGGTGGCGATGCCGTGCCGGGAACGGACCTGCTCTACAAGCTCTATGTGGAAGGCGGCATTGCTACCCGCGATGTAAAGGTTACTTCCCAACCTTTTCCGGACTACGTCTTTGCCCCGAACTATGCCCTGATGCCCCTTGCGGAACTTGAACGGTTCTTAAAGACCGAGCATCACTTACCCGGCTTTGCGAGCGCAGCCGAAGTGGAGGCCGCAGGGGGCTTTGAGGTGGGCGACATGAGCACGCGCCTGTTGAAGCTTGCTGAGGAACAAAGCCTCTACATCCTGCAGCTCAATAAGGAAGTGGAGGAGTTGAAGGCGCGCTTAACGGAACTTGAAGTACGGCATTAAGGCAGCGCAATGGCACGTTCCATCGTCTTCCTGCTAAGCCTGCTATTTGGCGCACTGTTTGCCCAGGCGCAGTACATCACGCTGCAAGGTGATCAGTTCATGGATGAGCATGGCGAACCGTTCTACCCGGTGATGATGAGCTACTATCTGGACTTGTATTACTTCGGCACTACAGTACTACCTGTGGATCCGGATGAAACGTTCATGGACGAACATGTCGGCTTTGGCCGCTATGTTTTCTATTGCGCTGATGAGGAGTATGATTTTCCGGTGGACCAAGGTGCCCTTAGCGTTCTCCAAGACCTCAAAGAGATGAAGGCGGATGGCTTCAACACCGTGCGGCTTATCAATTTCGTGATAAAGAAGACGTTGGAAGCGGGTTTCACGGTGAAGATCGATCTCTATCCGCTACCGAATGACAACGAATACGTCAACATGTACCCGCCCTATTCCGGTGATCCCGCCATCAATCCGGTCTGTGCCAAGTATTTTGACATGATCCTCCAGACATGCACCATGGCGAACAGCTTGGACATGAAGGTGAGCGTGGAAGTGGTGACCGGCGATGCCATTGTCACGGCCACGGTGGGGGATGCCATGAACAACGACCAGATCGCCTTTTTACAGGCGTTCGCATCATTCATTCACGCCCATCAAGTGCATAATTTGATCGGCTATGAATTTGCGGGCGAGCCCACCTTGGCCTCCGCCAATATCCCAACTTTACGGACCAGGCATGATCTATGCGAACTCGTCACCTCGTGGAACGATGTGACGAAAGCGGCAGATCCGGACCACTTGACCTGCGTGGGCGCGGGCTTCTTTCAGGATGTCTTCCGCAACGGATGGGACCCCATGATCTTCCCCGTCGACTATGCATCCATCCATTGGTATCCCGGGCCGGATATCTACGAAGACCCTGCGACCTACAAACAGAGCATGACCGAGCGGTACCTCAACAACTTCCGCTTCTATGACCGTTACTTGAAAAAGCCCTACATCTTGGACGAGACCGGTTTCTCGGCCGAGGACCCGTTGCACCCGCCTGACTATACCAACCCTAATCCCTATCTCCATTACCCATTGGCATGCTGGGGGGATGAACAGGACCAACAGGACTTTGTGGAGAACACCTTCCTCCCCATCCGGGACAGCCGTTGCGCGGGTTATTCCTGGTGGATCTTCCACAACCAATGGGTAACCGACCCGAACGCGAACAACACGAACCCCACGGATCCCACATATATCTCGCTACCGGGGTTCAAAGAGCGCTACTTCGGCCTGCTGCGCTTTGGCGGCGCGGACCCTAATCCCGCACCCGGCCAAACGGGTTGGGAGGGATCCCGCAAGCTGGTGGCCGCCACCTTCGCGGCCTATGCCGCCAACCCGCCAGCACCCGCCCCCATGGCGCCCGTGCCCGCTGCTTTGGATATGAACGACCGCTACTTCAACCCGTACATGCATCCGGTGAACAACACCACACATGCCGATGAAGGCTCAACGCCGTGGACCTTCGGCACCCTTACGGGCCAAGTGGTGAACCAAACCAGTGAGGGTATTGCCGGAGCTGTCCTTTTGGGTGGGGCTATTGTGGCACCTGCTAAGCCGCTACAGAACCGCCCGAATCCCATCTACTACAACTACTACACCTACACAGATGACGACGGCTACTTCGAGATCCGGGGAAAGGATCCGCTTCCCTCCTTAAATGAACGTGCGGAATCTCTATTGACCGATCCTGGCAACACCAAGGACGGCACCATTCAGACCTTGGAGGTGGGCGCTTATGCCTCCCAGTGGACCGGTTCGGGTTGGGCCGGCGAAGACGGGAGCGATGCTTTTGAAGCGAATCACACCTACATCCTGAACTCCTTGCAATACCGCTACGATGTGGTGCTGGACAATATCGTTATCCCATCCGGCACTACCGAGGACCACAGCGGCTTGTCCACACTGACCGCCGAGGATGTGACCATAGCCGGGTCTTCCGAACTGAAAGCCCGTTACGAGGTACACTTGAAGCCCGGCTTCCATGCCACAACGAGCAGTGAATGCCACATCTACACCGTTCCCCTCAATTTGACTTGTGATGAGATAAGCGGGGCGCAACTTTTCTCCGTTCAACAAACCCAAGGAGGCGCTTCAGGTTATCGCAGCCCGACAAATACGGAGAAGAAGGAAGTGCCGCTGGACTTCCACTTCAAGGAATTTTCCATTCAACTTGATGTGTTCCCAAACCCGGCAAGCGAACAGGTGAAGGTGCAACTTACAGGGTCTGCACTGGATGGAAATGCGCATTGGGATCTCCTGCTCTTGAACAGCGAGGGAAAAGAGATCCTTGGGCAACCCTTCAGCGGTATGAGCTGTGCGCTGGATATGGCGCCGCTAGCCTCCGGCACATACACAGTAGTGGTGCGGTCGTCCGACCGGACCTTGCGACAACGGATCGTAAAACCATAGACATCATGCGTACCGCACTCCTCCTCACGCTCTGCTTTCTCTCCCAGCTACTTGCTGCCCAAACATGGCAGTGGTCCCAGCAAATTGGTGGGCCGGGTGACGAAACCGCCGCCATTGCCGGAACCGATGCAACCGGGGCTGTGTATCTCTATGGCCGTTATGACAGTCATTGGAACAGTGAGGCTTATGGGCTGTACATAGGACCGGACACCCTACAGGAAGCCAACCACAGCACCTATTTGGCAAAGTTCAGCACAGATGGCACACTACAATGGTTGCGAAGCTGCACGAGCATTATAGGAATTGAGATCAATAATGCATTTCTGGATCCAGTTTCGCAGAAACTTTATGTGGTCGGGGGGTACGTAAATTCTTGCAGTCTTGATACGGTCTCACTTTCAACCGGTTCAAATGTCGCTGCCTTTCTTTCCCAATGGGATCTGGATGGACATTGCCAGTGGGCGCGGAACGTGGCATTCAGTGGGTTCGACAGCCAACGTAGCTGCGATATCGGGGCTGTAACAGTTGATGACCAAGCTCGAATACTTATTGCTGGGCATACGGCTACACTTCCGGTGAATCATCTGGCTGGAAGAGAGGTGCCTCCAGGTACGTTTGCTTCAGCCTACAATTCATCCGGTGATACTTTATGGACCCGCATGGTGTCTACTTATAATGGCACCTCTCCCATGTTAGATCCCCTTGAAATGCACACTTGGAACGGAGATGCATTTGTGTACAATGCGCTTTACATGGATAACGCTTCGGATACTTTACTGGTCGGCGATAGTGTGGTGACCGGCCTAAGTGGTGGCGGCTATGCCCTGTTCAGGCTGAATTCGAATAATGGCGATCTGGGATGGTTCACAACGGATGGATGGCCTCTGGGCCCCGCGGACCGGCGGTCGCCACACCTCTTTGTTCTTGATGAAATGGGCCAAGCATTCATAGCTGGGGGCTACGGTGTCGGGGTATTTGGCACCGATACGCTTGATGCTCCGGGGGCAGGCTCCGCAGGTTTCATTGCGAGGTACGATACATCCGGGACTCTCCTTTGGGTCCGTGGCTATGAATCCATTGGCGGCACGGTAAGCCTTACTGCCCTTTCCCTGCGCCCCGGTGGGGGACTTTATGCAGTCGGTTCAATGGTTGGTACGGTGAATTGGGATGGTATCACTCACACTGCTACCACTTTTGATCTGATGCTTGCAACGTTCTCGGAAACAGGAGAATGCCTGGGGATCGATAGTGATGTCGGTTCGGCATTTGGCAGCAGTATAGTCCCGGCTTATGATGGCATTTACCTGGCTGGAGGTTTTCCGGTGAGTACAGATTGGCCACCCTACTTACCGATCACCTTTGGCAATATGACGTACAACACCTTCGGCTGGAAGGACGCATTCATCGCCAAGCACTCCTTGGCCACCAGCATTCCGACTCAATCTATGGGATCCGATGGCCTGCACATCTATGCCAACCCCAACCGGGGCAGCTTCCAATTGGAAATGCCCGATGCCTTCGCCAACGAGCGCGATCTGGTCCTGCGCATTTACGACAGCACGGGCCGCATGGTGCTGGAGCAGCCCATGGACATGACCGGGGAGGCGGTCCACTTGGACGTGTTCGATGCGGTACCGGGGTTTTACAATGTCACGCTTACCAATGGGCGCCGGTCTTGTAGTGGGAGCATGGTGGTGGAGTAGGCCTCACCGCTCAATGCATTCATTTGCCGGAACTGACCACTGAACCACCCCGCGCCGTCGCCGACTCGGCCTTCGTAGCCACTTCGGCGAAGTAGGCACCCGCTATGGCGAAGTGCGACCGGCCCCTCCTTGAAGGAAGGAGGGGAGACGACCCTTGGCATTGATCGTTCGGGACATCGTAAGGTTTCCCTTGCACCTGTCGCAAGTGATTCCCTTCAGGATGGCCATTTTTGCACGCTCCATGTCCTTTCGCGCCCGCTTCATCTTACTGCTCTTTCTTTCGATCATCTTGGGCGGAATATCGCAGGCGCAGGTGGTGAACATCGAAGGGCGCCGCTTCATGAACGATACCGTGCCTTGGACCGGCTTCGTGAACTTCCGCTTCAATGTGGCCGAGAGCGGACAGCGCTCTTTGAACGTCGGCTTGAACGGTGCGGTCCAACACATCGAAGGGCGAAGCCGCTACATGTTCATCAACGACATTTCCTTCAGCCAGGTGGAGGCGAACGAGTTCCTGAACACCGGTTTCCAGCACCTGCGCTACAACTACCGCGTGGACTCCACGTGGACCGGCGAGGCCTTCGCCCAATCGCAGTACAACAAGCCGCTACGCTTGGACCTGCGCCTGATGATCGGTGCCGGCCCGCGCTTCACCGCCGTGGACAATGCCAAGATGCGGGTGAACCTCGGCACGGCGGTGATGCTGGAACGGGAGGATGTCACCGACGGTCCCATCACCACGCTGTGGCGCAGCAGCAGCTATGTTTCAGCGACGCTCAAATTCACCGGCATGGCCAGCTTGACCACCGTTGTCTATTACCAGCCCAAGCTCTTCGACGCCAGCGACCACCGCATCGCCGTGGAGGGCGGCCTGCTCATCAACGTCACCAAGCACATGACCCTGGAAAGCCGCCTGAACCTGTTGAAGGACAGCGCGCAGCCGGAGGGCGTGCCCTCGCTCACCTACAGTTGGAACAATTTGTTCGGGTACCGGTTCTGAACGGCGTTCGTAAGGGCGGAAGATCTTCCGCCCTTACTTGAACGCCGCCAATCCGGTCACCTCGTGGCCGGTGATCAGCAGGTGGATGTCGTGCGTGCCTTCGTAGGTCACCACGCTTTCGAGGTTCATCATGTGGCGCATGATGGGGTACTCGTTGGTGATGCCCATGCCGCCGAGGATCTGCCGCGCTTCGCGGGCCACGGTGAGGGCCAAATGCACGTTGTTGCGCTTGGCCATGCTGATCTGCGCGGTGGTGGCGCGGTTCTCGTTCTTCAGCACGCCTAAGCGCCAGGTGAGCAGTTGGGCCTTGGTGATCTCAGTGATCATTTCGGCGAGCTTCTTCTGCGTGAGCTGGAACTGCCCGATCGGTTTGCCGAACTGGATGCGTTCCTTGCTATAGCGCAGGGCGGTGTCATAACATTCCAAGGCCACGCCGAGGGTGCCCCAGGAGATGCCGTAGCGTGCGCTGTCCAAACAGCCTAAGGGTGCGCCGAGCCCGCTCTTGTTGGGCAGCAGGTTGGCCTTGGGCACTTTCACATTGTCGAACACGAGTTCGCCGGTGGGGCTGGCACGCAGGGAGAGCTTGCCGTGCGTGGTGGGGGTGGTGAAGCCCTCCATGCCCCGCTCCACCACGAGGCCATGGATGCGGCCCTCGGTGTTCTCTGCCTTGGCCCACACCACCGCGATGTCCGCGATGGGGCTGTTGCTGATCCACATCTTGGCGCCGTTCAGCAGGTAGTGGTCGCCCTTGTCCTGAAAGGTGGTGACCATGCCGCCGGGGTTGCTGCCGTGGTCCGGCTCGGTGAGGCCGAAGCAGCCGATCATCTCACCGGCGGCGAGCTTGGGCAGCCACTTCATGCGCTGTTCCTCATTGCCGTATTTCCAGATCGGGTACATCACCAAGCTGCCTTGCACGCTGCAGAGGCTGCGCAGGCCGCTGTCCACGCGCTCGATCTCCTGCATGATCAGGCCGTAGCTGATCTGGTCCAGGCCCATGCCGCCGTATTCCGTGGGGATGTTGGGGCCGAACGCACCGATCTCCGCCAGCCCGGGAATGATCTCCGGGTGGAACTCGGCCTTCTCGAAGCTCTCCTCGATGATGGGCTTGATGTGCTTGCTGACGTGCTTCCGCGTGGTATCGCGGATCAGCTTGTGCTCATCGGTGAGCAGCTCGTCCATCAGGTAATGGTCGTGGGCTTGGTACAGGTCGGTGGCGTTGCGCGCGGGGTCTTTGGCTTTGGTGCTCATGGGAGGGCTTGAAGGCCGCGAATTTACTCCGTCCAAGTGAAAGGCCGTCAGTAGCTGCCGCTGCCAACTGCTGACTGCAACTGCCAACTGTCAATAGCACAACGGATGTCAAGACCCTACTTTCGCGGCGCAATGGACCAGGTACGGGCAGTGGACGCCTTGAGTTCCGGTTGGCTGGCAGGCGTTCTGCTCTTGGCCTTGGGCATTATAGCCTGGGTGAACATGGTCTCGCCCAAGCAGTGGACGGTCCTCGGGCGTTCCTTCGGGGCGCTGAGGCTGGGTAAACATCGCCTTCGTGAGGACCTGGACCTGCGGGACCGGACGTTGACCGGCTTAGTGGTGCTGTCCACGCTGGTGATCGCGATGTTCGCCTACCAGGTCCTGCTCTTTCATGGCTGGATACCCCATGGGATCAAGGAGTTTGGACGGATCCTCCTGATGGTGGCGGCGGTGATCGTGGCACAGGTGGTGTTGTTGCGGGCGATCGCGGTACTCCCTGCCACGGATGGCGGAACGGAGGAATACCTCTATACCGTGATCGTGATGCATGTGGTGATGGGCCTGCTGCTGCTTCCGGTCGTCACCTTGATGTCCTTCCCCTGGAGGGTGGCCTGGCGGGAGTGGGCATGGGTCCTCGGGGCGGCTGTCATCACCTTGACCGTCGCCTTCCGATGGGTCCGGGCGACCAGCATCGGGGTGGGCAACGGGGTACCCCTGCGATATATTTTCCTTTACATTTGCGCCTTCGAAATCCTGCCGGTCGCGCTCGCGCTTGAACATGCCCGACAATTCGTTCCTCCTTCGCACAACCTTTAAGCAGCGCGGAACTTGAAGATCAAGACCATTCTCGTCACTCAGCCGGCCCCCACCGACGAGCGTTCGCCCTACTTTGCCTTGGCGAAGAAGTTCGGCCTGAAGATCGACTTCAAGCCGTTCATCAAGATCGAGGCGGTACCCGGCCAGGAGTTCCGGCAGGAGCGCATCACCGTGCTGGACCATAGCGCCATCGTGCTCACCAGCCGCAACGCGGTGGACCACTTCTTCCGCATGTGCAAGGAGCTCCGCCTCACGGTGCCCGAGTCCATGAAGTACTTCTGCGTCTCGGAAAGCGTGGCCTACTACGTGCAGAAGTACATCGTATACCGCAAGCGGAAGGTCTTTATCGGGAGGCTGACCTTCAGCGACCTGATGGACGTGATCAAGAAGCACAAGGGCGAGAAGTTCCTCGTGCCCGGTTCCGACATCCAGAAGCCGGAGATCCCCAAGTTGCTGGACAAGGCCGGCGTGGACTATACCAACGCAGTGTTCTACCGCACGGTGGCGAGCGACCTCAGCGACATGCGCAACGTGCATTACGACATGCTGGTGTTCTTCAGTCCCGGCGGCATCGAAAGCCTGCGGAAGAATTTCCCGGACTACGAGCAGAAGGACACGGTGATGGCCGCCTTCGGCCCCACCACGGCCAAAGCCGTGCGCGAAGCCGGGCTGAGGCTGGACATCGAGGCACCGCTGCCCGAGGCCCCTTCCATGACGGGTGCCATCGAACTCTTCCTGAAGAACGGTGCCAAGATCGAGGCCAAGACCGCCAAGACCGAAGCCAAGGCCAAGCGCGCCGCACCGGCGAAAAAAGCCGCGAAGCCCGCTAAAAAGGCAGCCGCCAAGTCCGCCAAGGGAGGCAAGAAGTGACACGGGGCACCATGACCGGTCCCGGCCACACCGCCAATGTTGATCGGCCACATGCCCCAGCGCCCCACCTTTCGCAAGCACGAACGCCTTACCGGCCGCGACCGTTTGAAATTAGTGGCCACTACCGGCAAGGTGGTCAAGGTCCATCCCTTTCGCCTCGTTGGCCTGTTGATGCCCTTGGACACCATTGCCCCGGCGCAGGTGGCCTTCGCCATCCCCAAACGGCATGTGAAATTGGCCGTGGACCGCAACCGCCAGCGCCGGCTCATGCGCGAGGCCTACCGGCTCAACAAGCAAACGTGGTACGAGCAGCTGACCGCCAAGAACAGCCAATGTGCCTGGCTCCTGATCTTCCAAGGGAGCAGCCCGCTGCCCTGGGAGGAGACCCGGGAGAAAATAACGCGCATCTTCGACCGTTGGACCCAGGAACATGTCGGCGCTGATCCGTAAGTTGTTCATCGCGCTCATCCGCCTCTACCAAGGAATGATCTCCCCGTTGCTCCCCGGTTCCTGCCGCTACACCCCCACCTGCTCCGACTACGGGGTGCAGGCACTGCGCAAACATGGCCCGTGGCGCGGCGGCCTGCTCACGTTGAAGCGCTTCCTATCTTGCAATCCGTGGGGAGGCCACGGCCACGACCCCGTTCCCTGATAACGATACTGTACATGAAGAACCCGTTCAATTCCTGGAAGAAACCCGCCATCATACTGGCCGTCGCGGCGGGCGGGGCGTTCACCATCGCCGCGGGCGACAATTACTTCGAGGTGGGCAAGAACCTGGAGATCTTCAATGAGCTCTACAAGAACATCAACATCTATTACGTGGACGATGTCAACCCCGGCGAGCTGATCGATACGGGGATCGACGCGATGCTCGAAAGCCTCGACCCCTACACCCAGTACATCGCCGAGAGCGACATGGAGGATTACCGCATCATGACCACCGGGCAGTACGGCGGCATCGGGGCCATGATCCGCAAGAAGGACGACGGGGTGATGGTGAGCGAACCCTACGAGGGCTACCCGGCGATGACCAACGGTATCAAGGCAGGCGACCTGATCCTGAAAGTGGACGGGCGCGATACCAAGGGCATGGACACCGAGGACGTGAGCAAGCTGCTGAAGGGACAGGCCGGCACCAAGGTGAACATCGTCACCAGCCGCGATGGGCAGGCGCCGGAGGACCATGCGTTGACACGGGAGGAGATCAAGATCCCGGACGTGCCATACAGTGGCTTTATTGACCAAGGGAACAAGGTGGGTTATATCAAGCTCAACAGTTTTACCCAGACCGCCGGGCAGGAGGTCCGCAAAGCCTTCACCGAGCTCAAGGAGCAAGGCGCCCAAAAGATGGTGCTGGACCTTCGCGGCAATGGCGGCGGGCTGCTCCGCGAAGCGATCAACATCGTGAACATCTGGGTGCCGAAGGGGCTGACCGTGGTGGAGACCAAGGGCAAGATCTCCGAGTGGGACAAGACCTACAAGACCTTGAGCGAGCCCTTGGACAAGGAGATGCCCTTGGTGGTCCTGGTGGATACCGGCTCGGCTTCCGCCAGCGAGATCGTCACTGGTGCGCTACAGGATCTGGACCGCGCTGTGATCGTGGGCCACCGCACCTATGGGAAAGGCCTCGTGCAACAGACACGGGACCTTTTCTACAACAGCAAGCTGAAGGTGACCGTGGCGAAGTACTACATCCCCAGCGGCCGTTGCATTCAAAAGGTCGATTATGCCCACCATGACAAGGAGGGCAAAGCGGTCATCAAGGCGGACTCCACCATCCTCGCGTTCAAGACCGCCGATGGCCGGCCGGTGTATGACGGGCGCGGCATCGCTCCGGACATCG
The DNA here is from genome assembly GCA_016700415.1 of Flavobacteriales bacterium. Classification (NCBI taxonomy): domain Bacteria; kingdom Pseudomonadati; phylum Bacteroidota; class Flavobacteriia; order Flavobacteriales; species Flavobacteriales bacterium. The sequence goes on from CP065018.1 coordinate 2,851,434, forward strand.
CAGTGGACCTGCCCCCACTGCCCAAGATCGTGGGCGGGCTTTACCAGGCGGACCTCTTCTTCGACTTCGCCAACCAGTACCAGTGGACGCATGATTCCATCCCGCCGCCGGAGCGGTTCACCATCACCGAGGATATCTACCAGCAGTTCCTCACTTTCGTGAAGGACAAGAAATTCGAGTACCACACCGAGAGCTTGGACGACCTGGACAAGCTGGTGGCGAATGCGAAGAAGGAGCGGTACTACGAGCATTCCAAGGACGCTATAGATGCGTTGCGCACCCGGTTGGACCCGGACCGCGCGGAGGAACTCGAACGGTTCCGGCCGGAGATCGAGGAGGTGCTCAAGAGTGAACTGGTGGGCCGCTACTACTACCAGACCGGCCGGGCCAAAGCGATGCTGGGCTCCGACCCTGCGGTGAAAGAGGCGCTCACCGTGATCAACGGCCCCGCGTACAAGGAAGTGCTGGCAGGCACCTACAAGGCGAACTAGGAACGGCACTCCCGCGCAATGGCCGAGCAAGCGATGCGCCTTCCCGGTACTGTCGGCACCGGGGTCCATTGGCGCATCCATCTGGGTGCCTTGGGCTTGGCGCTGATCATGCTGCCATGGTCCGAGTTCCTGCTCAGCCTTTCGCAGATCATCCTGGGGGTGAACTGGCTGTGGGAAGGCATCGCCACACGTGATCTGGGCGGACGTTTCAAGCGCGGCTTCACCACGAAGGAGAGCGCGGTATTTCTTTCTTTTTTCGGGTTGAACCTATTGGGCCTGTTGTGGACCACCGACCTGAAGTGGGGTCTGGACCTCTGCCGGATCCTGCTGCCGGTGTTCATATTCGGATCGGTGCTGTCCACCGCACCGAAATTGAGCGCACGCCAATTACGCGACCTGCTGCTGTTGGGCGCATGGAGCGCCACGGCCAGCACGATCGCCTGCTTGGCGATGCGCCATGGTGTATTGGCACAGGGCAACTACAGGGAACTCTCTCCCTTCATCAGTCACATCCGCCTGTCGCTGATGCTCTGCTTCAGCATCGCCGTGTTCGTGTATTACTGGCCGCGCACATGGCTGCTGCGGTCGGCACATGTGGCCGCGATCCTCTTGTGTCTCTGGTTCATGGACCAGCTCAGCAGCTTGATCGCCCTGCCTGTGCTAGCTGTGTTGAGCCTCTACTTCCTTTGGCAACTGGTCAGGCAGAGAAGCACTACATGGCGCATCGCAGCGGTGGTTGTCTTTATTGCCGGGGCAGCGGGAAGCACGCTCTACCTGCGCTCCTGCGTGCAGGACTATTGGCATACCGACCCCACGCAGCTCGACCACTTGGACAATGCCAGCGCAGGCGGAGAGGTGTACTACCACGACCTGCGCGACCCCCAGCGCGAGAACGGCCATTATGTGTGGATCAACGTGGCGGACAAGGAAATGAAGCGGACATGGGACCGGCGCAGCGACATTAAATTCCTAGGGAAGGACAAGCTTGGCCAGCCCTTGCGCTCCACCTTGGTGCGCTACCTCGCGAGTATGGGTATGCGCAAGGATTCCACCGGCATCCAGGCCCTGTCACCGACCGATGTGGAGCGGATCGAGAACGGCATGACCAGCGTGGATGAAGGTCGGCAAGGCGCCATGCGCGCACGCATCGAGCAGGTGCTGTACGAGCTGGACACTTATCGAGCGTCCGGGGATCCCAACGGGCATTCGGTCACCATGCGCATGGAGTTCCAGCGTGTCGGGCTGGGGATCGCCAAGGAACACTGGTTGACCGGTGCGGGTACCGGCGATACGCAACTGGCCTTCGATGCCGCATATGCTGCCGAGCAAAGCCCCTTGGCGGGGAAGTGGCGGTTGCGCGCGCACAACCAATACCTCACCCTTCTGATCAGCTTCGGCGTGTTCGGTCTGTTGTGGAGCCTCTTCTCCTGGTGGTGGCCCGCATGGCGGCTGAACGCTTTCCGGCACCCCTTGTTCATCGCCTGGGGGATCATTTTCCTGCTGTCCTGCTTTAGCGAGGACACGCTCGAAACGCAGATGGGCGCCACCTTCTTCGCGCTGTACTACGCGCTGTTCGTCTTTGCCGCACCGCCTATACCATGCGGAACTAGAAATACGTCCGAAGATGCGAAGCTATTTTTTGATCAGGCGCCCCGCAATGCTGCGGGGCAATAAATCGTTGCATAGCCATAGCTACGGAACTATTTCTTGAAGAAGCTTGGGCGGAAAAGAGCGAGCAGGTTGGGCGTATTTCTAGTTCCACGTGGTATTATTTCGGTAGAAGGTCCAGCACCCGTTCCGGTGGGATCCGTGTGATACAATCGCACACCTCGCCTTTCACGCATCGCGGGCAATCAGGGTCCTGGACCAGCACATGCGCATCCTTGCCCAACGGCGCCCAACGGCCCGGATGGAGGGGCCGCTTCATGTTGAACAGTCCGACGGTGCGGATGCCCGCCGCTGCCGCGATGTGCAACGGGCCGGTGCTCGCCGCGATCAGCGCATCGGCCTTGCCGATCAAGGCCATCAACTGTGTCAGCGAGAGTTTGCCGCCGGTGTCCGTGACATGGGGAAGCTCGACCGGGAGCGCCTTGCGATAGATCTCGGCCTCCGTTCGCGTGCCGGTTAGCAGCACATGGTAATGTTCCGGGTCCAGGAGCTGCATGAGCTTTCCGAAGTTCTCCAAGCCCCATGCGGCCCCGGTCACCTTCAACGGGTGCAGAATGACGTTGATCCGGTCCGTCCGAAGTTGTTCAAGCACGGTCGTATCAGGTTGCGGCACATGAAGGCCGATCAACGGGATCAATGAGCTTACATCCTCCGGCACGGCGATGCCGAACGGCGCCAACAGCTTGAAGTTCAATTGCGCCTCGTGCAGGTCGCTGTTCTTGCGGCTGAAATGGACCCGTTCGTTGCAGGTGGTCCAATGCCAAAGACGGTGGCTGGTTCCGATCCGTCGCGTGATGCCCGCCTGCTTGGCCCAGCGTGCGACTTCCTGGTGCGGGAAGACATGGACGATCGCTTCAGCACCTGTCTTCCGCAAAACCTCCGGGACTCTTGGACCGGCCTCTTGCAGGTCTTCCAATGCCAAGACCTCGTCCACATGTACGCAGTGCGCCCATAGCGGCATGGTGTATCGCTTCACTAGGGCGATGATGCGCGTGCCGGGCGCCTTGGCCTTGATCGCACCCGCCATGGGCAGTGTGAGCAGCGCATCGCCGAGGTTGTCCGGCCGGCTCAAGATCACGGTGCCGGGAATGCTCATGCCTTTTCGCGCCACAACTGCTTCAGCTTGGCGTATTTGAGGAACGTGGCGTGGGCGCTGATCCGCGCGATCACAAAGCCGTGGTATCCGTCCAGAAAGCCGCCACGGAAGAGGTAGTCCCCGATGAACTTCGCGATGGGGCTGATGAGCAGTTTCACCAAGCCCGCTTTCCGGCCTTGTTGGTACAGGGCGTTCGAAGAGATACCGGTGAAATAGTCCACCTGTCGCAGGTGGTCACTGATCGAATTGTAGCTGTAATGCAGCAGATCTCCGGTCAAGCGAATGGTCCGCGAGCCCGGTTCCATCTCATACTGGTCGTGCGGGTTCGTTCCGCCCCAAAGGCCTTTCCGGCTGTCCCACAAGCGCAACTTGATGTCCGGGTACCATCCGCCATGGCGGACCCAGGTGCCGCAGTAATTCGTCAGTCTCGCCATGCTGTACCCGTCCGCGGAAGGTGCCCCGCGCTTCACTTCCAGGATGGACCGGATGAGCTCTTCATCGAGCGCTTCGTCCGCGTCCAAGGAGAGCACCCACGGGTACTTTGCCTGTGTGATGGCCCAGTTCTTCTGCTCGATGTGGCCCTCAAAGGCGTGTTGCACGAAGCGTGCGCCGTGTTCCAAGGCGATCTTCTCCGTGGCGTCCATGCTGAAGGAATCCACCACTACCACATCATCGGCCACCTGCTTCACCGAAGCGATGCAACGCGCGAGGTTGCGCTCCTCGTTGAAGGTGATGATAACGACCGAGATCTCCATCGCGCCGAAGGTAGCCGGGCCGCTGTCAAACAACACGCTTCAATGGGCGACCATGAAGCTGCCACGGGCGATCGCCGCACCCTGGTCCAAGATGCGGTAGAGGTACATGCCCGTACCCAATCGCTCCGTGCCCACAATAGCGTTCCCCTTGTTGAACTGCTGTTCCAGCACCGTTCTTCCGGCCGCGTCCGTCACCATCAGGTCCAGTGCCCCCGTATGCCCCACGGCAATATGGAGAAGGTCGTCGGCCGGCTGTGGGTAGATCCGGACGGCCATTGAAGTGGGCACCTCATCGATCCCGGCGGTCCCGAACATCAGGGTGACACAATAGTCTTCCGTCTCGCCGTAGTCGTAGGTGGTGCAGCCGTTGTCCGGGGCCGCATTGTACTTCATCACCACCCGCATCCGCGCAGGACCGGCGGTGGCGGTGGCGGGGACGGTGAGGATGCCGTTCAGCTCCTCGGTCACCGTATTGCCGGCATCGAATATCAGTTCGTCGGGCGTGAACTGCCCGTTGCGGTCCATGTCCAGCCACACGGTGAAGTATTCCGGATAATGTGCACTGGTGGCATAGCCGGGGGTGAGAATGATCGGATATGGCAGGTCGATGGAGAGCCCCGTGGTCTGTTCCGTGGTGGTGATGTCCGCATAACCTCCATCGCTTCCGGAGGTCCGGTCGATGCCGTTCACCTTCACCCGGGTGATCCATTCCGTAGCGGCGCTGCTACCCCGGCTGGTGCAGAACACACCTTCAACACACTGGCCACATCCCGGGACATGCAGCGCCGTGGAAGTGGACCAATCAGCCGTTGTGCCGTCGCAGGTGCTGCGCATCTGCACCTCGATGTCCGAGCACGGGGCCAGACCGGAGATCGTGGTGTTGTTCCCGCTGAGGCCATCCAGCTCCGTCCATGGAAAAGTGCCCAAAACACGGTAGCGCAGGTCATAGGCGTTGGACGCGAGCACGGTGGTCCATGCGATGGTCGCGCCCATGGTATCGACCGCCGTTGCCGTGATACTGAGCGGGGCGGTGCAGCAGCCTTCGGTGGTCCAGAGGAGCGTGGGGCTGAACGCGCTCACATCGGTGCCGCAATCGGCTGCTACTTGGAACTCATAGGCTTGGCATACGGCAAGACCGGTGAGCGCTAGCTCGGGGCTTGTGCTCCCGGGGACCGTGGTCCATTCCGTGCTGCCCGGAAGGCGGTAGCGCAGAGCATATGTTCCCGGCAATGCGCTCCAGCCGATCACGGCCTCCCCGATGGCATTGCTGGTGGCCGTGAGGTTGTACGGTACCGGACAGGCAGCGCAACTGTCCATCAGCAGTTGCACGCTGTTATAGGCATTGATGCGCCCTCCGGTGACCGTGTTCCCCGGCAGGTTGCCCACTTGGTCCACACCGGCGAACAGGGCTTCGCGCACCCGTAGTGCGGCCTCCTCCGGGTCGTTGTGGGCGATGGAGGCCAAACTGACGCAAGGCACGCTGTACATCAGGGCGATCACCCCGGCGGTAAGCGGGCTGGCGAACGAGGTGCCGTTGGCGGAACCGGTGCCCCCACCGATGTGCGTCGTGAACACGCCAGCTCCCGGGGCACCCACATCAACGGTGGTGGCACCATAGCCGGAGAAGGTCCGCACGTCGCTGCTGTTGGTGGCGGTAACGCTGATCATAAAATCGCTTGGGCAGGCCGTGGGCAGGTCGCCGACCACGTCCACGTCCACGTTATTGTTAGTGGTGGAACCGCAGTTGAGCACACCGGCCGTTCCCAGCGTGTCGTACACCGCGCACCAGAGCGGGGCGTCCGCAGGCTGCCCGCCGTCCACGCCCCAACTGGCGTTCGTGGCCACGATGAAGGCGCCTTTCGCACCATTGGTGGAATTGTAAAGCCTGCGCATGATCAAGGGGTAGGTATAAGCCGTGATCACGTTGGCCTCTTCGGCATCCTGATAGTTCACCGGCATCATCTTCACGTGCCAGTTGGCGCCTACCACTAAGCTGTCGTTGTTGCCCACGGCACCGATCATGCCGGCCACCTCCGTGCCGTGCCCGCCGGAATAGACCGCGTCGTTCCCGGCCACGGGATCCCAGCCGCGCACATCGTCCACATAGCCGTTGCCGTCATCGTCAATCCCGTTGCCCGGGATCTCCCCACGGTTGATCCAAGCGTTCGCGGCCAGATCCGGATGGCCCAGGTCCGCTTTTTCAATGATCGCCACCACGATGGTATCGCCCGCGGCCGTAACACCACCGGTGGTGATGTCCCAAGCCAGTTCGCTTTGGATGTTCTGGTGCTGCCACTGCTGCCCGAACTGCGGGTCGTCCGGCGTGTTCCGTTCCATCACGATATGATTGTTCTGTGCAAGCTGTACGGCCGGATGGCCTTGGAACGTCCGCAGCATCACTGCCTGGTCCACCGCGGCGGTATCGAAATGGAAGAGCCACGCCCGCATCGGTGCGGACACCTCCCTCATCAGGTGAAGCGAAGTGGATCTACCGTCCACGATAGCCAGATCCTTCACCACATCGTCCGGGGTGGCTCCGGGGCGCAGCATCGTAAGGATGTCGCCGGGTACGATGGCGGCTTGTGGGAGCACCGTGGCGGCACATCCCGACAGGAACAGGAAAAACAGGGATCTCTTCAGGAGCATGGTCCAAAATTAGACGCTCCGGGCTTGGCATTCGTGGCCCGGGTCCATCAGGACTTAATGATTATTCTTGCGTGAAATTCGACCACCATGAGCAGCATGGGAAGATCCATCGTATTAGCATTTGCACTTTTAATGTCGCTTGCCGCCATGGCCCAAAAAGGCATGCAGGATGTTGTTTACCTGAAGAACGGCAGCATCATCCGCGGAATGGTGATCGAGCAGGTGCCCGGTGTTTCCATCAAGGTGGAGACTGCGGACAAGAGCGTCTTCGTATATCCGATGGATGAGGTGGAGAAGATCACGAAGGAGCCGGCCGTGAGGTCCTCCGTGGCGAACGCCGGGATCGGGAAAGGCTATGAGGGCCTGGTGCAGGTGGGTTATGGCATCGGCGTGGGACTGTACGGGGAGGACCGGGCGAAATTCAATTTCATCAACGGCTACCGTTTCAACCCCCACTTGATGACCGGTATCGGCGTGGGCGTCAGGGCTTACACGGGTTCCGGCGAGACCACGTTGTTCGTGCCCTTCTTCCTGCATGTTCGCTACACCCCCTTGGACCGTAAGATCTCGCCCTATTTAGCGGTTGACTTCGGCACATCCTTCAATGCCTCGGAAGATTTCAGGACGGAGGGGATCATGCTGAACGCGGGTCTTGGCGTGAGCATCCGGACCGGGGAAAGCACGGCCCTGCTGCTCGGCTTTGGGCTGGATCTGCAAAAGCACAGTGTTTACGAGCTGATGCGGATCAATTATCGCAACGAGCTCGTTGAACGCGGCGTGAACTCGAGTGCCTTGAGCTTCAACGTCGGATTCTCCTTCTGACGTGGGAACCCGCCTTACCGCTGCAGGAGAACGCGCACCGACCCCATGCCTTCATCCGCTTGGAACCGGAGCAGGTAAATGCCGTCCGGCACCTCTTTCCCGAACGTGAATTCCACGCTTCCGTGCGCATCACGAATGCTCTTTTCCGCGACCATGTGCCCGTCCATGGCGATCATCCGTAAGGCCACCTTCCCTTCTAACCTTGGATCGATCACTTGTACCTGGTCCGTTGCCGGTTGAGGGAATACGCGCGTTTCCGGCGGACTTTGTTCCGCGATACCGGTGACCGAACAGTTGGACGGACCACTGGCCAACGGTTCCAGGAAAGCGGCGATGTTGGCGGCACGCTGGACCAGGTTGCCCGGCGCATGATAGCTGCCGTTGTTGCCGTACCGTATGCAATCGATCACAGCGATGTCGCTGTTGAAGGGATCGCAGGAGATGAAGTCCGTGGTGAAATTGGGCGGATCGGGCATCGCCTCGAACGTGGCCTTGATCGCATTACTGCCGAGAATGATGGGATAGGTGTAGTGCCATGGAGTTGCTCCGAGGTTGCAGTATCCGGACATGGTCTGGTACGGCCTTCCGACGTTGAAGGGGACGATGCCATCGCAGCTCTGATGGAAGAGGTAGACGCTCGGTGTATCCACGCCCTGCCACCAGTCCAGTGCGATCGCATCCGTGGGCACGCCGCCGAACAGGTTCACCACGCCACGGACGCGCGCATCCGTCCCGTTCAGGTTCAACGTGCCGTCAACGGGGCCAAGGTCAGGACGTTGGAGCATGGTGCCGGTCGGGGTCCATGTCTGCAGCCCGCAGGCGTAGCCGGTCTGGTTCAGCAGGTTCGCGCCGGGCACGGGCGCGTCGGGGAGATCACCGCAGGAGGCGGGTTTTTCCTCCGGCCGGTCCAAGAAGCCCACCGCCAGCGCGTTGAAACCACCGGCGCTCTCACCGCCCACGAAGGTCTTATCAGCGCAGGTACTGTCGATGTCAGCACGCGCTTTCAGCCAGCGGATCGCCCCCTTCACGTCCTGTTGCGCCCGGTAGAGCGCCCGCACCATTTCCAAGGTGTCCGCCGCGTACAGGCTGAGGTATGCCCCTGGCCATACGGGCGGCCCTGCCGGAGTGGGCACATAGGCCGCCTTCTGATAGCCCAGCCGATAGTTCACGCTGGCCACCACATAGCCACGGCCGGCAAAAGCACGCGCCAAACCCACCACCCCGCTGTTGCCGTCGTTCTTGCAACCGGCCAACCAGGAACCGCCATGCACCAAGACGAGCAAGGGACGGGCATCGTCCGTGTTGCCGATCGGCTTGTACAGGTCCAGCGTCAACGTCACCGGGACGCCGAGGTAGTTCGGGGCGGTGCCATAGACCAGGTTGCTGTCCACGCGGAAGGCGAATTGATCGGGCGTGACATAGTTCTGGGTGCAAGCCGCCTGTGAAAGCAGGAAAAGCAGCGGCAACGTGAGCGAGCGTCCGGTCATGGATGTTGTGTAGAACTGCAAGTTATGTACTGGAGAGGGAGTTAGGCCAGAGAACCCAAGAACTGGCGCTAGAGTTAGGCCGGCACGAACCTCCGGCCAACGGCCGTCCTCTCGTGCCAGTGTCAATGGTTGCCGTGCCAGGGTCCAGGACCGCCGACTTTCCATGTTCGTACTGTTCAACTGCCGCTACCTTCACGGCCCGATCCCAATTCCATATCCAAAGGCATGTCCCTTACCCTTGATAACGCCGGTAATAACAATGAGGACAAGCGCCTCTTTCTCCTGGACGCCTTCGCCTTGATCTACCGCGCCTATTTCAGTTTCATCCGCAACCCGCGCATCAATAGCCAGCGGATGAATACCAGCGCGGCCTTTGGCTTCACGCTGACGTTGATGGACCTGATCAAGCGGGAGAAACCCACGCACATCGCCGTGGTATTCGACACCGCCGCGCCCACCGAACGGCACATCACGCACGTTGAATACAAAGCCAACCGGCAGGAGATGCCGGACGACATCCGCAGCAACGTGCCGTATATCCGCCGCATCATTGAGGCATTCAACATCCCGGTGATCGAAAGCGACGGCTACGAGGCGGACGATGTGATCGGCACACTGGCCAAGAAAGCGGAAAGGGAAGGCTACACCACCTATATGGTGACGCCCGACAAGGACTTCGGACAATTGGTGACCGGGAAGATCTTAATGTATAAGCCCGGCCGCAGTGGCGCGCCACCAGAACTATTGGGGCCGAAGGAAGTCTGCGCGCGCTGGGACCTGGAGAACACCGATCAGGTGCGCGACATCCTCGGCCTGATGGGCGACGCGGTGGACAACATCCCCGGCATTCCCGGCATCGGCGAGAAGACCGCCATGAAGCTGGTGAAACAGTTCGGCAGCTTGGAAGGCGTCATCGACGGTGTGGAGCAGCTCAAGGGCAAGCAGAAGGAGAACGTGATCGCCTTCGCGGAGCAGGGCCGGATGAGCAAGGCGTTGGCCACCATCCTGGTGGACGCACCTGTGGAGGTGGACCATACCGCACTGCACCTGGATCCGCCGGACGAGGAGAAGATCAAGGAGGTGTTCAGCGAACTGGAATTCCGCAGTCTGTTGAAGGCCGTACTGGGCGTAGATGCACAAGTGGAAGCCGCGCCCGCAGCACGCAAAAAGGCGGCAGTGCATGCGGACCAGATCAGCATGTTCGGGAGTGAAGGAGGTGAGGGAGGCGATGGAAGGGAGGGAAACGAGGGGGGGATGGGAAGTGCTGCCATGGCCGACCTCACCACCACCCCGCACGATTACCGAATCGCCGACACGCCTGAAAGACAGACGGCCTTGGCTAAGGAGCTGACCGTGCTGGAGAAATTCTGTTTTGACACCGAGACCGACGCCCTCTCCGTGCAGAATGCGGAGCTGGTGGGCCTCTCCTTCAGCTGGAAAGCACATGAAGGATGGTACGTCCCGGTGCCCGCCGGGAAGGAGCATGCACAGCCCGTTGTGGAGCGCTTCCGTGCCGTGCTGGAGGACCTGAAGATCGAAAAGGTGGCGCAGAACCTCAAGTATGACATGCTGGTGATGGAGCGCTACGGCGTCAGCGTGAAAGGCCCGCAGTTCGACACCATGCTCGCGCACTTCCTGCTGGAATCCGACCTGCGGCACGGCATGGACTACATGGCCGAGACCATCCTGCACTACAGGCCGAAGCCGATCACCGATCTGATCGGGCCGAAAGGCAAAGGCCAGAAGACCATGCGCGACGTGCCCGTGGAAGCGGTGGCGGAATATGCCGCGGAAGATGCCGACATCACCTGGCAGCTCCATGAAAAACTGGCGCCTCAACTGAAGGAAAAGGAACAGGAAAAACTCTTCAAGGAAGTGGAGATGCCGCTAGTGCGCGTGTTGGCGGACATGGAGCGCGAGGGCATCCGCCTGGACGTGGACGCATTGAACGCCTTCAGCAAGGAACTGGGCGAGGACATCCTGGTCCTGCAGGAGAAGATCATCGCGGCCTGCGGCGTACAATTCAATATCGATTCGCCCAAGCAGTTAGGCGATGTGCTGTTCGAGACGCTGAAGCTTGGCGGCGAGAAGCCGAAGAAGACACGCACCGGCCAGTACCAGACCAGCGAGGACGTGCTGAGCGCCATGGCCCACGAACATGCCGTCATCCCTTTGATCCTGGACTACCGTAGCCTGCGGAAGTTGAAAGGCACCTATGTGGATACGCTTCCGCTCGCCGTGGACCCTGCGGACGGCCGCGTCCACACCAACTACCGTCAGGCCGTGGCGGCCACGGGCCGGTTGAGCAGTGATGAGCCGAACCTGCAGAACATCCCGATCCGCACGGAGAAGGGCCGTGAGATCCGCAAGGCCTTCGTGCCGCGTGATGAAAATTACGGCCTGCTCAGCGCGGACTATTCGCAGATCGAACTGCGCATCATTGCGCACATGAGCGGCGACGCCAACATGCAAGAGGCCTTCCGGCAAGGGCTGGACATCCACGCGGCCACGGCGGCCAAGGTGTTCAATACGCCCATCGAAGCGGTAACCCGTGAACAGCGTGGCCGTGCCAAGGCCGTCAACTTTGGTATAGCCTACGGGCAAGGCGCGTTCGGCCTCAGCCAGAACCTCGGCATCCCGCGCGGGGAGGCACAGGGCATCATCGACGGCTACTTCGCGGAATTCCCCGGCGTGAAAGGCTACATGGACGAGATGATCGGTTTCTGCCGGGAGCACGGATACGTGCAGACCATGATGGGGCGCCGGCGTTACCTGCCGGACATCCAAAGTGGCAACAACACCGTGCGTGCGGCGGCGGAGCGGGTGGCCATCAATGCGCCCATGCAGGGCAGCGCGGCGGACATCATCAAGGTGGCCATGATCAGGATCCATGACAAGATCCGGGCGGAACGCATGAAAAGCAAATTGCTCCTGCAGGTCCACGACGAACTGGTGTTCGACTGCTTGTTGGAAGAGGAGGAAGAGCTGATGGCGATGGTGAAAGAGTTGATGGAAGGAGCGCTTGCCTTGGCCGTACCGCTCGTTGTTGACATGCGCGTGGGGAAAAACTGGCTGGAGGCCCATTGATCCGGACCTTTCGGATAGGCACCTTTACCCCGTTCATCAATTCCGAAGTAAGCCCACATGCGACCGAACTCCATCATTTACGCCACGATCGCGACCTTGACGTTGGCCGCATGCGGCGGCGAACAGCCGCAACAGGACAACCTCACCGTTACCCCGGTGGACTCCACCGCAGCGCTTCGCGCCGAGCATACCAAGAACATCTTCCACAACATCCCTTCGCCGATGGAGACCGCCGCACTCCTAAAGAAGGCCGGTTCGGAATACGACAAGAACATCCTCAACGACGTGAAGAACGTGGACAACTACACCGCGGCGAGCAAGCAGGCCCTCAACCTCGGTATTTATGGCGCGGACCTCAGCTATGCCAGCGTGTTCAACAATACCCAGGAAAGCATGCTCTACACCAGCTGTGCGCAGAAGCTGGCCAAGAAGCTGGACGTGACCAACGCCTTCAATGAGGAGGTCGTGAGCCGCTTGGAGAAGAACAGGAACAACCGCGACTCGCTCCTCAGCATTATCAGCGAGACGTACTGGCACGTGGACGCCTACCTGAAGGAGAACCAGCGGGACAACATCAGCGCGCTGATGGTGGCTGGCGGCTGGATGGAAGGGCTGTACATCGCCAGCCAAGTGACCAAAGCGCACGACACACCGGAGTTGCGGCAACGCATAGCTGAGCAGAAGCTGCCGCTCACGGACCTGATCGAACTGGTGGAGACCTATAGCCCCGACGATGCAGCCGTGGGAGTGGTGCTGAAGGACCTGAAGGCGCTCGACTCCCTGTTCGCCGATGTGACCGTACCCTCAGGCAACAGCACCGTGACCGAGGAGAACGGGGTGACCACCATCGGTGGCACCGCACCGCAGGCCGCCCTCACCGATGCCCAATTGAAGTCCATCACAGACGCCGTGGCCACCATCCGCGCCAGCTATATCAACTAAGACCGGTCATGAAGCACCTTACCACGATCATCGCCGTCCTGTTCTTGGTGGCACTGCCCTCCGTTTCCAACGCGCAATGCCGCAGCTTTGCCAAGAACAAGTGCATGCCGTCGATGGCACCCTACAAGTTCAACGAGACCTTCAATGCCGCACAATTGGCGCCCGGCGAAGAGGCCCAGGTGGACCTTACCTTCTACAGCGGCCAGGAGTATCGGCTGCTGGTGTGCGCCCATCCCATCCTCGGCAACGTGAACTGGCAGTTGCAGGATGCAACCGGAAAGTCCCTGTTCGAGAGCAGTGCCGACGCACCCAAAGATCATTTCGACTTCAAAGTGGCCACCACCCAGAAGCTCAAGGTCCACATTGCCGTGCCCGAGGCGGACAAGGGCGGGAACAACTTGCTCACCGTCGGTTGCGTCGGCATCTTGGTAGGCTACAAGGAATAACCGGCTTGGTCACGCATGAAAAAGGCCCGGGGATCACCGGGGCCTTTTTCAATTGCACATGGCCCGCGATCAGCGGGTCGCTGTCATTCCTTGGTGAATTTCGCCACGCGCACTGCATCGTGTTGTTGGAGGCGGACGAAGTACATGCCTCCCGACAGCCCGCTCAGGTCCATCGTCCATTGGGCCGTGCCTGCGGGCCGGGTCCCTTCCGCGATGGTGCGCACCGGTCGGCCCAACAGGTCGACCAGTTCCACCTTCACCGGCCCGGCATCCTTCAGGTGCGCCGTGATCACCGAGCGGTCATGCGCCGGGTTGGGCACCACCGTCAGGGTGTTGGACGCATCCCCGGCCAGCTCGGACACAGCTGTGGTGGATCCCGTGATGTTGATGTCGTCTATCCATAGGTTGTTGCCACCGTCACTTTCGAACAGGAACTTGAAGCGCAGGTTGGAGACGATGAACAGACTGCCGATGGGCGAGGTCTCATTATACCCCCATTGGCCAGGGCCATTGGGCGTAAAAGAGCCGGTGGTGATGGGCGCCGTGACCAAGGCATCCCCGCTCAATGTGCGCCGAAGGCTCCAAGTATCGCCGCAATCGCGACTGGCATACACCCGCAGGACGTCGTTGTTGGCACTGGACCGTTTGGCATAGGCATAGCGGAAGCTGAACACCACGGGGGGGGCGGTGGTGATGTCGATCGTGGTGCTGATCAATTCATCCTTGTTGCCTGTAGTGGAGGAGGAGTTTTGCAGGCGGACACTTTTTGAACCCGTGAACGCCGCCGCCGAGCTCACTTGGAATGTTCCGTCGAGTTCACTGTCGTTCACCGTCCAATCGTTGGAAGGCAGCGTGGTCACCGCCTCGAAACCCTCCACAAAAGGCAGCGCCATACCGGCGTATGGAAGCACCCGCACGTATTGCTGTTCGGTAGTGCTCTGGCTCTGGCTGCCATTGCCCACGGTAAGGCTGACATTGAAAAGCCCGGGGGTGTCGTACGTGACCACGGGGGTAACGGCATCGGAAGTGGCCGGGGTCCCGCCCTCGAAGGTCCAGTCCCGCTCGGTAACCCCGTTGAAGCTGGCATCGGTGAACGTGACGGACTCACCGGCACAGATCACGCGCTCAGTGCTATTGAACTGCACGGCACAGATCACCGGGTCCAAGGATACCCCGGTGAGGGCCAAGTTCGAGGTGGTCCACAGGTTGTTGCGGGAGGCGGTCGAGCTGTTAAGCGCGGCCAGCACGCGGTTCTTCTGGCCATCGGTGAACATCTTGGAGCAATAGGAGTATTCCATGAAGTTCTCCACGTTGTCCAATGCCGACCCGCAACTAGCGCCCCGGAGGTTGCAGGAGGTCCAACCGATCGTGTTCGGCGTATCCGACACGTTGTCGTCGGTACTGCAATTGGAGGTGACGCCCGGATCGTTCGAATCGCCCCAGCAATGCTTGAGGTTCAACCAATGGCCGGCCTCATGGCTCAGGGAGTGTGAGTTGTTGAGACTGCTGGTGCCGATGGCACCCACGTAAGAGCTTAAGATCACGATACCGTCCGCGGCCGCACCCCAGCTGCCGGACACATCCGAGGGATACATGGAGTAACCTGCCGCACCTCCGGCGCTGGCGGCCACCCAGATGTTCAGGTACCGGTTGCGGGGCCAGTCGATCAAATTCTTCATCTGCTGGTTGCCCGAATTGGTCAACGAGCTTACCGTACGGGTAATCCCATTGGTGCAGTTGCCGTCCGGGTCCAGTTGGGCCAATTTAAAGGTGATGCCGATATCGCCCACCGAGCTGAGGAACTCGGGTTGCACGTCCTGCCAGTCCGGGGTCATCTTGTTGTAGTCCTCGTTCATCACGCGGATCGCGTCATACACCTGAAGGTCGCTGATGTTTTCCGGCCCGTTCTCATGGATGATATGGAACACGACCGGGATGATGTAGTTGGTGCCACCGCCCCGGGCAGCGTCCGCCTGCCAGGCCTGGGTGAAATGCTCCAAATTGTCCGCAGCGGTCTGGATCTCCTGTAGGCGCACGGGGTCGTTGTTGACCAACGGGCCCATGAGGCTCAGGTCGTGCGCACGACAACTGAAACCGGACTCTTGGGCGGAAGCGGCCAAGGGGCCGAGAAGAAGGGCGGAAAGCAATAGCGAAAAGGCACTTCGGGACATACGGGAGAGATTTTTCATGTTCATGGTCTGTCCCAAATTTACGGGATCCCTGACATTTCCGGCCAAGCTCGGCCACCAAGCGGCAGGGCACTCTTGGGTTCCAAGGGACCGGTAGGGCGAGGTTCCTACCCCAGTGCTTGTTCCAGGTCGGCGATGAGGTCCTGGGCATCCTCCACGCCCACGCTGAGGCGTATGAGCGAATCGGTGACGCCCGACTTCAGGCGCACCTCGCGGGGAATGCTGGCGTGCGTCATGCTGGCCGGATGCCCCATGAGGGATTCCACGCCGCCAAGCGATTCCGCCAAGGTGAAGAGTTCACAGGAACTGAGGAATTTGATGGCATCCTCCTGTTCGTCACCCTTTATCGTAAAGCTCATCATGCCGCCGAAATCGCGCATTTGCCGTTTGGCCACGTCGTGGTTCACATGGCTTTCCAGGCCGGGCCAGTACACCTTGCCCACCTTGGGATGCTTCACCAACCATTCCGCGATGGCGCGACCGTTCGTGCTGTGCCGCTCCATGCGCAGGTGCAGGGTCTTCAGGCCGCGCAGCACCAGGAAGCAATCCTGCGGACCGGGCGTGCCGCCGCAGCTGTTCTGGATGAACGCTAAGCGCTCGGCCAGGTCATCGTCGTTCACGATCAATGCGCCCATCACCACGTCGCTGTGGCCACCGAGGAACTTGGTCACCGAGTGCATCACGATGTCCGCGCCCAGGTCCATGGGGTTCTGCAGATAGGGCGAGGCGAAGGTGTTGTCCACCGCCAGTAGGATGTCCTTCCCTGCTGTGAGTTTCGCAATGGCAGCGATGTCCACGATGCGCAACGTGGGGTTCGTCGGTGTTTCCACCCACACCAACTTGGTCTTCGGCGTAATGGCCGCAGCCACGTTGGCCGGATCCTCCATGTCCACGAAAGTGAACTTCACGCCGAACGGCTCGAAGATCTTGGTGAAGAGGCGGTAGGTGCCGCCGTAGAGGTCATTGGTGCTCACTACTTCATCACCCGGCTTCAACAGCTTCACCACCGCGTCGATGCTCGCCATGCCGGAGGCGAAGCAGAGGCCGTGCTTGCCGTTCTCCAGTTCCGCCAGCGCGTTCTGCAAGGCCGTGCGTGTGGGGTTGTGCGTGCGGCTGTATTCGTAGCCCTTGTGGTCGCCCGGTGCCGCCTGCACATAGGTGCTGGTCTGGAAGATGGGGGTCATGATGGCACCGGTGGAGGGGTCGGGCTCCACGCCGGCGTGTACGGCCTTGGTCGAAAATTGCATGGCAAGGTTTGAAATGGGCCGCGAAGGTATCCAAGGTCTTTCCCAGTGGGAGATCGACGCTCCGACGCGCCATGGGCGGGACCGGCCTTGGTTTTTCCTGTCAGAGACCGAAGCCGTCCGCGATCACGCAGGTGCTGTGGAAGCCGATATCGATGGACCGGGGTCCGGGGCTGCCGCCTTGGCAAGGGCCGTCCCCCGCATCGATGGCCAGCGCATGGCCCAGGTCCTTGAACACATAGCTGGTGACCGCCGCCCGGCCCGAACTGTCGCGATAGATGTACTGCGCGATCCCGGGATGGCCGCCCAGGTCATTCGCCACCTCCTCCGGTGTGGTATCCATTCCGTTCAGTCCTGCCCACTGGTCGACCAGCTCATCGGATGCGCGCGGGTCCACCACATGGTCCTTCAGGCCGTGCATCACGATCAATGGAGGCCAAGGCCCAGTGATCCCGGGGAATGACCGGTCGACGATCCCGCGCCATTCGTCCGGGGTCCGGTCCACCGGGTCCATCATCGTCCGCATCGCTGCGAAGGCACTGACATCACCGAGGAAGGGGCCGCCCGCGATCACCGCACCGCCCTTGAACACGGCCGGGTGGGCCACCAAGAGGTTCACGGCCATGGCAGCTCCTGCGGACACACCGTATACGAACACGCGTCCCGTATCCACCGGCATGGTGCGCATGGCCTGGCCCACCATGGCCATGATGGAGGCCGCTTCTCCGTCCGGTCCTTGCGCATCGCGGTAGCGGAACCAGTCGAAGCATTGCGCCATGTTGTTCACGCCCCGTTGTTGCGGGCAGAGCAGGATGAAGCCGCGCAGGTCCGCAAGCTTCCCCCAGCCGCTGATATCGAGCAGCTCCTCCGCTGTTTGTCCGCAGCCGTGCAAAGCCACCACCATGGGAAGGGAGGCACGGGCTTCGTTGGCCGCCGGCGGCAGGAGGACGAACATCCGCAACTTCCCGGGGTTCGGGCCGGGAACGTCCACCTCTTGCAGCCCTTGTGCCGCAACACCGCCTGCGCGGAGGAAGATCAAAAAGAGTAGAAGAAGTACGCGCATGTCCAGTGACCCATCAACGTTGCAGGTTGACCTTGTAGTGCAAGCTACCATCGCGGGTATGACCCGGCCGGCCGGTTTCGCCGCTTCACCAGGTTGCTGCTTTGATCCTTGCACCCTCATGGCAACCTCTTCCCGAAGTCCGGGATCGGGAGCATGTGCGCACGCAACCGTGCCGATCTTCTGTTAAAGACTCCCGATCTCGAAGGAAATCGCTCTCGAGGGCAGTAACCTTGATCATGCTCATGGATCGCCTTGTCCCCTTGTTGTTCATTGCGGCGTGCTGTTCTTGTGCTTGCGATCAGGATAGTAATGTTGTATCGGGCGTACGGCTTCAGGAAGACCCCGTTATTGTATACAAGAACTCGGCCGGTGTGGAAATGAATGCTTTGACGTTCGATATCGTTCAACGCACCTGTGCCATGTATTTCGCAGTGCGATCGCGGGCCATTGATGAGTCCATCGGCTTTGGCCGGGACCTCGATGAAGTCGATGTACACTGGAACAAGTGTCCGGGCGGGAACATGGTGGCCTGCGCCAAGGTACCTTCCGCGAACGGCGACTCCACCCAGATGGGCATTCCTTGGCCGTATTGAGGGGACGTGCCGAAGTCCGCATATTGCCACCTTGTTCGCCCACACGAAGCGCTTCAGTGCCCGCGTCAGGGACTGGTGAGCGGATACTCGAGGGCTGATCGGCCCATGAACCTCGGTATTCCGTTCCGGAGGCCACGGTGGAGCCACGCTCTCCAAGCCTGACCATACACAACTGACGTCCGATCAATACCGGACCGCCAACTATCCACCATGCACGAACACCCGTTTCACCCTCGGGCTGATGGAGGTGAGCGCCTCGTAAGGTATCGTGCCGAGGTCGCGGGCGTATTCCTGAACAGGATGTGCCGGGGAGAAGAGAATGGCTTCATCGCCCACAGCGCAGGGGATGTGGGTGACATCCACCATGCACATGTCCATGCAGATCGCCCCTGTAAAACGTGCCTCCTGGCCATGTATCCAGAGGCGACCACGGCCTTCACCAAGTCGTCGTGAAAGTCCGTCCGCGTAGCCGATGGGCAGCACAGCGATGCGCGTTGGCACGGTGACACGGGTCTTGCGCCCATAGCTGATGCTGTCCCCGGCGGGGATCTCCTTCACCTGTGCGATCACCGTGCGGAGCGTTTCCACGGGTTGCAACAACGCCGTCTCTCCGGCATCGGCCCCGATGCCGTGCAGGCCGATCCCCAGCCGCACCATGTTGAACCGGGCCTCGGGAAAGCGCGTAACTCCAGCGGAATTGGCGATGTGCAACAACGGGGCATAGCCCAGCACATCGGTGATGGTGGCGGAAAGCGAACGGAACAACATGATCTGTTCCCGCGTGAACGCATCGTGCTGCGGGTCTTCGCTGGCGGCCAAGTGGGAGAGGATGGAGGCCACGTGCAGCTTCTTCGTTCCGCGAAGCGCGTCCAGTACGGTGGGCACTTCTTCCGGCATGAAGCCAAGGCGGTGCATGCCGGTGTCCAGCTTGATGTGGACCGCCGGCGCGTCGGGCACATGCTCCGCGAAATCCAGCGCGGCCTTCAGTGATCGGGCGTCATACACCTCCGCCTCCAAGTGATAGCGGTGCAGCGTTTCCATCGGCACTGGCTCGGGGTTCATCACCAGCACGGGCGTTCGGATGCCCTGCCTGCGCAGCTCGATGCCCTCGTCCGCGTATGCTACGCCGAGCCATGCCACCTGCTCGTGCGCGAAGAAGCGGGCCAGTTCCGCCGCGCCGCTGCCATAGCCGCCCGCCTTCACCATGGCCATGATGCGGACGTCCGGACCGCACAGCTCACGATAGTGGTTCAGGTTGTGGCGCAGGGCCTCCACGTCGATCTCCATCACGGTGCCGTGGGTGCGTTCCTCCCAGCGCTCCACCACGCGCTCCAGCTCGAAGCGGCGCGCGCCCTTCACCAAGGTCACAGCTCCGTCCACGGGCGGCTCCGGTAGTGCCTGCAGCAATTGTGCGGCATCGGTGAAGAAGCGTGTGGTGTCGGAGAAAAGCGCCGCGTGCTCCTGCATTCCTGGACCGATCGCGAACAGTTGTTCCACCTGCGCGGCCCGGAGCAGCCCGGCGATCCGTGCATACAGCTGCGCCGGTGCCTCACCGCTTTCCGAGATGTCCGATAGCACGACCGTCTTCGGCCGGCCGACGGCCATGCGGGTCAATTGCGAGAGCGCGATGGTGAGCGAGGCTAGGTCGTTGCTGTAGGCGTCGTTCAGCAAGGTGCCGTTATTCATGCCCGGCAACATCTCCAAGCGCATGCTCACGGGGCGAAGATGGTACATGCGGTCGGCGATGGTTCCCGGGGTGCGGCCCAACAGGAAGAGCAGGGTGATGCAGTGCAGGGCGTTCTCCACCGAAGCGCCGTCGGTGAAAGGAAGCAGCACATCGAACTCCTTCCCATTGCATTGCAGCGACAGGCGCGTATCGCTTTCCTCGATGTTCTCTTTCAGGATCCGCAGATAGGCCTCCTCCTTCCGTGACCATGCATGTAACGCTGGCCCGTTCAACTTCGCCAGTGCGGCATGCACGTCGGCATGATCGCGGCAATAGACCACGGACTTGGCGTCGCGGAAGAGCTTCGCCTTCTCTTCAGCCTTGGCCGTGTCGTTCGGGAAACCAGCACTGTGCGCCGGGCCGATGTTGGTGAAGATCCCGATGTCCGGCGCGATGATGCGTGCAAGGGCTTGCATCTCACCGGGTTCGCTGATACCCGCCTCGAAGAGACCGAGGGTATCTTCTTCACTGATCTCCCAAACACTCAGCGGCACGCCCACTTGGCTGTTCCAACTTCCGGGGCTGCGCACGATCCGCTCTTCTTCCGCGAGCAGCTGGTTCAGCCATTCCTTCACCACGGTCTTCCCATTGCTTCCGGTGATGCCGATCACGGGCAGTTTGAACTGCGCACGGTGCCACGCGGCCAGGTCCTGCAGGGCCTTCAGGGTATCGTCCACCTCGATCACGCTGTCCCCTTCGGCCATGGGAACGGCACCGCGTTGCACCAGAAAGGCGTGTACGCCGCGCTGCCGGAGTTCCGCGATATAGCGATGCCCGTCGTGGTGCTTGCCGGTGAGGGCGATGAAGAGGCTGCCTTCCGCAGGGAAGGGCTGCCGCGTGTCGATACTGAGATGGTCGATGCGTTGGTCCGCGCCGTGCAGCACGCCCCCGGTGGCCGCAGCGATCCGGCTCAGCAGCCTGCCTTCGGGCATCACGTGAACAAGGTGTTCTTGGCTCCGGACTTTTCCGCGCGGGCCGCATCGAAGCAGTCGCGGCACAGCGGTTCATAGCTGTCCGTTTCGCCCAGCAGGATCAGGCGTTCGCTGGCGTTGGTCCGGTGGCTGAAGGTGGCCAGCTCGCCGCAGCGCATACATATCGCGTGCACCTTGGTGACGAATTCCGCGATGGCCAGCAGTTGCGGCATCGGCCCGAAAGGGCGGCCTTGGAAGTCCATATCGAGGCCGGCGACGATCACGCGCACCCCTTGTGAAGCGAGTTGCTCGCAAACACGCGGCAGGTGCTCATCGAAGAACTGCGCCTCATCGATGCCCACCACTTCCAGATCGCCGGCCTGTTGCAGCAGTGCAGCACTGTCGCGCACCGGGATGCTGGGGATGGTACGCTTGTCGTGGCTCACCACATCGGACTCGTGGTAGCGTGTATCAGTGCCGGGCTTGAAGATGCCCACGCGCTGTTTGGCGAACTCCGCGCGGCGCAATCGGCGGATCAATTCCTCGGTCTTTCCCGAGAACATGCTGCCGCAAACGACCTCGATCCAGCCCTTCTTCCGTGAGCGATCACTGGTGTGTTCCAGGAACATGTAACAGAAAGGCTAGACGGACTTGTGATGCAGCCATTTGGGAAGCGGCACGAATTTAGCCAAATTCGCACGCACCGGAACCCACGACATGCCCCAGCAAAAAGCACTTGAACGCATGAACGAGCTGATCCGCTCCTTGCAACAGGCCATCGGCCGGTTGGGGGAGGGGAAGCTCGACCTGCCCGAACTCGAGCAATGCGCCGAGGATGCCCGGGCACTCTATGAACGCTTGGTGGTGCTGCGGCACAAAGCGCGGGAAGCCGCTGTGGTCGCGGGTAAGAAGGAAGCTGCGAACACCGCCGGGGTAAGGCCGGCCACCGTGGAGGAAGCCATTGCTGAGGCGGACGTGAAGGAAAGCGTGATCCGTCTGGACACGCGCCCGGCAGAGCTGTCACCGCACCAGACCTCGTTGATCGATGCGATCGCCGAGACCGAGACACCTCCCGTATCCAAGCCCACCACTGAGGCCGCGACGCCTCCCAGGCCTGCCACTGAGGCCCCTAAACCTTCTGCACAGCCCAAGCCCAAACCGCCGAAGGTCATCCCGGTGAAGGAGAAGCAGGAACAACCGATCAGCGTGGCCGACAAGATGGAGCACGCGCCTGTTGCCGACCTGCGTAAGGCGATCGCGTTGAGCCAGAAGTTCTGGTTTGTCGCGGAGCTTTTCGGCGGAGAACGCGACCGCTATGAGAAGGCCATCGACGCCATCAACGGCATGGGTAGCAAAGAGGAAGCCGAAGCTTTTATGCGCACGGAGGTAACGGGCAAACTGCCCAAGCCACCGGGCGAGGAGGTCGCCGCCACGTTCACGGACCTGTTGCAACGGCGATTCAGCTGATGCGTATCCCTGTTTTTATCCTGCCATTGCTCCTGGCCGGCAAGCTCGCCGCGCAGGACATGCCTTCCGTGAAGGATCAGGCGAAGCAATATGTGGACACCCTTGCGGGTCCCGCCATGTACGGTCGCGGCTACGTGCAAGGCGGCGACAGCCTCGCGGCGGAATGGATCGCCAAGCAGTTCGACCGGATCGGCCTTGAAAAGCTGAACGACAAGCATTTCGAGCCGTTCACATTCCCGGTGAACAGCTTTCCGGACCCCATCGCACTGAGCGTTGACGGCACCTTGCTACAGCCCGGTATCGATTACCTCCTGGATCCCGCCTCCGGCCCGGCGGACGGGAAGTACGACCTAATACATCTCGGCGTGAACGACCTGGCAACTCCGGAGCGCAAGGCCGTGACCATGGGCGTGGTGAGCGGCAATGCCGCCGTGCTGCATTTTCCGCACACCACCGATGCGGACAGCTTGGCGATGTACAACGATTGGGAGAACGAACTGGCGCGGGCGGTCCCCGTGATCCGCATCGGCGGCGAGAAGCTGACGTGGAGCGTGGCCGGAACCCAGACGCGCAACGCGGTGATCGAAATGCGCGCTGGCGTGATGCCGGATTCCGCCCGCACCGCAACGATCCATGTGCAGAACCGCTTCATTCCAAGGCACACCGCGCGCAATGTGCTGGGCGTGGCCAAGGCCAAGGGCGGCAGCAAGGACTGGCTACTGGTAACGGCCCACTACGACCACCTCGGCATGATGGGGCAGGCCCTGTTCCCCGGCGCGAACGACAATGCCAGCGGCGTCAGCATGCTGCTCAGCCTCGCGGAATGGTTTAAGAAACACCCCCCGAAGACGAACATCCTCTTCGTGGCCTTCGCCGCTGAGGAGGCCGGCTTGAAAGGCAGCCAATGGTTCGTGGCGGATCGCCCGATCGACCTTTCGCGCATCAAGATGCTCGTCAATCTGGACCTCAACGGCACAGGCGATGAAGGCATCACCGTGGTGAACGCCACGGCACAGCAGGGGATTTACGACCAGCTCGTCGCGATCAACGAAAAGACCCAGGACCTGCCGCAAGTGAAGTCGCGCGGACCGGCGTGCAACAGCGACCACTGCCCCTTTGTGCAGAAGGGCGTACCGGCCATCTTCATCTACACCATGGGCGGCGTCAGCTATTACCACGACGTGATGGACCGGCCGGAAACATTGCCGCTCACGAAGTTCGACGGGCTCTACCGCACCCTGGCCACGTTGCTCAGTACCTTGAAATGAGCGTGGAGCGCGCGGGCGGAAGGCTCTTCTTAGTGCCCACGCCCATCGGCAATCTGGAGGACATCACCCTGCGCGCGAAGCGCATCCTGGAGGAAGCCGACGCGGTGATCGCCGAGGACACCCGCGTGAGCGGGAGGCTGCTGCAGCACTACGGCATCAGCCGCCCCTTTATCGCTTTCCATGCGCACAACGAGCACAAGGTGACGGACCGCTTGGTGGAGCGCTTGGTGGCCGGTGAGCGCTTTGCGCTGGTCACCGATGCGGGAACGCCCGCGATCAGCGACCCCGGATTTTTGCTGGTGCGCGCTGCCGTAAAGCAGGGCGTCGTCGTGGAATGCCTTCCCGGCGCCACGGCCTTCGTTCCCGCCTTGGTGAACAGCGGCCTGCCCTGCGACCGGTTCACCTTCGAAGGCTTTCTACCGGTGAAGAAGGGCCGCCGGACGCGTATCACCGAGCTGGTGAACGAGCCGCGCACGATGGTCTTCTACGAAAGCCCGCACCGCATCGTCCGCACCCTGCACGAATTGGCGGAAGCCTTTGGGGCGGAACGCCAAGCCAGCATTTCACGCGAGATCACCAAGCTGCACGAGGAGACCTTGCGCGGCACGCTGCCGGAGCTGGCCGCGTACTTTGAAGTGCATCCGCCGAAGGGGGAATTCGTGTTGTGCGTGGCGGGGGCGTGAGTGGTGGACATGTTCGACAGGCACGTGCGACCATGTCCACGGCAGGTCGACACACCAAGCTCGCGCTCGCGTGTTTTACTTTTTCTGCCAGTGCAACACTGATACCTCGCACACAGGAGCGCCCTTCACTAACCCCTCACGGCAACTGCTCCACACGCACGTTCGTGGTGATCACACCGCCAATGTTCTGAAGAATGGGGTCCCGGTCGTTCCCGGTGCCGGTATATTTCGCAGTGCCGTCCATGTTCACGTCGGATGATAAGTAGCCGTTCACCGTATTGGTGGTGACCCCCCCGACGACTTGCAGAATAGGGTCGCGATCGTTGTTGTTGCCGGTGTATTTCAATCCGGAAGGAGCTGCGACATCCTTGGAGACATCACCGGCCCAAAGCACATGCGTGCTACCGATGGTCTTCGTGCCGCCCGTACCATAGGTCGCCGCACTGGTGAAGTCCACGGCGCTCACGACCGTGGACAGCATCAGGGGGGCAGCGGTCATGGTTCCAAGGTGGTTACGGTGCCGAACTACGATGTGGTAGCTGCCTGCCGCGACGGGGAATGAGATCGGCGACACGCCATCCACCGCGACCACATCCCCATTCCGCTGAAGCAACGCCGCGCGGGTAGCCACGATGTTCGCTGGCGCACTTGCCTCCCTCAATTCGACGATCACCCAATCCACGATGGCTGGGTTGCCTTCTTTCCGGAGCACGCCATCATGGATGCGCTCGCCGCCACCATCCGGTCTGTTGAAGCCCGATCCGGTGTACGGTTCATCTGCCGGTAACAGACCCGCAACACGCAGGTCGTCGCGCATCAACAGGGTCCCGGTAACATAGGGTCCTTCCAGCATCAGCTTTACGGCGAGCCGCACGCCGCTGTTCGTTATGGACACATTGTCCAAGTACAGGCGATCGCCATAGTCGTTCACTCCGGTGAACCGGATCACGACATTCATGCCATCGTATGCGCTCAGGTCGATATCATGCAATTGCCATTGTTCCGCTGCAGTAGGGGACCAAGGGCTGGTACCCGTGGTCGTAGTACCCAGTGCAAGTGCCTCGGCGTAGTACAGCTGCGCCCAATTCGCTCCGCAATCCGTACTGATCTCAACACGCAGACCATCGGTATAATTGGCGCCATAAGGTTTGTAGGCGTGATGGAATTTCAACCGTGTGCCTGCACTGCCCGCCAACGAGATCAATGGCGATACCAGGTGGTCCAACTGGCCCGGTGCGTTGTAGTAATAATAATCCATCCTCCAAGCTCGTGTGGGCAGACCATCTGCCCCGGAGGTGAGCGCTTGGTTGCTCCACGTGTCCAGATCATCCGGGTTCTTCAAGCTCCATCCGGCAGGGGCGATCAGCAGATCTTCGGCATCGGCGGTCACCGGTGTTGCGGCCGTACTGTTCAAGTACGTGATCTGATCACTGACCGTTCTGGTATGCGTTCCGTTCACATCGGTAACTGTTAACGATACACCATAGGTGCCGGGTGCGCCGTATGTCACCACCGGATCGCGCACTGTACTGGTAGCCGGGTTTCCGCCCACGAAAGTCCATGCCCAAGTGGCACCGTTGCCGCTGAGCGCGCTGTTGTCGTAGAATTTCACGGTGGGTCCGAGGCACGTGACGGTCCTCCTGTCCACGGCGAAATTGGCGACCGGCGGAGCTGGTGCTTCCATTGCACTTTCCCATACGCTCCGGTCCGTTCCATTGCGGATCAAGCCATCGCGGTAGTTGATCAAAAGGCGTGTGCTGAAGATCTTGGCAGGCAGTCCAGCATTCCACAGCGACCATGCCGGAGCCGCATCGTTGCGCGTGTACACGGCACGACGCGTTCCGATGTAGACCACGCCATTGCTACCATACTGATGCGTGATGTTCGTTGGCCATTCACCGTTCAACCCGGCATCCGTGATGTTGGTCCACGCACTACCTCCTGATGTGCTCTTGTACACCACGTATCCGTTCAAGTTCGGACTATTCCCGTACTGCGAGGTGCGCACCAACCAGATCGTTTGTGGGTCCACAGCGCTGACAGCGATGTCGTACGGCACCCATGTGTTCCCGTTCAGAGCTGCACTTGTCGGGGTAATGTCCGTCCAGCTGCCGCCGGCATCCGTGCTGCGATACACGCGTTTCACGCCCCACCAGTCCACATACGTACATGCGTAGATCGTATTCGCATCGCTGAACGCGACTTCGATGTTCGTGACCTTCTCACCGAAATCATGCACTTGTGAAAAGCTCAGCCCATTGTCATTCGTGAGCCAAAGCGCGGTCCCGTTCCCCACGTATGCCGCATCGACCAAGTTCGGATGCCATGCCACTTCGCTGCTTTCGCCCACGATATAGCTCGCGTTCGGTTGTTTGCTCCACGTGCCGTTGGTGTTGTTCACATTGCGGTCTCCGCTCAACACTTTGTAGCCGTAGTCGCTCAATGCGCGTCGGTCATATTGGGGGTGAACGAAGCCTCGATATCCATCACCACCGTCAGTGCTGACCCAGCCGTTGATGTACGTATTGTTGTCCTTGAGCAAGGTGCCGTTGTGGTACGTGCCGCCGAGCATCACGTTGCTACCGGTCCATCCGCCTGCACCGAATCCCCAGAAGTCCGTTCCACTGATCCCGAACATGCGCCGTTCGAAGGTTGCGCCGCCGTCGCTGCTGTAGAACACGCCACCGTCGTTCGCAGCCCATACCTCGTTGGCCCCGTAGTAGCGGAAGTCGTGGATGTCCGCATGCAGGTAGTCCACTTTGTTGCTATGGCTCCATTTCGCGGGGCAGGTGAAGCTTGCACCACCATCGGTGCTCACCCAACGTTGCACACCGCACACGTTCACCTTGTCCGCGTTGGAGGGATCAACATCGAAGGCCAGATCGTAGTAGTACTGTCCGCCATCATCCTGTCCGCCATCGTCCCAACCCATCAAGTTGAAATTGGTGGGAGAGGGGACACCCGCCGGTTGCGCACCGCAACACTGAAAGGTCCAATTCGCACCTTGGTCAACGCTTTTGTAGACACCGTACAAGCCGCTTCCACCATTGGCATCGCCGGTACACAGTGCATAGACCATGTTGGGGGCGGCAGCGCTCACGGCGATCTCCGTCCGCTTTTGCTCGTCGGGCGAAACGGGTAACGGCCAACCGGTCCCGACCTGCGCAAATGTTGAACCATTGTTCGTGCTGCGCCAGAATTCGGTACGGTTGCCGATCTGCTTAATGGCGTACACCGTATTCGGATCGCTCGGTTTAAATTCCAATTCCTGCCAGGCGCCGGCCTGCACCTGGGTGAACGTTGATCCGGCGTTCGAGCTGCGCCACAATCCTAGATCGCTCAACACATACAGCACTTGCGCGTTCGTCGGGTGGACCTGGATCTCCTTGAAAGCATGGGCCAAGCCTTGAAAGGTGGCATCCCCGATGGTATTCCATGTGGAACCGCCATCAAGGGTCTTCCAAAGATCACCTCCTGCCCCGAAGTACACGATGTTGGCGTCCGTCCGGTCGATCTCCAGCGCATAAACTTCACCGACCATCATGCTTTTCGTAAGGTTCGTCCAGTTCAAACCTTTGTCCACGCTCTTCCAAAGCCCACTGTTCGCCGTGCCGGCATAGATCACATCCGGGCTGCTCGCACTCTGCTTCACGGTGTATACATGGGCCGCACCGCACGCATAGCTCTTCGCTACAGCGCCATGGTCCCAATCGAAAGGGCCGATGCAACCCCAATTTGCCGCACGTGAGCCGACAAGTTCCTCCGATGCACGGAGGTAGACGTTCAATGTGGTCGCATAGTCCGCCCGTTGTTGCGGATCGAGGGGAATTTGATCATGGCCCAATTCACGCTTCCAGCGCTTATAGTATTGGGTATGGCCGTTCTTCACGAACGGGTGCGAGGCGTAGTAGGCAACGTACGCCTCCTCCACCGCTCCGGGGTCCGGGTCAGGTGCGTACATGAGCCTCACCCATTCCGGTAGCGATGGCCCATCCGCATTGTAACGAAGCGCCTCCAATTGTGCGCGGGACACGAGGAATAGGCAGATGAAGACGAGGAACAGTTGTGATCTCTTCATTGGTCAACAGGATCTGCTTGTAAGATGGGAGGTCCTGAAGATCGCAGCGGAACAGATCTACCTCCGTATTGGGTTCCTATGGGTGTGGAAAGAGCGCTGGGGAACGCCCGACGAAATTCACCTCTTGACCCTCGGTGTTTCCGTGGCCCAGGCTGGGCTATGTTGATCTTGCCGACATGAAATTGACGAAGCACCATCTGCGTGATCCCGCGCTGCGGAACAGGTCCTGAGGTTACGTTGACCAGGAGCCCGCGGCCATCAGTTGTGCGCAACGCACGATCCCCCGTTGGCAAGCCGGGGCCGGTGCGGCTCCTGTCCGGGACCATATGCCACTATCTTTCGTCAAGTCCCGCCACCATGCGCAGCCTGATCTTCCTTCTTACCCTCGGCCTCAGCTCCGGAGCGATGGCGCAGAACGTCATCTACCGTAACTATGGCGAGTACGTCGCCAAGCAGGGCGATTCGGTGGACGGCCCGGTCAGCGTGGTGCCGAACATGGGCCGCTTCGTGGTGAGCTATGTGAAAGAAGGATCGAAGAAGCACGTGGCCACCCGCAAAGTCTGGGGTTTTCTGAACAATGGTTTTCTGTATAGGATAGAGCCGGAGGGCCACCTCCCTGTGCGGTTGATGGCACAGGGCGCGATCTTCTATTGGGAGAACGGCTTCGCTCACTTGCGCATCCAACGCGATTCCACAGGGGCGGCCGGGTTTAAGTACGGTTACGGTTCCTACCTCAGCCGGGAACTGCAAAGCGGGATCGTCCCCGCCAGCTTCAAGGCGGAGGACACGAAGTCATCGTCCGCGAAGTTCAAGGAATCATGGCCGGCATACGCGGAGTTATTGGGCCGCATCGGAGAAGGTGCGGACATGGACAGTGTGCGCCAGTTGGTGGTGGACTATGAAGTTGCAGTGGAGGAAGGGAAAGTGGCGGGGCCGTGAGGGAGGAGAGGATTAGCTGATAGGTTGCTCAATGCGACCATCAGCTAATCGTCACATCAGCTCATCAGCTAATCATCGGACCCCGTAGCTTTCGGCCATGAAAGCATGGCAGCTCACCGCGCACGGCGATCCCGCGAAAGTCCTTGTACTACGGGAGCTTCCCGACCCCGTGCCGAAGCCGGGCGAGGTGCTCATCCGCAGCGAGGGCTTCGGCCTGAACTATGCTGATGTGATGGCCGTGAAGGGCCTCTATCGCGATGCGCCGCCGCCGCCTTGCGTGATCGGTTATGAGACGGTGGGCCGTGTGGAACAATGCGGCGAAGGTGTTCCTCCGGAGCTGTTGGGCAAGCGCGTGTTGGCGATGACGCGCTTCGGAGGTTATGCGGAGCTTGCTTGTACGGATCATCGCGCCGTGGCTGTGATCCCGGAGGACATGGGGCTTGGCGAAGCCTTGGCCATGGCCACCCAAGGGGCCACGGCTTGGTACATGGCCATGGTGGCCTCACCGGTGCAGGCGGGCCAACGCATTCTTGTGCATAGCGCCGCCGGGGGCGTGGGGCAGTTGCTCACGCAGATGGCCGTGCATCAAGGATGTGAGGTTTTCGCCGTGGCGAACGGGGAGGAGAAGATGGCCTACTTGAAGCAGTTGGGCGCACAGCACGTCATCGACCGCAAAGCGGGTGACCATGCGGTGCAAGTCGGGAAACTATTAGGCAAGGAACGCTTGAACGCGAGCTTCAACGCGGTGGGCGGGACCACCTTCAAAAAGGACTTGAAGTTGATCGGCAGCGGTGGTCGCTTGTTGCTCTTCGGTGGTGCCGAGCGCGGCGCGGGCGGTGCGTTCGGCACGTTGCGCTTCGTGTGGAACATGGGCCTGGTGATCCCGATCTTCCTGATGATGCGCAGCAAGAGCCTGATCGGCGTGAACATGCTTCGCCTCAGCGAGCACAAGCCTTTGTTGGTGGCCACCTGCATGCAAGGTGCGCTGGACGCGATGCGCGAAGGCTGGCTGAAACCCAAGGTCCATCCACTTTTCAGCGCGGATCAACTTCCGCAGGCGGTGGAGCTGCTGGGCTCGGGGAAGAGCATTGGGAAGGTGGCGGTGAAGTGGGCCTGATGCTATTCCTTCTCTTCCTTGGCGTCGGGGTCGTCCTCCACCGGCGTGGGGTCTCCGCCCACATTCTCCTCTTCCTCCTCTTGGCGCAGCCGCTCGTGCAGGCTGCCGGGCGGTAAGGTGGGCGAGAACGGGTCGGTGCTTTCGTTGCCGAGCGGGCGTGGCTTCGGGTCGGGTGTGGGCTTGGTGTCCATGGTACAGTGAATTGCTTTGTACAAGGTACGCACGAAAAGGCGTGCCGAAAAGGTCGGGCCTTGACCCAATACCTTTGCATCTCATGCCGCTACTGAATATCCAGCCCGTTCCCTTCGCCGATTGGGGCATCGGCATTGATCGACCCTTGATCATTGCAGGCCCTTGCAGTGCTGAAAGCCGTGAGCAGGTGCTGGCCACCGCTGAAGGGATCGTGGAACATGCTCCACAGGTGAAGGTGTTCCGCGCGGGCGTGTGGAAGCCCCGCACCCGGCCCGGTGGCTTTGAGGGCGCGGGCGAGGCCGCCCTGCCTTGGCTGGCCGAAGCCAGGGAGCGCACCGGTCTGTTGACAATGGTGGAGGTGGCCACACCGCAACATGTGGAAGCCGCGCTGAAGGGCGGGGTGGACATGCTGTGGATCGGTGCCCGCACCACCCCGAACCCGTTCAGTGTGCAGGCCATTGCCGATGCGCTCAGCGGCACGGACATCCCGATCTTCGTGAAGAACCCCGTGAACCCCGACCTGCAATTGTGGATCGGTGCCTTGGAGCGCTTGTTCGCCGCCGGGCTGACGCGCGTGGCCGCCATACACCGCGGCTTCCATTGGTTCGAGCGCACGCCCTACCGGAACAGCCCGATGTGGGAGATCCCGGTGCGGCTCAAGGCGGCCTTCCCGGATCTGGAACTGCTGTGCGACCCCAGCCACATCGCCGGAAACCGGGAACTGTTGGCCGGCGTGGCCCAACAGGCCTTGGACCTCAACTTCAGCGGGTTGATGATCGAGACGCATATCGATCCCGAGGCGGCGAAGAGTGACGCGGACCAGCAGGTAAGACCACAGGACCTTGCCACCCTACTGAACGGATCGACCTATCGCCGTTCCACCGCCGGCCCGGACCTTCGGGATGAACTGCAGGAGCACCGCGACCTGATCGATCGGCTCGATGAGGAGATCCTACAGAAGGTCGCGGCGCGCATGGAGATCTCCGAGCGCATCGGCCTGTTCAAACAGGCGCACAACATCGCCATACTCCAGCCCGAACGTTGGCGGTACATCATGCGGGCCGCGCAGGCAATGGGCACGGAACTAGGGCATTCACAGCACTTCATCCAAGCGCTGATGGACGCCGTACATGACGAGAGCATCCGCAAGCAGACCGCCGTTTGGGAACGCGAACAACTTGCCGCAGGATACCAAGGATCGAGCGAGAATGGCATCGCCTCTCCTGACATTGGTCACGGATCGGCATAGCTTTCATGCTTGAGCCAACACAACATCGTTCCAACCCCGACCCCATGATCAAGAACTACGCCTTCGTCCTCACGGCCTTGTTAATAGTCTCCCAAGCCACCGCCCAACCCGCCTTCACCGATGGCACCGCGATGCTGGGCCACACGGCCAACAGCGGTGGTTGCATGGCCGTCACGGACATGGACGGCGACGGCCTGGACGATGTGGTGCAGTTGGATTTCGGTACACATGTCTACGTGCTCTATCAAGAGACCGACGGTAGCTTTACCACCGTGGACTACGGCTCTTTGGACAATAGTTCCCAATGGGGCTGGGCCATCGGCGATCTGGACAACGACGGGCATAAGGACATCTGCGGCGGGGCCACCGGCCAACAGAATTTCCTCAGCATCACCGCACGTGGGGTCTCCAGCTTCAGCAATTTGGACGGTCCGTCCATCTTCACCCAGTGCATGAGCATGGGCGACATGAACAATGACGGCCGGACGGACATTTTCGCCTGCCATGACAATGGGCCGCCCAACATCTGGTTCACCAATGCCAGCGGTGTCCCGGTGAACAGCAACAGCTACATCGATTGGAGCACCTCTCCTTCCAGCGACATGAGCGGGAACTATGGGAGCTGCTTTGTCGATTTCGACAACGATGGCGACCTCGACCTGTACATCGCACACTGCCGCCAAGGGGTGAACAGTTCGGATGACCCACGCCGTTGGAACCGCTTGTTCGTCAACGACGGCACCAACCATTACACGGACCAAGCTGCTGAATATGGCGTTCAGGACCACGAGCAGACCTGGACATCCGATTTCGGGGACTACGACAATGACGGCGATCTGGACATGTTCAGCAACGAACACAGCACGGGTACGCAACTGTTCGAGAATGACGGGACGGGACACTACACGAACGTCACCGCCGGAAGTGGATTGGGCGTAGCAAGTTTCCCGCTACAGGGCATGTTCCGGGACATGGACAACGACGGCTTTCTGGACATCCTGATCGCCGGCGGAAGTGAATTTTATTACAAGGGCAATGGCGATGGGACCTTCACCCTGGTTGAAGGTCTGTTCCCCTCTTCCAAGGCCATGCACGGCTTTGCCTTCGGCGACCTCAACCGGGATGGCTTTGAGGATGTATATGCCAACTATGGCAGCGGCTATGTGGATGGCAGTGCCGGCAACCCGGACCGTCTCTGGCTGAACACGCCCAACGGCAATCACTTCTTCCGCGTGCGGCTGCAAGGCACCACCAGTAACCGGGATGCTATCGGCGCGCGCGTCACTATCACCGGCCCGTGGGGCACGCAGATCCGTGAGGTGCGCTCCGGCGAGAGCTATGGCCTGGTGAACTCCTTCATCCTGCCCTTCGGTCTGGGAGCGGAGACCATTGTGCCGACGGTGACCGTGCGCTGGCCCAGCGGTCTGGTGGAGACCTTCAACGATCTGAACGCCGACCAGACCATCACCGTGGTGGAAGGCACCTGCGTCTCGCCGAACGTGGCCATTTCGGCCTCGCCTTCCGCCATCATCTGCCCCAGCAGCGGCCCTGTTCTGCTGACCGCCTCGCCGGGAACCGACTTCACGTGGAACACAGGTGCCACAGGACCGACCCTCAGCGTGGACCAAGCGGGTGCCTATTGGATCATGACCGGCACCGGCACCTGCACCACCCAAGCGAACGTGAACGTGCTGGAGAGCCCGGATGAGACGCCCACCGTATCCGCCGCAGGTCCCACCACGATCTGCCCCTTGGATCAGGTGGTGCTCACCGCCAGTCCGGCATCCGGTTATCTGTGGAGCAATGGAAGTGACCAGCAGAGCATCACGGTCAGTGCGGCCGGTAATTACACGGTGACGATCGAAGGAGCCTGCGCCGCGTTCACCTCGGAACCCGTGGAGGTGACCCTGCTCAATGCGCCCGCCGCACCGATGAGCGAGGATGTGTCGATCCCCGTGGCCGGCACCGCGGTGCTCACCGCCACGGGCGACAGCATTATTTGGTATGATGCGGAGGTGGACGGTACTCCCGTGGGCTATGGCAGCCCGTGGACCACGCCGTTCGTGGACACGAACACCCTCTTCTGGTGCTCGGACCTGGGCCAGAACGGCGGTGTGCCGCAGTATGGAGGAAAGACGGACAAGTCCGACATCGGGACCTACCAGAACAACGCCACGTACTACAACTATTTCAGCACCTACGAGGACATGGTGATCAAAAGTGCCAAGGTCTACGCGAACGGTGCCGGTGAGCGCCCGATCGCCGTCGTGGACCAGGGAACAGGCAACATAGTGGCCTCGGGGAACTTCTTCATCCCGGACGGTGAGAGCCGGGTGCAATTGGACCTGTTGGCTCCGGGCGGCGGCGCGTACGCCTTGCGGATCGTTTCCGGCGACCCGCAGCTTTGGCGCGATGGGGTTGGTAGCAACCCGGTATACCCGTACGACCTGGGCGGCTTAGGCGCGATCACGGGCTGCAACGCCGGTTCGGCCAATTACTACTACTACTTCTACAATTGGGAAGTTGCCTCGCCGGCTTCTTGGTGCGAAGGACCACGGACGCCGGTGGAAGTGCTGGTCGGTCCCACGGGCGTGGCGCCCGATGGTCAGGCCGAGGGCCTGCGTGTCTTCCCGAACCCGGCCACCGACAAGGTCACCATCTCCGGTAAACTGCCCGAAGGTGCTGCCACCGCGGAGTTCCTGGACGTGGCCGGCCGTGTCTGCCTCCGCGCCGCGATCACTCCCGCTGGTGTAACGATCGATGTTTCCTCCTTGGCCCCCGGTGCCTACACCTTGCAATTACGCGGGGAAGATGGCATCAGCAACACGGCTTTCGTGAAGCGTTGATTCCGGATGCATCCTCCACAAGAAGCCCTGGAACCCCCGGAGCTTTTTGCTGTCCGACCAAGGCGATCAGGTGGTTACTTTGCGGCATGACCGACCAGGTGGACGAACAGCAACCGCTGAGGCTGCTCATAGTGGGCGCAGGGGCCCTCGGGAATGCATTGCTGCCGCGCGTCCTGCGCTGGAAATGGGACGGTATCACCATCATGGACGGTGATCGGGTGGAGGAGAAGAACTTGGTACGGCAAGAGCTCTTTGCACCCGTGGACATCGGCAGGCCGAAGAGTGATGTACTGGCGGCCTGGGTCCGCAACATGCCCGTTCCGGTGCACATGGCGTCCCGGGATGAATTCCTTGATGCGAACAACGCCGAAGCGCTCATTGCCGTGCACGACGTGGTGGCGGACTGTACGGACGATGCACATGTGAAGCGGTTGATCGACCGCACCTGTGCTGAGTACGGCGTGGCGTTGGTGAGCGGGTCCGTCCACGGAAAGGAAAGTCAGGTGATCCTTTTGCACGCGGAAGGGGAGGACGAAAAGATCACGCGTGATGAGCTCTTCCATGGCAGACCCGGCGGGGAGCAGGACGGTTGCGACATGCGGAACGTGCCGATGGAGACCATCGAGGAAACAG
This sequence comes from Flavobacteriales bacterium, assembly GCA_016700415.1. Lineage (NCBI taxonomy): Bacteria > Pseudomonadati > Bacteroidota > Flavobacteriia > Flavobacteriales > Flavobacteriales bacterium. The sequence goes on from CP065018.1 coordinate 2,887,072, forward strand.
GCCGGCGCATGGCACAACTGCTGCGCGCCGTGCGACAAGGCGAACCCGTGAAGAACGGCCGCATCGACCTCTTCGACGGTAAACGTTGGACCGCGATCGATCCCCCGGACCACTGAAAGATGGACAGCACCTTGTTGATCCTCCTGATCGCCTTCGTCGCCTTCGCCTACGCCATGGTGGGCCACGGCGGTGCCAGTGGCTACCTCGCGTTGATGGCATTGGCGGGCATGTCCGTGGTGGTGATGCGCCCCACCGCGCTGGTATTGAACCTCTTCGTCAGCGCCATCTCCTTCACGCTTTACGCGCGTTCAGGCCATTTCAAATGGAGCACCTTCTGGCCCTTCGCGGTACTGTCGATCCCGGCGGCGTGGCTCGGCGCGCACGTCGTGCTGGACCCCGTGATCTACAAGCGTATCCTTGCGGTCTGCCTGCTCTTTGCGGTCGCCAAGCTCTTCGGCTTTTTCGGAAAAGGCAAGGATGGCCTACGGCCCATCCCGTTGGTCTGGGGCTTGCTGATCGGCTCGGCGCTGGGCTTCGTCTCCGGCATGATCGGCATCGGTGGCGGCATCCTGTTGAGCCCGGTGCTACTGCTCTTCAATTGGGCGGACATGAAGACCACGGCGGCCACCTCGGCGCTCTTCATCTTCGTGAACAGCGCGGCCGGTATCGTGGGCGCTTTCGGCAACGGTGAAACGTTGGGCACGGAGATGGTGCCGTGGATCATCGCGGCAGTTCTGGGCGGTCTGCTCGGCAGTTGGATCGGCGCGAAGCGGTTGAACGAACTGCGCTTGAAGCAGGCCCTGGGCATCGTCCTCCTATTCGCCAGCGTGAAACTGATGATGGCATGATCGACGTGAAGGAGGCGAAGCGGCGTTTGATGGCCAACGTGCTGGTGATGCCCACGGAAGCCGTGCCGTTGCTCAATGCATTGGGCCGTTTTGCGGTGAACGACGTGGTCGCGCCATTCGATCATCCGCTGTTCGATTGCAGCGCGATGGACGGCTATGCGTTCAGGTTTTCCGAAGAGGTGAAGGCATGGACCGTGGTCGGCGAAGTGCCCGCCGGGGATGCTTTTTCACGCGGACTTCAAGCGGGTGAATGCGTACGCATCTTCACCGGGGCCATGATGCCTGAAGGTGCGGACACCGTGGTGATGCAGGAACTCGCGCAACGTTCCGGTGAGGCGATGACCCACACGGACGTGAAGTTGAAACGCGGCGGCAACGTGCGCTGCAAGGGCGAGCAGTTGCGCACGGGTGATGTGGCCTTGCTGAAAGGAACGCCGCTGGATGCGCCCGCGATCGGGCTGTTGGCTTCGGTCGGTGTGCAGGAGGTGCTTGTGGCGAAGCGGCCGCGCGTGGCCTTGCTGATCAGCGGTGATGAATTCGCCGAGGGCGCGGTCCCTTCGCCGGGGAAGATCTTCGGGACCAATGGCATGATGTTGCAGGCGGCCTTGCGCAACGCGGGGATCGAGGCAAGCCTCGTGCAGGTCAATGATGACCGCGAAGCGTTGATCGCTGCATGGAAGCAAGCAGCCAAGGCACATGATCTCGTCATCTCCACCGGTGGGGTGTCCGTCGGTGATCATGACCTGATCCGGCCCGCCTTGGAAGCGCTCGGAGCGGAGTTCATCCTTCACGGCGTGAAGCAGAAGCCGGGCAAACCGATGCTCTTTGCGAAGCTCGACGGCACGCCGGTCTTCGGCCTGCCCGGCAATCCCCGCGCGGTGATGGTGCTGTTCGGTGAATACGTGCTGCCCTTCCTGCGGGCCATGCAAGGAGCAGCGGATCCCGGTCCATGTATTGAGCATCTTCCGATCGAACAAGCGTTGAAGGTCAAAGGAGACCGGGCGGAATTCCGCGCGGCGCTCGTGACGGAAGGGAGAGTGAAATTATTGGCCGACGAAGGCTCGCACATGCTGCGATCGCTCACCGAAGCAAATGCATTGGCGTTCATCCCGGCCGATGTGCGGGAGTTTAAAGCAGGGGACACGATCGAAGTACACCACATCCGGTGATGGGAAGCAAATACGCATGGACCGGGGTGGTGCTCGCTGGTGGCAAGAGCACGCGCATGGGGCAGGACAAAGCGCTGCTGGAAGTGAACGGGAAACCGTTGCTGCTTCACGCCGTGGAGAAATTGAAGCCGCATGTGCGCGAGCTCTTCGTGATCGGGGAACCGCGCAAGTATGGCCACATCTGGCCGGACGTCATGCCGGATGATATCCCCGGCCTGGGACCCTTGGGCGGCATCGTGACGGCCATGGGCAACGCACGGCACGACCGCTTGCTGGTGCTGGCAGTGGACGCGCCCGGTGTGAACGCGAGGTTGCTGGAACGTCTCACCCGCGAACTGCCGGATGACGCCGATGCCTTGGTGCCGCGCCACGACGACGAATTGGAGCCCTTGGTCGCCGCGTATCATCGGCGGTGTGCCGGTGCCTTCATGGACCACATCACACGCAGCCAGCTTTCCATGCACGGAGCCTTGGCTGATGTCAACGTGGCTTACTTAGACATCAAGCCCGGTGATGACGGCTGGCCGGAGGACCTCTTTTGCAACCTCAACAGTCCTGCCGACCTTTGAGCCATGGACATCATGCTTTTTGGATTGATCGCGGAGAAGGCCGGGACTGATCGGCTAACCATCTCGGCACCGGATACGGGCGCGTTAAGGCAAGCCTTGGAAGAACGCATCGAAGGACTTTCATCGCTGAGCTATGCGCTGGCCGTGGACCGGAAGATCACGCATGAAAATATTGAACTGAGCGGCAGCGAGGAGATCGCGCTGCTGCCCCCATTTGCAGGAGGATGAGCGAAACCAAAGCGCCCAAGAAACGGGACATCTTCACTGATGGTCCGATCGATCCGACCTTCATCGCGGAGAGCATCGCGAAGCACGCCACGCGCCATGACATCGGCGCGCACGAGATCTTCCTGGGCCAGGTACGGGCGGACATGGCGGACGGTTCGGGCGGAAGATCTTCCGCCCGTACAACCGCCATCGCATACACCGCTTACCGCGACATGGCCAACGAACAGATGATCCCCATCCGCGAAGAAGCCTTCGCACGCTGGCCCATCACTTGCTTGCACGTACACCACAGCCAAGGCATCATCAAGGCCGGTGAGCTATGCTTCTTCGTCTTTGCCTCATCGGCGCATCGCCAGGTAGCGCGCGAGGCCGTGGCCTATGTCACGGATGAAGTGAAGAAGCGCCTACCGATCTTCGGGAAGGAGGTTTTGGAGGATGGGGAGCATGTATGGAAGATAAATACATGATGATATCCCGCAGTGGTGACCGGTAGTTGGTGATAGGTGATCAGAACCGATCCGCGCCCAATCACCAATCACTATCCACCAATCACCCGACCAAACTCCGTTGCCTATGATCGACATCACACACAAGCCTACCTCCCTCCGCGAAGCCATCGCCGAGGCCACCGTTAGCGTTAGCAAGCCGGAAACGATCGCAGCGGTGAAAGCCGGGACCGTCCCCAAGGGTGACGTGATCGAAGCCGCACGCATCGCCGGTCTCTTCGGCATCAAACGCACCGCGGACATGATCCCGGACTGCCATCCTTTGCCAGTGGAACACGCCGAGGTGACCAGCAGCGTCCAGGAAATGGCCATCGTGGTCACTGTGAAAGTGCGGACCATCTACCGCACCGGTGTGGAAGTGGAGGCCATGCACGGCGCCAGCGTGGCAGCGCTCACCATCTACGACATGCTTAAGCCGATCGACAAGGGCATCACCATCGACCGCATCCGCTTGGTGGGGAAGAAGGGTGGCAAAAGCGATTGGAAAGATCAGTTCGACAAGATGCCAAGCGCTGCCGTGCTCGTCATCAGTGACAGCGTTTCAGCGGGCAAGAAGGAGGACAAGGCCGGAAAGACGATCGGTGAACGGTTGAAGACGCTCGGTGTGGAGTTCGCTGCAAATGCGCTGGTACCGGATGAGCCGGAGCAGATCGCCGCACAGGTGAAGGCATGGGCGGAGCAGGGCATCGACCTTATCCTCACCACCGGCGGCACGGGCCTCTCACCACGTGATCGCACGCCGGAAGCCATCGCACCTATTCTCGACCGCGAAGTGCCTGGTGTCATGGAGGCCGCACGCAGCTACGGCCAAGAGCGCGTGCCCCTCGCCATGATGAGCCGCGGCATCGCCGGGATGATCGGTCGTACGTTGGTGATCACCCTGCCGGGATCAACAAGAGGTGCGCAAGAGACGATGGACGCGCTTTTCCCGTTCGTACTGCATGTGGTCAAAGTGCAGGAGATGGCGTATCGGCACGGTATGTAGGGTTACGCCGCCAGAAGGCTAAGGGGGCATCAACCCTTGACTTTCTTCCGGATCACAAAGTTTTTGGTAGGTCGCTCCTTAGCGTTCGGATCAAACCGTTCATCGAAGCTGCGTAGGAACCATTGGAAGCGTTCACTCGGCGTCAGCGCCAAGAATTCGTGTTCCCTGCGGGGGTTGCTTTCTTCTTTGGTCTCGAAACGGATGCGGTTATCGGTAGACATGACGAATCTCAAAGCTATGGCACCACTACAACTCCGCTCTTAGGAACCGTCGCACCAACAAAGCGCCATAGCACGAATTGCCCGCCAGGCCACGAGATCCGTTGATCACTACGAGCATCTACTCGTACCGATCGCAGCACACGGCCCTGCGTATCGAACAACTCCAAAGTCCCGGCTTCACCGCCGTTGTGAATGGATAGGCCATTCACATCGCTGGTCACTCGGAAGGCCGAAGTCTGAAGTTCCGTGATGCCCGTTGTGGTGACGTCCACTTGGAAGATGCTGGTGTCGGCGCGTCCGCAATCGTCCGTGGCGATGTAAGTCACCGTGTAGTTGCCAACGGCAGTGTAGGTATGCGTGAAGCTGCTTTCCATATTCGTGCTGCCGTCGCCCAGGTCCCAGAAGTTGTTGGTGGTGTTCGTGGAATTCTCGCTGAAGGCCACTTGACCGCCGCCGAGGTCCGTGTGTTCCGGCAAAGCGACCGGATCGTTGACGCCGATGTTCCATGTGCTCAAACTGTCCAGCACCACGGACGATGCAACCTGTTGCAGGGTGGCTGCGGTCGTTGCATCCAATGTGGAAGTGAAGGTTGCGCCCATGGTTGTTCTGCGGAAAAAAGTACTGTACATGGTGCAGGCCACCAAGTAGGAGCCGGCAACGCTTGGGTGACTGCCATCTGCTGCATACAGGCCGATCGCCGGGAACTCTTCGCGCACGCGCTTCCACGCCATACCGGCGGGCGCACATGCGGTGCTATTGTCCTGCGCCATTTGCAAGTAGTTGATCCGTAGTTGCTCTTGCATGCCCTCGTATGTGCAGACCGGCGGCCAGGATGCGCAGTTGTCCGCATCGCCGTTCTCGCGGCCCCAGGTCATGTAGAACACGGGTTCCGCGCACGGGGAATGGGCACGGATGCTGTCCACTAATGCGGTCGCGTAGGGCAAGGATTCTGCGGCTACTTGCGCCGGCGGAAAGGAGGGAAGTTGGCTTTGCTCCTGCAACACCACGTAATTCCATCCGCCTTGGTCGATCAGGTTCTGCGTGGCCGTATTGGTGGTATGCCCGTTGAACGTGTAGCCGCCCGGTGTGGAGCTGTTGACGACCAACGTGTCCCCCAAGGAGAGCGCCAGTTGCCGGGTCAACTCCGGCAGGTTGTTCACTGCGGTGTAGCTGTTGCCGATAAAGAGCACGCGCGTGGTCTGCGCACTGGCGGAACCGATCGTTCCGAGGAGGATCAGAAATGCGAAGAGATGCTTCATGGCGTGAAGGTAGAGGGTCATGGGATCAACGTCCGCACGGTCTTGCGAAGTGGCACCGCGAAAAGGCATTTCTTTGCGTTCTTCGTGCCCATAGCGGTAGAAAGACATGGTCAACGGCAAAGAAGCATTCGTGGAGGAGTTCGTGCTGCATCGCATCGGTGCTGAGGGCGAGCCCAGCGTGTTCAGCGACTTCAGCGCGGTGATCAAGGGCGAATTGGAGCAGCAGTTCCTGCGGAAGCTCTTCCTGCGGCCCTTCACGAACATGGCCTTCACCTGCGAGTTCGCCTCGGAGAAGAGCACTTTGCGTCAGCTGTGCACGAAGATCTATGACGGTGAAAGCATCGTGGAGAACTCCGTGGCCATCGCCAAACAGCTCATCGCCGTGGCCCAGGAAGACAAGATGCCGGGCGGTGATCTGATCGTGGCGAAGTTCAGCGCGGTGGAGGTCGGCGGCGCGGAACATGAGGCAGTGGGCATCTTCAAATTCGATGAGAAAGAAGTTTTTCTGGAAAGCAGACTGAAGGACGAAACCATCGTACTGCGCATGAAGCGAGGGCTGGGCAACAACAAGCCGAACAAGGCCTGCTTGGTGGTCTTCTCCGGGAACTCCCCCACGCTCTTCATCATCGACAACCAGGCGAACACCGAATATTGGCAGAAGGATTTCATCGGATCACGGGCGAAGAAGGACCACGTGAACAGCACCAGCGATCGGATGCACATCACCAAGACCTTCATCACCGAACAACTACCGCAGGACTTCGTGGTGGAGAAGGCCGACCAGATCGACCTGCTGAACCGCTCCGTGGATTACTTCAAGAACCATACGGAATTCGACCAGGACGAATTCACGCAGGAAGTATTCCAGGAAGAGAAGGCCATCCAGTCCTACAAAGAATACAGCGACCGCTACCAGAAGGAGAACGACGTGCAGGTGCAGGACAACTTCGAGATCTCCTCTCACGCTGTGAAGAAGCAGGCGCGCGTGTTCAAGAGCGTCCTGAAGCTGGACAAGAATTTCCACATCTACATCCACGGCGACCGCAACAAGATCGAGCATGGCGTAGATGAGATCGGAAGGAAGTTCTACAAGATCTTCTACGAGCAGGAGTCGTGAGTTCCATCAACGTCTCACGCAGTTGACGTTGATGCCCTTTTGTAGCGTTGTAGTTCACGTGTCCTCAGGATCCCCTTCGGGAGATCGCTGAGGGAACTAGTTCACCCCCCGATGCTCACCATAGGTCTGCTGCTCAGATCGTGCAGCACTTCTTCCTGCTTGTCCAAATTGAACTGAGGTAATCCTCCCAGCATCTTGTGCTTCGCCAGCACGTTCGCTTCGATCAAGGAGGAAACATCCTCACCGCTGCGCAACGCTGAAAGCAGGTCGGTCTCCTCGCGGGCGAAGAGGCAGTTGCGCAGCTTGCCTTCCGCCGTCAGGCGCAGGCGATCGCAGTTTCCGCAGAAGGGCTCGGTCACTGTGCTGATCACCGCGAAGGTGCCTTGCCAGCCTTTCACGCGGTAGGCCTTGGCGGTGCTGTGCGGGTCGTCGTCGAGCTTTTCGATCGTGTGCGCGCTGCCGATGCGGCCGAGCATTTCGCTGTACGTGTACACGCGCTCACGGCCCCACAGATTGCCGGCGAAGGGCATGAACTCGATGAAACGCACATGCACCGGCCGGTCACGGGTAAGCTCCGTGAAGCGCAGCAGCTCATCATCGTTCACGCCGCGCATCACAACCATGTTCAGCTTCACGTGCAGGCCGCGATCGATCGCCTGTTCGATGTTCGCCAGCACGCGGTCGTGGCCATCGCGGCGGGAGAGGGTGCGGAAGCGCTCCGCATCAAAAGTATCCAAGCTGATGTTGACGCTCTTCAATCCGGCGGAGATCAGCTGGTCCAGGAAGAGGTGCAGGCGCGTCGCATTGGTGGTCAATCCCAGCTTCACCGGCAGTTGCGCCATGTCACGGACGAGATCCACCACGTCCGGCCGCATCAATGGTTCACCGCCTGTCAGTCGGATCTTAGTGATGCCGTATTGCTCCACGAAGAGCTTTGCCAGTGTGCGGATCTCTTCCCGCGTCATCAGCTCATCGCGTTTCAGGAACTGCTGATCCTCGGGCATGCAGTAGGTGCAGCGCAGGTCGCACTTGTCCACGATGCTGATGCGCAGGTTGCGATGGGTGCGGGAATAGCGGTCGGTAAGCAAAGTCATGACCATGCAAAGGTACCGTGGTGTGGTCGGGACCGCCCGGACATTCTTCCGGCCCCTGTTATGGATGCCGGGGGATCCCCGAACTTCGCCTCCATGAAGCCCGATGAAAAGGTGCGCTGTCCGTGGTGCCTGAAGGACGACATATACAAGCGTTATCATGATGAGGTCTGGGGCGTACCCGAGCATGACGACCGCAAGCTCTTCGCGAAGCTGATCTTGGATGGAGCGCAGGCGGGCCTGAGCTGGTATACCATTCTGATCCGTACGGAGAGCTATGCGAAGGCGTACAACAATTGGGACGCCAAAAAAGTCGCGCGCTATGGCGAGAAGGACGTTGAGCGCTTGATGAACGACGCAGGCATCATCCGCAACCGCTCCAAGATCATGGCCTCCATCAGTAATGCACAGGCGTATTTGAAGATCATGGAGGACGGCCCCGGCTCTTTCGATCGCTTCTTGTGGAAGCATGTACACGGCAAGACCAAGGTGAACAGGGTGAAGCAGATGAGCGATGTGCCTGTGTCCACGCCCGAAAGCGATGCCATGAGCAACGACCTGAAGAAGCATGGTTTCAAATTCACGGGCACCACCATCGTGTATGCGTTCATGCAGGCCTGCGGCATGGTGGACGACCATATGGTGACGTGCTGGAGAAAGAAGGGGTGAAGAAGATGCGCACACCAGTGTCTCCTATACAGATCACACGCGTCGAACATGGTTCGGCTACAGTGACCGATGATATCCTTGTCAGCGAAGAACCCTTGGAGATCCGCCTTGGCCATGGCCCGGAGGAGGACCGCAAGGAGATACAGCTGAGCGTAACCATGCGTACGCCGGGGAACGATGAGGAGCTGGCGATGGGATTTCTTTTCACCGAAGGCCTTGTCACGGACATGTCCCAAGTGCTGCGCGTGGTACCGTGCGAGAACGTGAAGGAAGAGGAAAGGGGCAACGTAGTGCGTGTGGAACTTCATCCGGCCGTTGAGATAGAGCCTGCGAAGTGGCAGCGCAACTTCTACACCAGCAGCAGTTGCGGTGTATGCGGGAAGACCAGCATCGGCGCCGTGCATACGCAATGCGCACGGCCCATTGCCCCGTTCGGACCGATCGATCCGAAGGTGATCACCGCACTGCCCGGCCGCATGCGCGAAGCGCAGACCGTCTTCAAGCATACCGGAGGCATCCACGCGGCCGCACTTTTCGATCGCGAGGGTAAGCTGCTGATCCTGCGGGAGGACGTGGGCCGCCACAATGCCGTGGACAAGGTGATCGGAGCCTTGTTGCTGTCTACGCGCTCCCAGCCGGGGATCGGCCCCGGACAACTGACAACTGACAACTACCAACTCCTCGTAAGCGGCCGCGCCGGCTTCGAGCTCGTTCAGAAATGCCTCATGGCCGGAATTCCGATGATGGCCGCCGTGGGCGCACCTTCTTCATTGGCCGTACAGCTGGCGAAAAAAGGAGGGCTAACGCTGGTCGGCTTCCTGTCCGGGGAGCGCTTCAACGTCTACTCAGGCGGGTAGCGCTTATTGGTAAGGAATCCTGATGATCGTCAGGATGCACCGTTTCCGGGCCGGATAACTTGCACCCTCATTTTGAAGGACGGATCGGACATGGACAACACCCCCCCGGAAAAGGCCTCTGGGCAGCCGCGCGAAAAGGGTGACATCCGGACGATCGAGGACGTTCGCCTCTTGGTGGACACGTTTTATGGCCGCGCCCGCTTGGATGAGCTGGTAGGCCCCATCTTCAACGATACCATCCAGGACCGTTGGCCGGAGCACTTGGCCAAGCTCTACAACTTCTGGCAGACCATCCTCTTGGGGCAGCACACCTACAACGGAAGCCCTTTTCTGCCACACGCGAAGCTTCCGATCGATAAGCGCCACTTTGACCGTTGGTTGCAGCTTTTCCACGGTACGTTGAGCGATCTTTTTGAAGGTCCCACGACCGAGGAGGCCAAACAACGCTCGGTGATGATGGCGCAGATGTTCCAATTCAGAATGGCCGAGCACGCGCGTGCTGGTACCACACCCGTCCGCTGATGACGGTGGTGAAGCATCCGGTCGCTCTGGTCGCGGTGTTCACGTGGCTTGGGCTCGTTGTGGGGATCGCCTTCATGGCCTCCTGGCTCAAGTACCGCGCTTTCGGGGTTTCCCTTCCCGTGGGTGCGGGCATCGACATGAAGCTGCTACCCGCGTTGCTGCGGGTGGAGTGGGTGCTGGCCTTGGCCATTGTGGCCGATCTGCTCTTGGGCAAGTCCTCTATGCTCATGCTCGCCCTGGTCGCGGTCCCGTTGCTTTTGCTCGCCGTCCAGACCCTTTGGCTTCAACCGGCCATGGACGCCGACGCCTTGCTGGTGTTCCATGGACAGAGCGGTGCAGGCACCGGTCTTCGGACGGTGAATACCGCAGTGGAGGCCGTGAAGGTCACTGCGCTGGCCGCGCTGGGCGTCGCACAATTCTCACGCCTATCAACCCGCGCCGGGGACCCGGCGATCAACGACCAAAACACACGATCATGAAGATCACACCCGAACGGACCGTGGGGTCCATCGTCGCCGAGGATTATCGTGCGGCGGCCGTGCTCACCAAGTACGGCATTGACTTCTGCTGCAAGGGCGGCCGCTCCGTGCAGGAAGTTTGCGAGAACAAGAACATCGACCAGAACAAACTGGCCGAGGATATCACCACACTTCTGGCCCGTGATGCCAAGAGCGGTGACGATGCCCGCACCTGGCCCTTGGACCAGCTCGCGGACCATGTGGAGACGGTACACCACCGGTACGTGGAGGAGCGCGGACCGATCATTCAACAGTACTTGGCCAAGCTCTGCAGGGTGCATGGCGAGCGCCATCCGGAGCTGTTCACGATCAATGATGAGTTCAACGCTTGTGTGGGGGCCATGGCCTCACACATGAAAAAGGAGGAGCTGGTGCTCTTCCCCTTCGTGCGCAACCTGGCCAAGAGCGAGCGTAGCAATGAGCCGTTCAAGACACCGCACTTCGGAACGGTGGAGAACCCGGTTAACATGATGATGGAGGATCACGTCGCCGAGGGCGAGCGCTTCGAACGCATGGGTGCCGTCAGTGACAGCTTCACCCCGCCAGCGGACGGATGTGCCACATATGCCACGGCCTTCAGCATGCTGAAAGAGTTCGAGGAGGACCTGCACCTGCACATTCACTTGGAGAACAACATCATGTTCCCCCGTGCGATAGCGTTGGAGAGGAGCTTGGCGCATGTCGCCAATTAAGCGACTTCCTGAACTACAGGGGATCAGCCGTGAGCACCACGACGGGCTCCTGCTGAGCTGGAAGATCAGGGCGGGCACCGCGAAAGGCGTGGCGCCCGCCCGCATACGCCGTTATTGCAGACGTTTTCTCCGGGAACAGCTCAAACCTCATTTCAACATCGAGGAAAGCGTGCTGTTCCCCGTCCTCGGCATGGATCATCCCGGCGTGCGCAAGGCCATGGCGGAGCACCGGCGCCTACAGCGGTTGATCAATGGCAACAGTGATGCGGTGGTGGCCGTGGCTTTGGTCGAGGAGGAACTGGAGGCGCACATCCGTTTTGAGGAACGGCATCTGTTCAACCTGATCCAGAAGGCGGCTACGCCGGAGCAGCTCGCGGAAATTGAGCGGGCGCATGCGGACCTGCCCCAGCAGGAGGCCAAGGGAGGCAAGCCGGAGGACGTATTCTGGGAGTGACCGCTGCTCAGCGGATCTTCAACAGCCAAGCGTGGCTCTGAGCACCGTCCGAGCTGATCCAGAAATAGCACAAGTAGGCTCCGGGATCTTTCAGCAGGGCCGCCAGTTCCGGATGTTCCTGGCTCGGATAGCACAGATGGAGACGCCCCTTTTCCTTGTCTAACCAAGGTGCCGGGGTTAGATCCGGGGTTTCCGCGATGGTGATCAAGGCGCTTTTTACGATACTGTGCTTGGAGCCGGGGGAGCCTTTGAAGAGCAATAGCTCCGGATGTTTACGCGAGCGGCGTTTGATGCTCAGTACTTCCACATGGCCGAAGGACCGAAGCGCCTTCCCGTCGGTGGCGGGCTGGTCATGGATCATAGGTGCTAAGGCCGAGGCCGGGTCCGACATGGGGCGATGATCTGAACGATGCCCCAAAGTTGGTGGATCAGCACCGGAAATGCACGCACTTGGCCGAAAAAACCGGGATGTCAGTCAGGGCGGGGCTTTCCAGTGCGCCGCAACCAGCCCGGGGCCACGGCTGCCCCTACGAAGAGATAGAGGTAGTAGGTGAACAAGCGCCAGAGCAAGGCCACCACCACGAGCATCGCCCCGGCCGGAAGCAGGTCGCGCATAAAGCCTACGAAGGCGAACTCCGCCGCGCCGCTCGCACCGGGCGTGGGGCTGATGAGCAGGATCACCCACAGCACGATCTGGCGTGCATACATCAGCAAGTGGTCGCTCACATTGAAGAACGCCGCTGCGATGAGGTTGAGCACGAGGAAGCGTGCGCCCCATGAGCACCAAGTGGCCGCGATCGCTTTCAGCCAGAAGCCGACCGACCTGCCCTTGAACTGATCGCTGGCCGCGATGAGATCGTCGCCGGCTTCGGCCATGTGCGGCCGGAAACGGCGGATCCAGCGGTGCTTGAAGAGGTTCACCAAGAACAGCTTGATCGCCCGGGGCCGGAAGAAGACGGAATAGAACACGGTGATCTTCATCACCGCGATAAATGCATAACCGATCCAGAAGAGCGCCTGCACGGGAAGCCCCCACATCGCTTCGTCCAGTTCCGGCGGGAACAGTCTGTCCATGCCTACGAGGAAGAACACCGCCGGTGCGAACACGAGGAAGAACAACTCGTCGAGCATGGCGGTCACCAGCACGATCGCGGCGCTGCGCCCCAGCGGGGTACCGTCCTTGGCCATCACGTAGATCGCCACGCTGGTGCCGCCCACCACCGCAGGGGCCACCGCAGTGGCGAATTCCCAGAGCGCGATCACTTGGAAGGAGCGTTTCCAGCCGAACTCGCCGTCGGTGAGGATGCGCAGCCGCAGGATGTAGCCGTAGTCACGCAGGCCGTTGGCGATCAGCGCGCCGAACAGCAGCAACAGGCCCCAAGGCGCGAGATGGACGCTGCGCAAGCGCTCCATACCGCTCATCAAACGGTAGCCGCCGTGTACCGCAGGAACGAACTCCGCCGACGTGCCGAGGTCCACCTCGCCGTTGTGGTTGGCATCCGTCCAAGCGTAGCTGCCGGTGCCGGCCTCCACTTGCTCAAAGCCCTCCTCATGCAATTCATGCCACAGGAGAAAGGCCACCGCAAAAAGTCCGAACAGGATGGGCAGCACCGAACGCCACGCCCGGAACGAACGCCGCACCTCGCGCTCATCCTTCGGGTCGATGCCCAGCTCTTCTTGCACCACCTTTGCCACGGGGCCAAGATATTCGCTGGCGCCCTGCTTCCGCCACACTTCCACATGCCTTCCCCGCTCGACCGCCGTTCCCTCGCGCTCGCCGCTCTCTTTTTCGTCAATCTGCTTTACGGCATCAACTACGTGGTGGCGAAAGGCCTGATGCCGGGCGTGATCGGGCCTTCCGGCCTCATTCTGCTCCGCGTTGCGGGCGCGAATCTCCTCTTCTGGCCGATGTGGTTGCTCAAGCGGGAACGCGTGGCCTGGAGCGATGCGAAGCGGTTGGTGCTCTGCGGTGTGTCAGGGGTGGCCATCAACCAACTGATGTTCTTCCACGGGCTCATGCGCACCTCGCCCGTGCATGCCAGCATCATCATGGTGGCCACGCCGATCCTCGTGCTGGTGCTCAGTGGCGTGCTCATCGGGGAGCGGATCACAAGGAACAAGGCGCTGGGCGTGGGGTTGGGCGCGGTCGGCGCATTGATGCTGATCTTCCATGGCACCGCGCACAATGACGGTGCCACCATGCTCGGCGACCTCTTCATCCTCATCAACGCCAGCTCCTATGCGATCTTTCTGGTGATGGTGAAGCCGCTGATGTCGAAGTACTCCGCAGTGACCGTGATGGCATGGTGCTTCCTGGTGGGCAGTGTGATCGTGGTGCCTTTCGGCCTGCATGAGTTTTCCGTGGTGGATTGGCCCGGTCTCACCTGGCCACAGATAGGCGGCCTGGCGTTCGTGGTGGTGATGGTGACCTTCGTGGCCTACCTGCTGAACACATGGGCGCTCCGCGTGGTACAGCCCAGCGTGGCGGGCACCTTCATTTATCTGCAGCCCGTACTGGCCTTGTTAACGGCATACGTCGTGATGGACGGCGACCTCGGCCTGGGTTGGCCGCAGTTCACAAGCGCGGCGTGCATTTTCGTAGGGGTGTGGTTGGTGGGAAGAAGGGAGAAAAGGAGCGTTGCGGGATCACCGTGAACCGGGCTTTCGAACCGGGGCATCCGCGTTCATCGTTCCCGCAGGATCGCCCGAGAGGACCCTGCGGGAAGCCTGCTACATTTGCGGCCCATGTTGCGCTCCATGACCGGCTTCGGCCGCGCCGAAGGTTTAGTGAATGAGAAGAAGGTGACCGTTGAACTGCGGTCGCTCAACAGCAAGCAGCTGGACCTGCAGGTGAAGTTGCCCGGAGCTTGGCGCGAAAAGGAAACGGAATTGCGGCAATGGGCCGGGGAGCGCGTGGTGCGCGGCAAGGCCGATCTGTACGTGGGCGCCGAAGGAACGAAGGTCGACAAGCGGACCACCTTCAATGCCGAGGTGATCAAAGCCTATTATGATGAACTGCGCAAGGTGGCCGATACGGTCGCCCCGGAAAGCAGCACGGACCTGCTGGCCGTGGTGCTCCGCATGCCGGACGTGATGTCCACCGCCAAGGAGGAGTTCGACCCCGAAGAGTGGAAGTCCGTTTTTACCTTGGTGGAACAGGCCTGGGCCGCTTACGAGGAATTCAGGGCCGCCGAAGGTGCCAAGCTGCACGCCGAACTGAAGCAGCGCACCAACAACATCACGAACCTGCTGGCCGAAGTGACCGCGATGGACAGCGGCCGGATCGCACGCACCCGGGAGCGCATCCTTGCTCGGCTGGAAGAGCTTCAGGCGAAGGTGGACCAGGACCGCTTCGAGCAGGAGCTGGTGTTCTATCTGGAAAAAATGGACGTGACAGAGGAGAAGCTACGCCTCGCCACCCATTGCGACTACTTCCTCAAGACGATGGAAGAGGAGGAATGCCAAGGCCGCAAACTCGGCTTCATCACGCAGGAAATGGGGCGCGAGATCAACACGCTCGGCTCCAAAAGCAACGATGCGGAAATGCAGAAGCGGGTGGTGCTGATGAAAGACGAGCTGGAGAAGATCAAGGAGCAGATGCTGAACGTGCTGTGAGGAGGATGGCGACGGAACAGGGCAAATGCATCATCGTCTCGGCACCGTCCGGCGCGGGGAAGACCACCATCGTGCGGCATCTGCTGGGGCGCGACCTTGATCTGGATTTCTCCGTTTCAGCCACCAGCAGGCCCAAGCGGGATTACGAGCGTGATGGCCACGACTACTT
The DNA here is from genome assembly GCA_016700415.1 of Flavobacteriales bacterium. Classification (NCBI taxonomy): domain Bacteria; kingdom Pseudomonadati; phylum Bacteroidota; class Flavobacteriia; order Flavobacteriales; species Flavobacteriales bacterium. The sequence continues at coordinate 2,902,561 of CP065018.1, forward strand.
TTTCCTTTCCGCCGAGGAGTTCCGTAAGCGCATCGCTGCGGACGCTTTTGTGGAATGGGAGGAGGTCTACCCCGGCCGGTTCTATGGCACATTGCGCAGCGAGATCGAGCGCATCTGGAAGGACGGGCGATACCCTATTTTCGATGTGGACGTAGTGGGCGGCCTTCGCCTGAAGGAGATCTTCGGTGAGAACGCGCTGTCGCTTTTCGTCTCGCCGCCTACCATCGCCGCATTGGAACAGCGTTTGCTGTTACGCGGTTCTGAAACTCCGGAATCACTGCGGGTCCGCATGGACAAAGCCTCTCACGAACTCACCTTCACCGTCCACTATGACCAGGTGGTGATCAATGACGATATGCAGCTTGCCTGTGAAGAAGCATACTCGGCCGTATCCGGATTCTTGAGCGCATGAAGATCGGTTGCCTGTTCGGTTCCTTCGACCCACCGCATCTGGGGCATGTGCTGCTGGCCAAGTACATGCGGGAGCACCAGGGCTTGGACCAGGTCTGGCTGGTGGTCACGCCACAGAACCCGTTCAAGCAGGACAGGAAGTTGAGCCCGGAGAAGCACCGCTTGGCCATGACGCACTTGGCCGTGCAAGGTTTGGAAGGCCTCAGCGCCAGCGGGCTGGAGTTGGACATGCCCCGGCCGAACTACACGGCGGACACGTTGACCTTCATGCGCAAACGCTGGCCGCAGCATAGGTTCTCGCTCATCATCGGGAGCGACAACTTGGCTTCCCTGCACGAATGGAAGGATGCCTCGCTGATGTTGGAGAAGACACCCGTGCTGGTCTATCCGCGCCCCGGGCTGGAAGAACACCTCGCCCAGGCGGACCTGCTCTACCACCCGTCCGTGACCGTTGTGCCCGATGCGCCGCAGACCCCCGTCTCCTCCACCGGCATCCGCGTGCGGCTCAGGAACTGGCACCCGGTGGACGGGCTGTTGGACCCGAAGGTCCTGGCGTATATCCGCCAGAACGGGCTTTACGCAGGTTGATCGCTGACGATTTTTGGCGACCGACAAACACGCGTCATAGCTCACGTTTGGCATTCTCCGCGCCTCCCTCTGCGCCCTCGCCTGGGCGTAGCCGCTTCGGCGTAGGACGGTCTGCGACCAAACTTCCGTTCACGCCGAAAGGGCCTCGAATTCGGGCACGCCGGTCTTGTGCATAAGGTGATCCCGCAGCACGCCCAACGCCCGTTCAAAATTGCTCTCGTTCACCACGTGCAGGTCGCAATGGTTGCGATAGGGAAGGAGGTGCTCCCGGTAGGCGGGCATCACGTGGTTCTCCCACTGGTACAGCACGTCGGCCATGGCATAGCCGCGTTCACGGCCGTCCCGTGCGGTACGGCGGCTCAGCTGGATCTCCTCGCTGGCTTCCACGAACACCTTCAGGTCGAACAGCTCCCGCAGGCCGGGATGTTGCAAAAGAAAAAGACCTTCCACCAAGATCACGCGCGCCGGGCGGATCTCCATCCAACGGGGCTCGGTGGCCATGTTGAAGTTGTATTCCTGGCGGTAAACCGCTTCTCCCGAGGCCAAGCAACGCAGGTCTTCGGCCAGCAGATCAAGGTCCAGCGCGCCGGGCAGATCGAAATTCACCTTGCCGTTGGCATCCTTCACCTGCTGCTCGATGGGCAGATAATAGTCGTCCTGGGATACGATGCACACACTTTCGGGGGGGAGCAGATCGCGGAGGGCGCGTACCAGGGTGGTCTTCCCCGATCCACTGCCTCCGGCCACACCAACTAGGTAGGCGCCGCGATGCATCGTCGCCAAATGTAGGGCGGGGAGGCTTTCCATGGAAGCCCGAAGAGGGGAAGCCCCTGAAATTCTCGCCGACATCCAGCAGGGACAAGACTTTCCGGGGTTTGGCATGGCATTGGCTTTGGGGTGAGCAAACCAATTCCCATCCCCGATGAAACCCAATGCCGAACGTGCCCAAAAGCTGATGAACGCCGCCACCCGCATGATGATGGCCGGTGATGTGGAACGCTACCTGCACGCCTTGCGCCTGTTGTTCGCCTTGCGCATGCGGCCCGTGGCCATGGCCTGACCCTGCATCCGGTCAAAGCTTGGTGCGGCGGTGGGGTATTCCGCCACGTGCAAGGCTGAAATGCTCAATGCCGACGGGTACGGAAGGAAAATTTTCACCGGAATGGATCCTTTTGCCACGAGCTGCCGTTGAAAGTGCCATGACGAAGAAGGACAAGATAGCCTTCATCAAGAGCAGCAAGCGCAAGTCGCATGTGTACAACGACCTGCAGCGGTACTCGGACCAACAGCTCGATGAGCTGATCCGGGAGATCGTGCAGGGGCTGGTAAGGGAAAGCGAGCTGATCGCCAACGCTTACATCAACGGCTACCGATGAACATGGCACTGGTGCTTCCCTCTTGACGGGGCTCAAAACGGACAGGTGGCAAGGCCTCGGCGAACAGCCGGGGCTTTCTCACGTTCAGTTGATCGTATGATCCTGCTCACACTGCGATCTCACCGATGCCTCTTCTGCTTCCCTACAGCTGGTGGAGGTGCACGCTTTACCGCCCCATCCTCATATTCCACCGTGGAGACCGCCTTGCCCGTGCCGTCGTACCTGGTCATGGTGCCGTCCAGTCGGCCGTTCCTGTAGTTCATCTCCTGAACGATGCGGCCCCTTCGGTCATACACGGTGCATTTGCCTTCCGGAGCGCCGTTCACAAAGCCTTGCACCCGTTGCTTGACCCCGGCATCGTCATAGTAGGTCCATGGGCCGTTCGGGGTGCCTTTCACGTACATTCCCTCGCTCACAGGCACGCCGCGCACATTGTACACCTGCCAGTTGCCGCTCTTCAACCCGTCCGCGAAGCTGCCCACCTCATTCGGTTTTCCATTGTCGAACCAGCTTTTCCAAGGACCGTTCTTCGTGTTGTCCTTCCAGGTGGCCATATAGATCTGGGTGCCGTCGGGCAACCAGCCTTGCCAGATGCCGTCCATCTCTCCCAGTTTGAATGAGCCTTTGTCCTTTTGCTGCCCGTTCTCGAACCAGCTGTTCCATTCCCCTTCCTCCTTGCCGTTCACGTAATTGCCTTCCTGGAGTTTCTGGCCACTCTCGAACCAGGTGGTCCACTGGCCGTCTTTCTCTCCGTTCTTGAAGGTGCCGCGTTTCCAGTTCTGGCCTCCATCGTAGTAGTAGAGCCACTCGCCTTCCTGCTTGTCCGCCCGGTAGAGCCCGGTGGAGCTTAGCTGCCCATTGGGGTACCAATATTTCCAGAGCCCGTCCTGCAGGTCATTCTTGAAATGGCCGAGCATGTCGCGGTCGCCGGTGGCGGTGAACCAGGTCCAGGTACTGTCCCTTTTCCCTTCCCGGTAGAAGCCCTCGACATTCTCCTTGCCATCCGTGAACCACGCTGTGAAGGGGCCGTCCAGCTTGCCCTTGTTCCATGTTTCACTCCGCTCATGAACGCTTTTGGAATACCAATGGTCCCATTTCCCGTGCTTCACGCCTCCGAGCCACAGACCTTTGGCCTTCAGGTTCCCAGCGGGCCAATATTCACGTTGCTCCCCACTATGTACGCCGAAATGGTAATGGCTCACCTCGGCGGTATCGCCGGTGGGGTAGTAGGTCCGGATCAACCCTTCCCCTTTCTTCAGTGTCTGCGTGCTGTCGCGGTCCCATGCGTCGAGGCTCAGGCAGATGCCCTTGCCCCAACGTTCGGTCAACAGGAGGTGCCCGCCCGGGTAATAGTAATTCCAGAGGCTGTCCTTCACGTCCTTCACATAGCTGCCTTCCTCCATCACCTGTCCGGTGCGGTAGTAGCTGTGCATCACGCTGTCCTGCTTGCCCTGGTGGATCCAACCATCATGCTGCACCTTGCCATTGTCGTAGAAGATCACCACGTGGCCGTCACGTTCGCCACTTTTGAAGTCGCTCTTTTCGGTCAGGCGGCCTTGGGTGTCCCAGAATTTCCATTCTCCCCATTCGCGTCCGTTCACCATCAGGCCCTCGCTCTTCTTCACCGTCTTCAGGCTGTCCCAATGGTCTACATAGGGCAGCACCGTCTGGGCTTGGGCGGGGGTGATGGTAGTGAGCCCCACGGCCAGCAAGATCACTTGGAGCAGGCGGTTGCCGGTAATGGTTGGAAGGGATGGTCGGACGATCATGCGGTCAAAAGTAGAAGCGTGCCGTGATCCATGCTCGGACCTAACGTGGAAGCATCAACGATGGTGTGCGGGAAAGTGATGAGTGCGTCAATGTCCGCTCCGGGTTTGAACCCTGGATGGACACGGATGAACTCGGATGGGGAGCACATCATGGATGCATGCGGACAGTCACATTTGCGGGGACTTCTGTCAGGTAGAGTATTTCGTTGCGTGCCCTGCTGTTGAACCTCTGCTCTTGTGACTCTTTATCCGTGTTCATCCGTGGTTCTTTCAGGAAAAGGTCCGGGGTCGATCCGGCCCTGAACGACACATTTCAGGTTCAACCACGTATACCTTCGCCATCCGGAATGCGCCGTTCCTCCCTTTTCCCTAAAAAGCTCCGTGTGATCACGGGGCTGGGCGTCTTGGTGCTGTTGCTCGTAGGCTGGTCCGCTGCGACCACCCCCGTGAAGGGCCCGCACAGCCCGTTGGAGCTGTCCATTCTCCGCGAACAGATCCAAGGGCTCGATGTGCAATTCGGCACTTATTTCGTCACGGCGGGGCGCTGCTCCGGTTGCCATGGGCACGATTCGCTGGGCATCGCCATGGTGGCCGGGGAGGGCGAGGATGTGAACGTGACCGACGACTGGCGCAGCAGCATGATGGCGAACAGCGCGCGCGACCCCTTCTTCTTAGCCAAGGTCGAGCACGAGGGCCTGGTATACCCCGGGCACAAGGAGGCGATCGAGCACAACTGCATGAAGTGCCATGCTCCGTTAGCGGTCTTTGAGCAGAAGATGCTGGGCAACCCGCCCTTCACCCTGGCACAGTACGATACGAGCGTGATGGCACAGGACGGGGTCTCCTGCTTGGCCTGCCACATGCAGAACCCGGATTCGGCGGGGCGCTTCTTTTCCGGGGATCTGCATTTCGACAGCGCACGTGTCTGGGGGCCGTACACCCAGGACCAGATCAACCCGGACATCATGCAGTACTTCGTGGGCTTTACGCCGGACCAAGGTTCGCACATCCTCGACGGCCGTGTCTGTGCCGGATGTCACACGGCGATCAACAGGACCTTGGACCTCGAAGGCAACTTTACGGGAGGGTATTTCTACGAGCAGACCATGTGGCAGGAATACGAGAATTCGATCTACTTCGGAACAGAGCAGAACTGCCGCAGCTGCCACATGCCACGGATCCAGGACTCCATCGTGCTGGCATCGGAGTACATCTTCCTGAGCGGCCAATCGCCCTTCGGCAAACACCACCTCGCGGGCGGCGGCAATTTCATGTTGAAGCTGATGAAGAGCCACATCAGCACACTGGGCATCCCGGCCACGACCGCCCAGTTCGACAGTACCATCGCACGCACCCAGTACCAGCTGGAACATGCCTTGGAACTGCATACGGAGGTCGCGGAACGCACGGACGACACCGTCTTCGTGGACGTACACCTCACCAACATCATCGGCCACAAGATCCCCAGCGGTTTCCCGAACCGGCGTGCGTTCGTGCAAGTGATCGCGCTCACCGCCACCGGCGACACCCTCTTCCAAAGCGGCCGATGGGACGGGACCTACGAGGTGTACGGGCACGACGCGGACTATGAGCCGCACCACGATGTGATCACCCAGGGCGACCAAGTGCAGATCTATGAGTTCGTGATGGGGGACGTGAACGGTGATGTGACCCGTGTCCTCAATCGCGCGGCGATACGGGTGAAGGACAACCGCCTTGTGCCGATCGGCTACAGCACTTCACATTTCAGCTATGACACCACGGCGATCGCGGGCCGGGCATTGACCGACCCGGACTTCAACCACGATGCCGGCGGTGTGGAGGGCAATGGCGGCGATATCGTCCATTACCACATCGCGACCAACGGATACGCGGGGGCGGTGCATGTGACGACGAAAGTGTTCTACCAGCAGGTGCCGCCCTTGTGGAATTCGGAGATGTTCAACCTCCACGGACCGCGGATCGACACGTTCCGCACGATGTATGACAATGCCGATGGCACCCCGGACCTGATGGCGACGGATTCGCTGACGGATATCGGAACGGGTATCCACGCTGCACGGTACATCGCCGCACAGGTTTTCCCGAATCCCACGCGCGACGGCTTCGTGCTGATCACCATGCCGGAGACCACCAAGGTCATCGCCTACGATGCCGGGGGCAAGCGTGTGCCGCTGAGAACATCGCGACACGGCGATGGCTGGCGTTGCGAACTTCCTGAGCAGGTCGGCGTGTATCACTTGGTGATCACGACACCGCAGGGTGATCGCATGGTACGTGTGGTGCGGACCGCGCCATGATGCCGACCACGATCGCTTCCATCAGCACTCCGCTCAAACTCATGCGGGTCATTGGGTGTTCCACTGAAAGGCAGAGCCTCTTGTTCCCCTATCTTTACAGCACAAGGCCATACCCATGAAAGAGATCATTTTTCTGGTTGAGGAATCCCCCGAAGGCGGTTTGGAGGCCAAGGCATTGGACCATTCAATTTTCACCGATGGTGCGGACCTTAAGGAGTTGGAGGCAAATGTCCGCGATGCCTTGATCTGCCATTTTGAGGACAGCGAGCGCCCGAAGGTGGTGCGCTTACACATGGTGAAGGAAGTGGTGTTCGCTGCATGAGGATTCCACGCGACCTCGACGGTAGGGAGTTGATCGCCGCCCTTGGGAAACTGGGTTATGAGGTCACTCGACAGAGCGGCAGCCATATTCGTTTGACGACCTCCCGCAACGGTGTCCATCACATCACTATCCCGGAACACCGCCCACTGAAGGTGGGGACATTGTCCGCAATATTGCGTGATGTCGCCGTCCATCATAGCCTGAGCAGGGATGCTCTGATGGCCTCGCTCTTCAGTAAGACCTGAATGTGAACCGGCAATTGCGGGAGCGATGACCTCGATCCGTAAGGCTGACCCCGGTTCTTCTTCCATGACATCGCCCACCACGCTCGCTTCCATCCACATCTACCCGGTCAAATCCTTAGGTGGATTTTCTGTTCCGGACATACGCTTGACGGACAGAGGTTTGGAGCACGATCGCCGCTGGATGCTGATCGATCCCGATGGCCGGTTCCTGTCGCAACGGGAATGCCAGGCCATGGCATGCCTGCATTGCGCAGCGCACGGTAACGGGTTCCGTGTCACCGATGTGCGGAATGGGAATACGGTCGATGTACCGTGGTCTCTTCAGGAGGCGGAACGCGTCAAGGCCAAAGTCTGGGACGATGATGTAGACCTGATGCTCGGCCCTGCTTTCATGCATCAATGGTTCAGCGAAACCCTGCAACGCCCGGTGCGACTGGCCTACATGCCAGACAGTACGGTGCGCACCACGGACCCGACCTACGCCGATGTCCCCGTGGCGCTCAACGACGGTTATCCGTCCCTGATCATTTCGCAAGCCTCGTTGGACGACCTCAATGCGCGGCTGGGAACACCGGTGCGGATGGACCGCTTTCGCCCCAACTTCGTAATTACAGGCGGCGCGCCGTTCCAAGAGGATGATTGGAAAACCATCATCATCGGCGAGACGCACTTCAACATCGTGAAACCCTGCGCGCGTTGCGTCATCATCACCACGGACCAGCGAACGGGCGAGCGCTCGAAAGAGCCCTTGCGAACGTTGGCCACCTTTCGCTCCGTGGGGAACAAGGTGCGTTTTGGGATGAATGCGACATTTGCTGAAATGGGGACGATCCATGTCGGTGTCCCCGTGCAGGTGAACGCATGATCCACGCGATACTCAACGATAAGGCCACGCGCCTCTATATCATCCTCGGCTCCTTCTTTGTGGCCAGCGCCATCGTCGCGGAGATGATCGGTGTGAAACTCTTCCAGTTGGAGACCGCGCTTGGCATCGACAAGGCGGATTTCACCTTGTTGGGCCAGCATCATTTGTCCTTCGTGCTCAGCGTGGGCGTGCTGCCGTGGCCCATCATCTTCATCATGACCGATGTGATCAACGATTACTTCGGTGTGCGCGGCGTACGCTTCCTCACCTTGATCACTGCGGGATTGATCGCCTTCACGTATGTCCTGATGTGGTTCGCCATCCACATGCCCCCGGACCTCGGCTGGTGGATGACGAGTAGCGCAGGTCAAGGCGTACCGGACATGCAGGCGGCGTTCAAGAGCATCTTCGGGCAGGGCAACAACATCATCATCGGTTCACTTACGGCTTTCATCATCGGGCAGCTTGTGGACGCGAGCATCTTCCGCAGGCTCAAGCGCATCACTGGTGACAGGCGCATTTGGCTGCGCGCCACCGGCAGCACGCTCATCAGCCAGCTCATCGACAGCGTTGTGGTGACCTACGTGGCGTTCTGGCTCTTCAAGGGCATGCCTTTCGCGCAATGCACCGCGTTGGTGATCACGGCATACAGCTATAAATTCGTCGTTGCCCTTTTGTCCACTCCGGTGATCTACCTCGTTCATGCGAGCGTGGAGCGCTATGTGGGGAAGGAACGCGCGCACGCCATGCGGGAGGCCGCGATGGTGCTGAGGGCCGACCAGTGAACCGCTATTCGGCGGGTGACCAGTACTCCACCTTCGTTGCCACGGCGGGTACCGTGCGTAGGTGGTCGTAGATCGCGCCTAGGTCCTGCTCGGTCATGCCGGCGTACATCATCCAAGGCATCACTGTTTGGAAGTCTCCTGCTTTCCAGTCGATCGGGGCAGGCACGTAGCTGCTGTCCGCGAACTGCTTGAACTTGCGGATGAAGGTCGCCTTGTCCCATTCGCCGATGCCGTTCACCGGATCCGGTGTGATATTGGAGGAGCGTAAGGTGGCGCCGTTCGGGAAGCGGAACTCGAATCCGCCGGCGAAGGGCTCGCCCACCATCTTGCCCTTTTCCTGCTTGGTGTGGCATTCGCGGCAGCCTGCGGCATTGGTGATGTACGCGCCGTACCCCGGGTCCGTGAGCTTTGGCAGCGGCACGGGGTGCGCCGGTTCCGGGATGGTGTGCAGAATGATGTTCATCGGGAAGTCCGCCTTGGAATCCCCGGGGTGGCTCTCGATGGACGGCAACGAACGCACATAGGCAATGATGCTGTACACGTCCTCCGTCGCCAGTTTGCTGTAGTAGAGATAGGGCATCACCGGGAAGAAGGCGCGGCCATCCTTATCCACCCCACTGGTGATCGCACGGTATATCTCCCCGTCGCTCCAGCCCTTCAGGTTGAACGGGGTGATGTTCTTTGCCACGAAACTACCGGGGAAACCCATGGTCTGGTCGAACATCTCGCCTCCCTTCCCCAGCGTGCCGGGCTCCGGTGGTGCGGCGAATTTGTTCCAGTCGCGGGTGCTGTGGCAGTCCATGCAGACCGCTACATGGTTGGCTAAGTATTCCCCCCGGGCCAAGCGCTCCGGTGTTAGCTCCACATGCAGGTCTTTAGGCACCGGAATGTCCGGAAGGGCCTGTGTGATGTAGGTGAGGCCACCGATGATGATGAGCACCAGCACGGCCAACAGAATGCCGATGACCTTCAGGAACTTTTTCATGTTATTGTGGTTTGCGAAGCGAAAACTAATTTCAGCGAGAGCGGAAATGCAACTGTCGAGGTGGTTGTGTCGCAATTTTGCAGTGTCATGGCGAAGAAGCGCATCACCAAGAAAGAGCTCCTACAGATCGAGCAAGCCGCCGTGCGTGAAGAGCGCAAGGAGCAAGGGGCGCTGGACGGGCGCTTCCGGGAGAAGGTGGAGAAAAGCAAGAAGTCCTATACGCGCACGACCAAGCACAAGAAGAAGGGGCCGTGAGCACTTATACCGCCTTGCGGGGTGCCTTGATCACAAAGGAATGATCTATTTGAGCGTAGTGCCGACCGCGCCGTACCACGGATGGATCTCATACTTCAACCGGCCGGCCTTCACGAACGGGTCCATCCGGAGGTAGCCTTCGACCTCCTCACGGGAATCGCAATCGTAAAGCAGCAACCCTCGCCAGTCGCCATCATCACCGAATGGCCCTGCCATTTGTATCAAGCCCCGTTCCGCCTGCTCTTCCTGATGTTCCAAATGCTGTTTCAGCGTGAGCGCGGAAGTGGCACTGTCCAATGGCGGCGCATCGCCGCTAGTGTACAGCACGAACCAGTACTGTTTCATGTGGTAGGTGCTGTCGGCGATCGTCACATCGAAGGTGCGTTGTGCATAGGAAGCGCAGCTAAGGAGCAACGATAGGAGGATGCTTGCCGTTAAGCGCATGTCAGGGTCGTTCGGTCAAATGTCCCAATGTGGTGAAGTGTGGTAAAAGTAATCGCGACACATCAAGGTGCCTCTTTGGCGTGGGGGGATGTGGAGGTCTATTGGCCGGGTCGGACCTGCCCCTGTCCAATGGACTTGCCGATCCACCTTCCGTGATCAACCAACATTTCGGACTGAACGCAGTGGTGAACGCATCTGCCCACTTCTTCCAACTTCGCGGTTGGCGCATATTGGGATAAGTAAATGGCCGCACAAAACGCGACCTTTGCACCATGAACGCCAAGCCCATCGACCTTCGTGAACTTTCCAAGGAGGAGGTCATAGCCCTCGTTGCCGAGCTGGGCGAGAAGCCTTACCGCGCCGCGCAGGTGTGGGAGTGGTTGTGGAAGACGCATGCGCCCTCGATCGAGGCGATGAGCAATCTTTCCAAAGACTTCCGGGCGAAGTTGGCCGAGCGAGCCGTATTGCGCCCACTGGTGATCGCCGAGCAGCAGAAGAGCGACGACGGCACCATCAAATGTGCTTTCCGCACATGGGACGGCCACATCGTGGAAGGTGTGCTGATCCCCACGGAAAAGCGCATCACAGCCTGCGTCAGCTCGCAGATCGGGTGCAGCCTGGATTGTGACTTCTGCGCCACGGGCAGGCTGAAGCGTGTGCGCAACCTGAGCGCAGGCGAGATCGTGGACCAAGTGGTGCAGATCGCACGCTTGGCCGAGGAGCATCTCAAGCGCCCGCTCACCAACATCGTGTACATGGGCATGGGCGAGCCGCTGCTGAACTATACCAACACCATGCGCAGCGCCGAGCGCATCAACGCGGAGGACGGCCTGGGCATGAGCTACCGCCGGATCACGGTGAGCACTGCGGGCCTCGCCAAGCAGATCCGCGAACTCGGTGATGACGGGGCCAAGTTCAATCTCGCCCTTTCGTTGCACGCCGCCACTGATGAGAAGCGCAGTAGCCTGATGCCGATCAACGACACCAACAACCTGGAGGAGCTGCTTTCCGCGCTGCGCCACTACACGCGCCTCACACGCAAGGACATCACGTTCGAGTACATCCTCTTCCGGGACTTCAACGACTCGCTTGAGGACGCGCGTGATCTGGTGCGCCTCTGCAGCAAAGTGGACGCCAAGGTGAACCTGATCGAGTACAACGCCACCGATGACGGGCGTTTCCAGCGCACACCGATCGAGCAGGCCTTGAAGTTCCAGAACTATTTGGAGAGCAAGGGCATCACGACGCGCATCCGCCGCAGTCGCGGTCGTGACATCGACGCGGCCTGCGGACAGTTGGCCAACAAGAACGAGCCGGCGGTGAAGGGCGGGGAACGGGTGATGAAGTCGGCGGTTACAAAGGATTAGCTGATGGGTGCTCCGGTTGGAACCATCAGATGATCGTCACTTAAGCTGTTCAACTGTTCAAAAGCCGTAGCCGATCTTCACGCCGAGGAACACCGCCAATACGTTATCGTGGGTCTCCTCCACGGAGTAACTCCAGCGGCGGTCGGCTAGGTCCAGCCGCTCATCCACCAAGGTGAGCGAGCGGTTCCGGAAACCTAGGCCGCAGTATGCGTCGAAAAGCCAATTGTTGGTGCTGGCCAAGCGCTGGTAGCCAAAGTAGAGGCGGACATCGTTGTACAGCCGTTGGTCGCGCAGGGTCTCATCCGTGAAATGCCCGGAGCTGTCCTTCTTGGAGATGTCTTTGCTATGATCCAAGTAAGCGAACTCGCCTTGGACGTAAATGCCCTGTGGTTCAATGTCATCCGTGAGGTACCAGCGGAGGCCCACATGGAACGACGGCTTGGCGATGATCTTCGTTCCAGCGCTGAAATCATCCGCCTTGTCACCGGTGAAGCCGCCGCCTAAATAATTCCGGAAGGTGACGCCAACGGCGATCTCGGCGCTGAGCCGGTGGGAGAGGGCACGCTCGTAATACAGGGGGATCTCACCGCGCAAGAACAACAACGGGTTGATCTTGAGGACGTTCTTCACGCAGTTTACCGTATCCCATTGGGCGGCCAGCCGGTCCTTGTACAGCAACACTTTCGTGGTCTTTCCGCCGGTCTGGGCCATCACACCGCCCCCGGAACAGGCCAAGGCGAATGCCAAAAACAAGGGTAGAACACGGCGCGTCATGTGCCGAATGTACGGGGCGGAGCGTTCTCCCGGACCGGTCCTGACCTTCCGGGGCGGAATTCCCGGCGGCTCTTCGCCCGTGCCTGCCCATCTTTGCGGGATGAACGCCGCATCCCCTGTGCGCGAAGTCGCGGTCCCGCTTTCCATGGCGGAGATCCGCGGTCCGGTGGCCGCCGAGATGGACCTCTTCGAGGGGCGCTTCCGCGAGGCCATGCGCAGCAAGGTCGCTTTGCTGGACCGGGTGATGCACTACATCGTGCAGCGGAAGGGCAAGCAGATGCGGCCACTGTTCACCTTGCTGAGCGCCCGGCAATTCGGGCCGATCAACGAGGCGGGCTATACTGCGGCCTCGCTGATCGAGCTTTTGCACACCGCCACATTGGTGCATGACGACGTGGTGGACGACAGCAACATGCGGCGGGGCTTCTTCAGCATCAATGCGCTGTGGAAGAACAAGATCGCCGTGCTCGTGGGCGACTACCTGTTGAGCAAAGGGCTTCTGCTGGCGGTGGAGAAGGAACAGTTCGAACTGCTCCGCATCGTGAGCACCGCTGTGCGCGAGATGAGCGAAGGCGAGTTGCTTCAGCTGGAAAAGGCGAGGGGGCTCAACTTCAAGGAGGACGTGTATTTCGACATCATCCGGAAGAAGACCGCCAGCCTTATCGCAGCCTGCTGTGCCAGCGGCGCCCATGCCGGCGGGGCCAGTGTGCAGGAGACCGCCCTGATGCACCGCTTCGGAGAACATGCCGGCACGGCTTTCCAGATCAAGGACGACCTGTTCGACTACGGGGCCGGGCAGGACGTGGGGAAACCCACCGGCATCGACATCAAGGAGGGTAAGCTCACATTGCCGTTGATCTTTGCACTGCAACACGTGGACGCCAAGGACCGCCGATGGATGGTGCGCACCGTGAAGCACGAAAGCACCGACAACAAGGCCGTGGCCCGCTTGGTGGCCAAGGTGGTGGAGGTCGGCGGCATCGCCCATGCCCGCGGACGGATGTATGAACAGCGCGATCAGGCACTCGCAATTCTGCATCAATTGCCCGCCACCGATGCACGTTATTCCCTGGAGGGCCTGTTGGAAATGACCGTGGAACGGAACAAATGAGCACCATTTTCCCGAAGATCATGATCCTTGTGATCGCCTTGACGGTCCTTAGCTGTGGCGGCAACTCAGGGAATTCAGGCCATCAAGCGGAAGGGAACAAGCCTGAAGGAGCAAAGACCCGCTCCGATCCACGGGATACCGTGAAAGTGATCAATGGCCATGACAAGGTGTACAGCCCGGAAGGTTGGCTGCGGATGGAAGGTGACATGAAGGACGGCAAGCGCCACGGTATATGGACGAGCTTTACCCCCCAGGGCCGCGTGAAGAGCCGGAATGAATACCGCGACGGCGTGCTGGAAGGGCTCTCCGCCGTCTTCCGCGACAATGGCGCCATGTACTACACCGGCCAGTACCGCAACGATAAACAGGTGGGCCGCTGGGAGTTCTACAATGAAGAAGGGAACTTGGAACGCACGGCACACTATGACACCAGCGGGGCAGTTATCAACGATCCCCGATAGGGCAGGAGCGGTTAGGTAAATTCGCGGTCCCGAAAAGTTCGGGCCTTCCCCTTACGCCGTGATCAAGCAACATTCCGTCCAGCAGGTCAAGGATACCGTCCGCATTGAGGAGGTGCTGGGCGAATTCCTGGACCTGAAGCGCAAGGGGCCGCGGTACCTCGGGCTTTGTCCCTTCCACAACGAGAAAACGCCCTCGTTCAATGTGAGTCCGCAGCTCGGCATCTACAAATGCTTCGGCTGTGGGGAAAGCGGCGATGCCATCACCTTCTTGGAGAAGCAGGAGCATCTCTCCTTCGTGGAGGCGATCCGCTGGTTGGCAAAGCGCTACCAGATCGAGCTGGAGGAAGAGGAGCAGTCGGAGGAGCAGCAACTGGAGCAGAGCGAGCGTGAAAGCCTCGGCGTGGTACAGCAGTGGGCGCTGAACTGGAGCGTGGACCAGCTATGGAACACCGAGGAAGGCAAGCAGATCGGTCTGGCCTATTTCGTGGAACGCGGTTTCCGTGAGGATACGATCAAGGAGTTCCAGCTGGGCTATGTGCCGGAGAAGGGTGATGCTTTCGCCAAAGCGGCCATCGCCCATGGCTTCGCGCCGGACCTGTTGGAGAAGGCGGGCTGGATCAAGCAACGCGACAACGGTTCGCCGTGGGATTTCTTCCAGGGCCGGGTCACCTTTCCCATCCACGGCCTCACGGGCCAGCCCATCGCGTTCGGGGCCCGCACGCTGAAGAGCGACAAGAAGCTCCCGAAATACTTCAACAGTCCCGAGAGCACGCTCTATGTGAAGAGCCGCTCGCTCTACGGGATCTCCTTTGCGAAGAAGGCGATCGTGGAGCAGCAGAACTGCCTGTTGGTGGAGGGCTACACGGACGTGATCAGCCTGCACCAGGCCGGGATCGCCAACGTGGTGGCCAGCAGCGGCACCAGTCTCACCGTGGACCAGGTGCGGCTGATCAAGCGCTATTCGCCGGCGGTCACCATCCTTTACGATGGCGACGCCGCAGGGATCAAGGCCTCGTTGCGCGGCATCGACCTCATCATCGCCGAGGGACTCAACGTGAAGGTGGTCGTCTTCACCGAGGGCGACGACCCGGACAGCTTCGCCCGCAAGCATTCCAGCAGCGAGATCACGGCATTCCTCCAAGAGACCGCCAAGGATTTCCTCGTCTTCAAGACGGACCTGTTGGTGAAGGAAGCCGGGGAGGACCCGGTGCGCAAGGCCGCTGCCATCCACGAGCTGGTGGCGAGCATCGCGCTGGTGCCGGACCATGTGCTGCGCTCGCTCTACATCAAGCAGTGCTCCAATATGCTCGACGTGGGCGAGCAGGCGCTGGTGAGCGAGATGAACAAGGTGCTGCGGAAGGGCTACCGCAAGCACCTGGGCGGGGATGCCCCACCGATCGAGGAATTGGTGGATCCGGCCATCGCCGCGCCGCAGCCCCAGGTGGAGGACCTCGGCACCACGCCGCAGGAGCGCGACCTCTTGCGCATGCTGATCGCTTACGGCCATGAGCGCGTAACGGTGCCGATGCAGGAAGAGGACGGCACTTCGTCCGACGAGGAGCTTTCCGTGGCCGAGTTCATGTTCCAGTCCATGGCCATGGACGACATCACTTTCGATGAACCCGTGTTCCAAGCCATCTACCGCGATTACAGCTTCGCCCACAAGATGGGGGAGGCCGTGGCGCCCGCCCGCTATGTGGCCAACGATAAGGAGGAGTGGCGCAATCTCAGCATCGACCTGCTCACCGAGCGGCACACGCTCAGCCCCAACTGGGAGGCCAAGCACAAGATCCACGTCACCCATGAACGGGACCAACTGCTGGATGCCGTGGATCAGGCCCTGAACATGTTGAAGGAACGCCGTGTGGACCGCATGCTCAAGGAAAAGCAGGAGCAACTGAAGGAGTTCACTGACGAGGCGGATATCGACATGGCCTTGCGCACGCTTGTGGCGCTGCAAGAGGCGAAGAAGGCCTTTGCCAAGGTCACCGGGCGTGTGGTGGTGGGTTAGGCTCAGAAGCTGGCCAAGACCTTGGCCTTTTAGCGGTGGAAGATGGCAAAGTTCGGAGACCCCGAAGGGGTCGCAGAAATTAGGATCGTGCGCGCAAGTCTCGACCCTGCAAGGGTCGCAGCCAGCCATAGTCCCGTGTGATAATGTATTTCTTTAGTGCAAAATGGTCCATGGGATCAGACCCCGAAGGGTTCAAAGAGATCAGCTGATCATGTGTGCCGTTGCCTACCCTTCAACGGGTTGCAGGCCAACCTGCGGATTCGAATATATGTTCCGCCTCATACAAAATACTTGAGGTCGTATTCAACACCATGGTCCGCCAACAGGCTGAGCAATTCTTCCTTGTATGTCCGTGTGCCGTGGTGTTCCTCTTGCCGATCGATGTAGCTCCTTATCATCTCCCGCTCCCGATGGCTTACGGTAAAGGCGGCGTAGCCTTCCTGCCAGTGGAAATTCCGCAGCCCGACCTCGTCGCGCAACCAGACGGTGGATGCCTTTTTCAACTCTCTCACGATATCTGAAAGGACGTGGGTGGCTTTAAGCCCAAAGAGCAGATGCACGTGGTCGTTCCAGCCACCGGTGTTCTGTGGGAATCCGCCAAGACCTTTTATCGTTCCGCCCATGTAGCTGTGCAATTGATCTCGCCATTTCCGGTCAAGACAGGGCACTCGGTTTTTAGTGGAAAAGACCACATGGTAATGCAGGCTGAGGTAGGTGGACATGATGCCGCTGTGACCCCGTTGGGGTCAGGTAAGGTAGAAGGTGCGTGGGGGATGAACTAATTTCTGTGACCCCTTCCGGGGTCGGTGGTATTATTTGCTGTGCCCGTGTTCAACAGATGCTCATGCCGCCACCCGCTTCAGTGCCTTCTCCAACGCGTACTTGTCGAACTCAATGGCCCCTACCACGTCCCATCCGGCATTTTTTAATCCGAGGGTGAGACCACCGGCACCGGAAAACAGGTCTATGGCTTTCATGTGATGATCGGCAAAATATCCGTCAACTGTTGTAGCTAAACATAGCCATTCCGGAGCGTCGTTGTTTTGGGTTGTCCGCAGAAATGATCAACAATTCAAGAGTGGCCGCGATCACACGCCATCTACCTTCGCGCCATGCCCAACGAACACGCGCATGACCACGGGCACGCCGGGCATAGTCATGCCAGCGGCGCCAGCAATCTGCGCTTGGCGTTCTTCTTCAACCTGGCCTTCACGCTCATTGAGATCGCTGGCGGGCTATGGACCAACAGCCTGGCCGTGCTCAGCGATGCGTTCCACGACATGGGCGATGTGCTGGTGCTCGGCGCTGCGTGGTACCTGAGCCATCTGGCCGTTCGCGGCCGCGACGGGAAATACAGCTACGGTTATGGTCGCTACGGCATGCTCGGCGGCTGGCTAACCTCACTGGTGCTGGCCATCGGTGCGTTGGTGCTCATGGGCTTCACGCTCTCGAAGATCAACGATGTGCATGCCCCGCATGCCAACGGGATGATCCTGTTGGCCGTGTTCGGGCTGGCGATGAACGGCTTCGCGGCGTGGAAACTGCACGGCGGATCTTCACTGAACGAGCGCGGAGCCTTCCTGCACCTGATGGAGGACGTGCTGGGCTGGGCCGCGGTATTGGTGGGCGCGATCATCATCCGGTTCACCGGGCTGGGCATCGTGGACCCGCTGCTCTCCATCGCCATCAACCTGTACGTGCTGTACAATGCTGTGGGAACGTTGCGCAAGGGCACGGGTATTTTGATGCAACGACTGCCGGAGGGCTTCGATGAAAATGCCGTCACCGAAGCTTTGCGCGCCCTGCCTCATGTGGTGGGCTCCCACGATCAGCATGCATGGACGCTCGATGGCGAATACATCGTGCTCACCGTACACCTCGAGGTGGACACCCTCGATGCCACAGAACGGTCTACGGTGACGAACTCGGCCCGACGGATTCTGAAGGGGAGGGGCGTGCATCACGCCACGATCGAGCTGGAGCTGCCACAGGATGAATGCGCCCTGCAACACCACTGACCGATGTCTCTGCGCAAACGCATATTCCGCATCCTTGCCGCCATCAACCGGAAAGTATTGCCCAAGCAATGGCACCGCGACCTTACGC